>NZ_JBBCVB010000016.1:0-128555 GCF_037199905.1 Serratia sp. MMO-28
CGCGGTGGTCCCACCTGACCCCATGCCGAACTCAGAAGTGAAACGCCGTAGCGCCGATGGTAGTGTGGGGTCTCCCCATGCGAGAGTAGGACACTGCCAGGCATCAAACAAAGGTTACCGGAGTGACATCGGGTAATAGCAAAATTGCAAAGGTGATTTTGCCGGTACCGCAAGGTACTGCATGAAAGAATCGGTGGAGCGGTAGTTCAGTTGGTTAGAATACCTGCCTGTCACGCAGGGGGTCGCGGGTTCGAGCCCCGTCCGTTCCGCCACTTATTTTGATTATGCCTGCTAACATTAGCAGGCATAATGTTAAGCACGATTTAGGGGCGTAGCTCAGTTGGTAGAGCACCGGTCTCCAAAACCGGGTGTCGCGAGTTCGAGTCTCTCCGCCCCTGCCATATTAGAACCCTTTGCGAAAGCAAAGGGTTTTTTTTGCTTCAAAATTTCCTTCCATGCTTTCATCCCCATAAGGTTCTTGCCTAAAACTCCTGCCGAAATCGTTCCCATTTTAGACATTTTTAGCTGAATCTATGTACAAATTGGTTGTAATACTAGGGTGTGATAGCGCTCATCATTCCAATCTGCATTTCAGCTACATCTTATTAGCCCTCACGTTCTTTTGGGCACATCTCACCAAAGCGAATACACCAACAGCCATCTCTGCCTGAGTTCGTTGCGCTCTGAGCAGAGCAAGGAGAAGAACATGTATAAGCGTTTACTGTTAGCGGCCGCCGTAAGCGGTGTGTTGATGGGTGCGGCTCAGGCTGCACCATTGGTTGTCGGCTTTTCTCAGATCGGTTCTGAATCGGGGTGGCGTTCGGCAGAAACCAAAGTGTCGAAACAGGAAGCGGAGAAACGTGGTATTACGCTGAAGATTGCCGATGCGCAACAGAAACAGGAAAACCAGATCAAAGCGGTCAGATCATTTATTGCACAAGGTGTTGATGCCATTTTCATTGCACCAGTGGTTGCCACCGGTTGGACCCCAGTGTTGCAGGAAGCGAAAGAAGCCAAAATCCCGGTCTTCTTGCTGGATCGCATGATTGAAGTGAACGATCCGTCGCTGTATACCGCCGCTGTGGCTTCAGACAGTGTGCATGAGGGGAAGGTGGCTGGGGAATGGTTGGTAAAAGAGGTGGCTGGCAAACCTTGTAACGTAGTGGAATTGCAGGGGACGGTCGGCTCCAGCGTGGCGATCAATCGCAAGAAAGGCTTCGCTGACGGCATTGTCTCTGCCGATAACGTTAAAATCATCCGTTCACAATCCGGTGATTTTACCCGCAGCAAAGGTAAAGAAGTGATGGAAAGCTTTATCAAAGCGGAACAGAACGGCAAAAATATCTGCGCCGTTTATGCCCATAATGACGATATGGCGATCGGTGCCATTCAAGCTATTAAAGAAGCTGGCCTCAAGCCCGGCTCGCAAATCAAGGTTGTTTCCATCGACGGTGTACCGGATATCTTCAAGGCCATGATGAACGGTGAGGCCAATGCTACGGTTGAACTGACGCCTAATATGGCAGGCCCGGCATTTGATGCTCTCTTGGCGATGAAAAAAGACGGCACCCAACCGGCTAAATTCATCCAAACCGAATCAAAACTGCTACAGCCGGACACCGCCAAGCAGGAATTCGAAATGAAGAAAAGCATGGGTTATTAATGGGTAACAGGCGGAACAGATGATGGCCACACCTGAGGCAACGCTATTGGTAATAAGCGGGTTATCCGTTGAGTTTCCAGGCGTAAAAGCGCTGGAACAGGTTGATTTTACGTTACAGCGCGGCGAGGTTATGGCGCTTCTGGGTGAAAATGGTGCAGGGAAGTCGACGCTAATCAAAGCATTAACCGGGGTTTACTCGCGTTCCGCAGGAGAGGTTCGTTTAGAAGGTAAGGCGATTGCGCCACAAAGTACCGCTCAGGCGCAGGCGCTGGGTATCGGTACGGTTTATCAGGAGGTTAACCTGCTACCGAACATTTCGGTAGCGGCTAACCTGTTTATTGGCCGTGAGCCGACACGTTTCGGTTTGATTGCTCAAAAAACCATGCTGCGTAATGCTCGAACATTACTCAAGGGCTATGGCCTGGATTTGGATGTCAGCCAGCCGTTGGGTAACTATTCGATCGCGATTCAGCAAATTGTTGCCATTGCCAGGGCCGTCGATCTTTCCGCCAAAGTGTTAATTCTGGATGAACCTACCGCCAGCCTGGATGCTAAAGAAGTGACCATGCTGCTGGACATCCTGAGCCAGCTTCGATCGCAAGGAATGGGGATGATTTTTGTCACTCATTTCCTCGAACAGGTATACCGCATCAGCGATCGTATCACCGTGTTGCGTAATGGCAAACTGGTGGGAACCCGCATTACCGCTGAATTGCCCCGGCTTGAGCTGGTACAGATGATGCTTGGGCACAGCTTTGATGAAACATTGCTGAAACGCGCACCCCATGAGGCCGCACAGGCAGCGCCGTTGGTGGCGTTTAACGGCTATGGTCGGCGTGGCATGGTTGAACCCTTCGATCTGGCGCTGCGCCCCGGGGAAATTGTCGGCCTGGCGGGTTTATTGGGTTCAGGACGTACTGAAACTGCGCAGTTGATATTTGGTATCAAGGCAACGGACAGCGGACAGGCAACCGTTGACGGTAAAAAGGTTGCGATCCGCACGCCGCGTCAAGCCGCCAGCCTGGGATTTGGCTATTGCCCAGAGGATCGTAAAACCGACGGGATTGTTGGTGCGGCAACGGTAAGGGAAAACATCATTCTGGCCCTGCAAGCGCAGCGTGGCTGGCTGAAGCCTTTACCCCTGCGTGAGCAAACCCGAATTGCCGAAAGTTTTATCCAACTGCTGGGTATCCGCACGCCGGGGCCGGAGCAGCAGATTCAGTATCTTTCCGGTGGTAACCAACAGAAGGTGTTGCTTTCACGCTGGCTGGCGACCAACCCTCGTTTCCTGATTTTGGACGAACTGACGCGTGGTATTGATGTAGGGGCACATGCGGAAATTATTCGCCTGATCGAGCGGTTGTGTGATGAAGGGCTGGCACTGCTGGTGATCTCCTCAGAACTGGAGGAACTGGCAGGGTACGCCGATCGCGTTGTCGTGCTGCGCGACAGGAAGCACGTGGCGCAGCTCGATCACGATGCGATCACGGTTCCCGCTATTATGCAGGCCATTGCTGTGCAACAGGGGGCAGGATGAACCACAGGAGTTTTCCCATGACCGGTGAGCCACGCAAAATCAGGTGGGCTATGCCTGCTGGCACAACGCAGTTGGGGGCGCTGGCGGCTATTTTGATCATTGATAGCCTGGTCGCCCCAAATTTTTTCTCCATTCATATTCAAGATGGACGCCTGTTCGGCAGCGTCATTGATATTTTTAACCGAGGTGCTCCCGTTGCATTATTGGTGCTAGGAATGACGCTGGTGATTGCCACCGGCGGCATTGATTTGTCTGTTGGTGCAGTCATGGCGATTGCGGGTGCGACTGCGGCAACGATGACCAGTGCGGGATACCCGTTGATTTATGTATTGGGGGCGGCGCTAGCCGTAGGGGCTCTGTGTGGCTTGTGGAACGGTTTTCTGGTCGCGGTGTTACAGATACAGCCGATCGTCGCCACATTAATGCTGATGGTGGCCGGGCGTGGCATCGCCCAACTGATCACCGAGGGGCAGATTGTTACCTTCGAGAGTGAAGGCTTGGCACAGTTGGGCAGTGGTACGCTGATGTATCTACCGATGCCGGTCATTATTGCTGCGGCAATGCTGCTGCTGATTTGGCTGTTGACGCGTAAAACGGCATTGGGGCTGTTCATTGAGGCCGTAGGTATCAATTTACGTTCGGCGCGCAATGCGGGGGTCAGCACGCGATGGGTGATTATGGCGGTGTATGTCATCTGCGGCCTGTGCGCTGCGGTTGCTGGGATCATCGTCACGGCGGATATTCGCGGTGCTGATGCCAACAATGCTGGCTTGTGGCTGGAGTTGGATGCGATTCTGGCGGTCGTGATTGGCGGAGGATCGCTGTTAGGTGGGCGTTTCAACCTGCTGCTGTCGGTGGTTGGAGCACTGATTATCCAGGGAATGAATACCGGCATTTTGCTTTCCGGCTACAAGCCAGAGTTCAATCTGGTGTTGAAAGCGATGGTGGTATTGGCTGTGCTGATGGTGCAATCCCCGAGTGTTTCATTACACCGGCTGTGGCGGAGACGCAAACCATGATGAAACGTAATTTGCCTTTATTAATCACGATCGCGGTTTTTCTGCTCGGCTACGCTTTTTGCCTCAGCCAGTTCCCCAGTTTTGCCTCAACGCGCGTTTGGTGCGATCTGCTGACCGACAACGCTTTTCTCGGCATTGTCGCAGTGGGCATGACGTTCGTGATTCTGTCCGGTGGGATCGATCTATCGGTAGGCTCAGTGATCGCTTTTACCGGCGTGCTGCTGGCAAAGTTGATAGGCAGTTACGGAATAGCTCCTGGTTATGCCTTTGTGATTGCGTTGCTGATGGGGGCCTCGTTTGGCGCTTTGATGGGATGGATCATTGACGTTCTCAAGCTCCCGGCATTTATTATCACGCTGGCGGGGATGTTCTTCGTGCGCGGTATGAGCTTTATTGTTTCGGAAGAGTCGATCCCGATCAATCATCCGCTGTATGCCACGCTGGCAAATTATGCCTGGAAATTACCGGGGGGCGGGCGGCTTACCTTATTGGCGGTAGTGATGCTGTTGGTGGTGGCCATCGGGATGGTTCTGGCGCACCGCACGCGTTTTGGCCATAACGTTTATGCCATTGGTGGCAACCCGGTTTCTGCGGCATTGATGGGGGTGCCGGTGCAGCGCACGACGATATTGATTTACATGCTTTCCAGCACGTTGGCCGCGCTGTCTGGCATTGTCTTTTCGCTGTATACCTCTGCGGGTTACGCACTGGCGGCCAGCGGCGTTGAGCTGGATGCTATTGCGGCAGTGGTCATCGGCGGAACGCTGCTGACTGGCGGTGTCGGCACCATACTGGGGACCCTGTTTGGTGTGCTGATTCAAGGATTAATCCAGAGCTATATCACTTTTGATGGCACGTTAAGCTCTTGGTGGACCAAAATCGTGATTGGCATCCTGCTGTTCTGTTTTATCGGCCTCCAGAAGGCGATGAGCGCGTTTTGGCTGACAAGAAGGGCGCAACCCAGTCAACCACGGCTGAAGCCGTTATAGCGCTTTAGGCTGCGGTATTTAAAGGTATTTTCAGCAGTTGGCGGATGAGCGGCTGCTGATCGCTGTTTTGCAGCCACACGGCATACAGCGGGCGGACGATGGCTGGCGTATCGGCGGCCACAACCAACTGCGGATACTCTTTTTCCCACTGGCTGGGAAGAAAGGCGCAGCCCCCGGTGGTTTCCAGCAGTTGGCGCGTCAAGTGTGCCGAAGTGGTGGTCAGCACCGGCATGCTGTCGCTGTCCAGCATGCGGCTCTCCTGCTGGTGAAAGTCAGCGCCCCACTCCAGTTTGATATAAGGCATCGGTGCCTGCTTGTCGCGTAAGGCAGAGGAAAACAGCCTGAGCGAGAAGTTACCCAACAGCTGGCTCGCCAATTCATCCATCTTTGGCGGTTCGGTGGTAATCAGCAAATCGAGCTGACGTTCATGTAACTGTTTCACCAGAGAGTGGCGTAACGCAATCCTGGCCTCCAGTTGCAGCGCTTCCCGCTGTTGATAAAGAGATTGCAGCCAGGGCGTCAGGTAAGCCTCCCATAACGATGCGGTTGCGCCGATCGAAAGTTCGGTATGCTGCAACGATCGCACCACCTCCTTTTTTGCCAACTGCCACGTGTTCATCAGGCTTTCAGCGTAGGGTAGCAGGCGCTCACCGGCTGGCGTCAGGCGGATATTATTCCGGTGGCGGGTGAATAAATTTGCACCTAATTGATTTTCAAGCTGGCGGATGCGGAAACTCACCGCAGACTGCGTCAAGTACAGGGATTCCGCTGCCCGGCCAAAGTGACGCGTTCTACTGACCTCCAAAAAGGTTTTCAGTAATTCGGTATCCACACCTGTCTCCAAAATTTTTTGTCGTTAAGATTTAAATGTTTTGTTTTACACAATGTCAAGCCTATCTAATACTCCGCGCCATAAACAGCACGGCCATGAGAGAATTAGGAGCGTGTCAGATGGCGGATAGCTTCATCACGACCAATCGTTTTTTTGATAATAAACACTATCCTCGCGGGTTCTCCCGTCACGGCGATTTCACCATTAAAGAAGCGCAATTGCTAGAGCGTTTCGGGTATGCGTTCAACGAGTTGGATGCAGGCAAGCGCCAACCAGCCACTGAAGAAGAACAACAGTTCGTCGCAGTGTGCCGCGGTGAGCGTGAACCCGCGACTGAGCAAGAAAAAGTATGGGCTAAATATCTGGCGCGCACTCGCCGCCCGAAAAAGTTCCATACGCTGTCAGGCGGCAAGCCGCAGGCTGACACGGTGGAAGATTACACCGACAGCGACGACTGATAACCCTGGGGCCTGTTGGCCCCATTTTTTTATTCCAGGCTGCGGTGCAACTGCAGTAACAGCCGATCCATGCTGCGATAGCTGAGGGCTTCGCTCAAATGGTGTTTGGCAATATCCTGCTCCCCGGCTAAATCTGCCAAGGTGCGCGCCACTTTAAGGATGCGGTGCCAGGCTCGCACCGACAGCCCCAGCTTACTCAGCGTTGCTTCCAGAAAATCCGCTTCTGCCGCTGGCAGGTGGCAATCGCGATCCACTTCACGGTTATTCAATAACGCATTTACCTTGCCTGCCCGCGCCAGTTGTCGTTCGCGCGCCAGTAATACCCGTTGACGCACTTGCTGGCTGCTTTCACCATAACTGCGTTGCTTGCCCAGTGTTCCCGGTGGTAGCAGCGGTACTTCAATCGACAAATCAAAACGATCGAGAAACGGGCCGGAAAGCCGCCCAAGATAGCGCAGGATCTGCTGCGGCGGCGTGCGGTTATGCACGCCCTGGTAGTGGCCGGTTGGGCTGGGGTTCATGGCGGCGATGAGCTGCACCCGTGCCGGAAAGCGTACTTTGGCCGCTGCGCGTGAAATCACGATCTCGCCCGACTCCAGCGGTTCACGCAGGGCATCCAACACCCGCCGTTCAAATTCCGGCAATTCATCAAGAAACAGCACGCCATTATGTGCCATGGAAATTTCCCCGGGCCGAGGCAACGAACCTCCACCAACCAGCGCGGCCATCGACGCGCTGTGGTGAGGCGCGCGGAATGGCCGCTGTCGCCATGGCAGCGTCTCATCGGGGTGATGCAGCAAACTGGCAACCGCAACGCTTTCCAGAGCTTCCCGATCGCTCAACGGCGGGAGTAACCCAGTGAGCCGGCTGGCCAACATGGTTTTGCCAGTGCCCGGTGGCCCGAGCAGTAGCAGGTTATGGCCCCCGGCTGCGGTAATTTCCAGCGCCCGCTTGGCCTGCTCCTGGCCGATAATTTCCTGCAGATCGGCGATGTTCGCCGGCACTTCGGCTGCAGACGGGGCAATAGCGTTTGGCAGTTCGCCTTTACCCTGCAGGAAAGCACACACTTCCAGCAAGTGATCTGCCACCCGCGTGTTGTTGTCTGGCAACAGTCCCGCCTCTTTACCGTTGGCCGCTGCCAGAATCAATCCTCGGCCCGCCTCTGTTGCCGCTATCGCTGCGGGAATGGCGCCGTTAACGGCCCTCAGCGCGCCGGAAAGCGCCAATTCGCCGAGAAATTCATAACGCGTCAGCTGATCGGCGGGAAGTTGCTCTGAAGCTGCGAGGATCGCCAATGCGATCGGTAAATCGTAGCGCCCGCCTTCTTTGGGCAAATCGGCGGGTGCCAGGTTGACGGTGATCCGTTTGGCCGGAAAGGTGAAACCATTGTTGATCAGCGCGCTGCGCACCCGGTCGCGCGCTTCTTTCACCGTGGTTTCCGGCAGGCCGACTAATGCCAAGCCAGGTAAACCATTGCTGATGTGAACCTCCACGGTGACCGACGGTGCCTGAACGCCGATAGTGGCACGGGTATAGATTAGCGCCAGTGACATATTGCTCTCCTTGCTGAAGGCAACATGATGCGGGAGCTGCAGAACAGATGCGCGCGTGGAATGATTCACTTGCGCGGTGCTTCGTAATTAAAAATCATTATTTTCATTTAATTAACAGTGTGTTGCGATGTGGTGCGCATTTTTCCGCAATACTCATTAACAATTACGCGAAGGCTGCAATAAATTAGCAAGCTAAGTAAGTTGCAGCCGAGTGGTCATTAGGTGTAATTAACAATTATTTAAAATAAAAATCACTTCATTAACAACGTGTCGGTCGCTACGGCCTGCGCTCAACTTGACTTCGTACTCTACGGTAGGGATAGCACTATGTTTGGTTGGACCGCGCTGCAACGCAATGCAGCAATTGCCAGCTTTTCAAGCTGGACGCTCGATGCTTTCGATTTTTTTGTATTGGTATTCCTGCTCAGCGACATCGCCAAAACCTTCCAGGTGGGCATTGAGGAAGTGACGCTGGCGATCCTGCTCACCTTGGCCGTGCGTCCGATCGGCGCGCTGATCTTTGGCCGTGCGGCAGAAAAATATGGCCGTAAACCGATTCTGATGGTCAACATCGTGTTTTTCTCGGTGTTCGAACTGTTGTCTGCGGCAGCACCATCATTGATGGTGTTCCTGCTGCTGCGTGTGCTGTACGGTGTGGCGATGGGCGGCATCTGGGGCGTGGCATCATCATTGGCAATGGAAACCATTCCAGACCGTTCACGCGGCCTGATGTCGGGGATCTTTCAGGCGGGTTATCCATTCGGTTATCTGTTGGCGGCGGTGGCATATGGCCTGCTGTTCGAAGTGGTCGGCTGGCGTGGAATGTTTGTGATTGGTGCCGCCCCGATCCTGCTGCTGCCGTTTATTTACTATTGTGTGCAGGAATCCCCGGTGTGGCTGGCGGCACGTGCACGTAAAGAGAGTACGGCATTACTGCCGGTGCTGAAGAGCCACTGGAAGCTGTGTATTTATCTGGTATTGCTGATGGCGGCCTTCAATTTCTTCTCTCACGGTACGCAGGATATGTACCCGGCATTCCTGAAAGTTCAGCACGGTTTCGATCCTAAAACCGTCAGTATCATCGCCATTAGCTACAATATTGCGTCAATCATCGGCGGTATTTTCTTTGGTACTTTGTCAGAAAAAATCGGCCGCAAGAGAGCCATTATGATTGCTGCACTGCTGGCCTTGCCGGTGATCCCGCTGTGGGCATTCTCCAGTGGTTCACTGATGCTGGGGATGGGTGCGTTCCTGATGCAGTTTATGGTTCAAGGTGCCTGGGGCGTGATCCCAACCTATCTCAATGAACTGGTGCCAGCGAATACCCGTGCGGTTCTGCCGGGTTTTGTCTATCAGTTGGGTAATCTAATTGCTTCGGTTAACGCCACCTTACAGGCTTCTATTGCTGAACATCATGGGCACAATTACGGCCTGGCGATGTCGATGACCGCCGGTACGGTGGCGATCGTGATCGCGGTGCTGGTGTTCTTTGGCAAGGATACGCGCGGTAAGGCGATTGCGCTGGACGCCAAAGCACCGAGTGAAGGCGTTACCGTTTGAATTATGGGTAGTTTGTTCGAGGTATGACCAGATCGTGATGAATAATAACGCAAAATAATTGTTGTCATACCACCTGCTGCTATGGTAACTCTGTAGGTATTAGTTCGACGTGAGCACAGTGAACAAACCCAATTATGAACGCCTTTACTCAAGTGATTAGCCTAGTCGTGATTAGCGTGGTGGTGATTATTATCCCACCGTGCGGGGCTGCACTTGGACGAATAAAGGCTTAGAAAACAAGCCGGAATCGCAAGAGAACCCCCGCACCGTCAGGTCCGGGGGTTTTTTTATGCCAAGAGAAAAGCTAAATGAGGAGCAGAGAATGAACAACGGAACAAAATCCTGCCTTTCCCGCAGTAAGGCGGGGAAATAACCATGAATGGTGCTCAGTGGGTAGTTCAAGCGTTGCGTGCGCAGGGAGTGGATACCGTATTCGGCTATCCGGGCGGTGCAATTATGCCGGTCTACGATGCCTTGTATGACGGCGGAGTAGAACACCTACTGTGTCGCCATGAACAGGGGGCTGCAATAGCCGCTATCGGCTATGCCCGTTCCAGCGGTAAAGTCGGCGTATGTATCGCCACCTCTGGCCCCGGCGCCACCAACCTGATCACCGGTTTGGCGGACGCGCTGCTGGATTCGGTGCCGGTGGTGGCCATCACCGGTCAGGTTGGTTCCGCGCTTATCGGCACCGATGCTTTTCAGGAGATCGATGTTCTGGGCTTGTCTCTGGCCTGTACCAAACACAGTTTCCTGGTGGAGTCACTGGAAGCGCTGCCTGGCATCATGGCAGAAGCCTTTGCTATTGCCACCAGCGGTCGCCCCGGCCCGGTCCTGATCGATATCCCGAAAGACATCCAGTTGGCGCAAGGGGATTTACCGCCGCATCTGATACCGGTAGAAGCAGAACTCGATCACCCGGCTGCCGAGTTGGCTCAGGCCACGCAGTTGCTGGCACAGGCACATCGGCCAATGTTGTACATCGGTGGCGGTGTCGGCATGGCGCAGGCGGTGCCGGCACTGCGTGAATTTATCGCGGTGACCCAGATCCCTGCCGTTGCCACCCTGAAAGGCCTGGGCGCACCTGATGGTGACCATCCTTACTATCTCGGCATGCTGGGCATGCACGGCACCAAAGCGGCCAATTATGCGGTGCAGGAGTGTGACCTGTTGATCGCCGTGGGGGCGCGCTTTGATGACCGTGTGACCGGCAAACTGAATGCTTTTGCGCCGCATGCCAAAGTGATCCACATGGATATCGATCCGGCAGAAATGAGCAAACTGCGCCAGGTGCATGTTGCCCTGCACGGTGATTTGAAAACCCTGCTGCCAGCATTGCAACAGCCGCTGAATATCAGCGCCTGGCAGCAACGGGTGGCCGAACTGAAAGAAATTCATGCCTGGCGCTACGATCACCCCGGTCAGCCCATTTATGCGCCGCTGTTACTGAAGCAATTATCCGAACGCAAACCCGCCAACACTATCGTGACCACCGACGTGGGCCAGCACCAGATGTGGGCCGCGCAGCACATGACCTTCGATCGCCCGGAGAACTTCATCACCTCCAGCGGCTTGGGGACGATGGGCTTTGGCGTGCCTGCGGCGGTAGGTGCGCAGATGGCGCACCCTGAAAGTATGGTGATCTGCGTGTCCGGTGACGGTTCTTTCATGATGAACGTGCAGGAATTGGGCACCATCAAACGTAAGCAGTTGCCTGTGAAGATTGTTTTAGTGGATAACCAGCGTTTAGGGATGGTTCGTCAGTGGCAGCAACTGTTCTTTGATGGGCGTTACAGCGAAACCAACCTCTCCGATAACCCCGACTTCCTGATGTTGGCCAGCGCCTTCGGCATCCCCGGCCAGCGTATTACCCGTAAAGACCAGGTCGCAGACGCGCTCGATGCCTTGCTTAACAGCGAAGGGCCTTATCTGCTACAGGTTTCCATTGATGAGCTCGAGAACGTCTGGCCGCTGGTGCCGCCGGGCGCAGGTAACGAAACTATGTTGGAGAAAGTATCATGATGCAGCATCAAGTCTCGATTCAGGCCCGCTTCCGCCCCGAAATGCTGGAGCGCGTATTGCGCGTGGTACGCCACCGTGGCTTTCAGGTTTGCGCCATGAATATGGCGGCGGGGAGCAACCCTGACAATATTAATATTGAATTGACCGTTGCCAGCCAGCGCTCTGTGGATTTACTGTCATCACAGTTAAGTAAGCTGATGGATGTGTCCAGCGTTGAGGTTCAGCAACAACTATCACAACAAATACGCGCCTGATTGCGCCACAAGGAATGGAATAATGACGAAGAAAGCCGATTATATCTGGTTCAATGGTGAGATGGTTCCCTGGGCCGATGCCAAAGTACACGTGATGTCACATGCGCTGCATTACGGTACTTCGGTATTCGAAGGCGTACGCTGTTATGATTCCCATCTCGGCCCGGTGGTATTCCGCCACCGTGAACACATGCAGCGCCTGCATGATTCGGCAAAAATCTATCGCATGCCGGTGGAGCAAAGCGTTGATGAACTGATGGAAGCCTGCCGTGCCACACTGCGTAAAAATAATCTGGTGAGTGCATATATCCGCCCGCTGGTGTTTATCGGTGATGTCGGGATGGGCGTGAACCCACCACCCGGCTATAAGACTGACGTGATTATCGCTGCGTTTCCTTGGGGCGCGTATCTGGGTGAAGAGGCGCTGGATCAAGGTATCGATGCGATGGTTTCTTCCTGGCACCGTGCAGCACCGAACACCATTCCCACCGCTGCGAAAGCGGGGGGTAACTATCTCTCCTCCCTGCTGGTGGGCAGCGAAGCGCGCCGCCACGGCTATCAGGAAGGCATTGCGCTGGACGTTCACGGCTACATCTCTGAAGGTGCCGGTGAGAACCTGTTCGAAGTGAAAGATGGCGTGCTGTTTACCCCGCCGTTCACCTCTTCTGCACTGCCGGGCATTACCCGTGATGCGATTATCAAGCTGGCGCAAGACATGGGCTTTGAAGTGCGTGAGCAGGTGCTTTCCCGTGAGTCACTGTATCTGGCGGACGAAGTGTTTATGTCCGGCACGGCGGCAGAAATCACCCCGGTGCGCAGCGTTGACGGCATTCAGGTCGGGATCGGCAAATGTGGCCCCATCACCAAACAGATCCAGCAGGCATTCTTTGGCCTGTTCACCGGCAAAACCGCAGATAAGTACGGTTGGCTGGATCCCGTGAATCAATAACGACAGACATCAGTAAACGGGCGGCCCGTTCGCCGCCGGTAAAATGAATATATTTGGAGTGAATAAGCATGCCTAAGTACCGTTCCGCTACCACCACCCACGGCCGCAACATGGCGGGTGCCCGCGCATTATGGCGCGCGACCGGGATGACCGACGCCGATTTCGGCAAACCGATTATTGCGGTGGTCAACTCCTTTACCCAGTTCGTTCCGGGCCATGTGCATCTGCGCGATCTGGGCAAGCTGGTTGCTGAACAGATCGAAGCCTCCGGCGGCGTGGCGAAAGAGTTCAACACCATTGCCGTGGATGATGGGATCGCCATGGGGCACGGCGGTATGCTTTATTCCCTGCCATCGCGCGAGCTGATCGCCGACTCGGTGGAATACATGGTCAATGCCCACTGCGCCGATGCGATGGTGTGTATCTCCAACTGCGATAAAATCACCCCGGGGATGATGATGGCGGCGATGCGCCTCAACATTCCGGTGATCTTCGTTTCCGGCGGCCCGATGGAAGCCGGTAAAACCAAGCTGTCGGATAAAATCATCAAGCTGGATCTGATTGATGCCATGATCCAGGGTGCCAACCCGAACGTCAGCGATGCCGACAGTGAGCAGATTGAACGCTCTGCCTGCCCGACCTGCGGTTCCTGCTCCGGCATGTTCACCGCCAACTCGATGAACTGCCTGACCGAAGCGCTCGGCCTGTCGCAGCCGGGGAACGGTTCGTTGCTGGCCACCCATGCCGATCGTAAAGAGCTGTTCCTCAACGCCGGTAAGCGCATTGTCGAGCTGACCAAACGTTATTACGAGCAAGATGACGAAAGCGCACTGCCGCGTAATATCGCCAACAAGGCAGCGTTCGAAAACGCCATGACGCTGGATATCGCCATGGGCGGCTCCACCAACACCGTATTGCACCTGTTGGCTGCGGCGCAGGAAGGGGAAGTCGACTTCACCATGGCGGATATCGATCGTCTGTCGCGCAAAGTGCCGCACCTGTGCAAAGTGGCACCGAGCACGCAGAAATACCATATGGAAGATGTGCACCGTGCCGGTGGTGTGATCGGCATTCTCGGTGAGCTGGATCGTGCCGGGCTGTTGAACCGCGAGGTGGGTAACGTGCTGGGGCTGACGCTGCCACAGATGTTGGAAGCCTACGACGTGATGCTGACCAAAGACGCCGCGGTGAAAAAAATGTATGCCGCAGGCCCGGCAGGTATCCGCACCACGCAGGCATTCTCGCAGGATTGCCGCTGGGATTCGCTGGATACCGATCGTCAGGAAGGCTGTATCCGCACGCGTGAGCATGCCTACAGCCAGGACGGTGGCTTGGCGGTGCTGTACGGCAACCTGGCAGAAGACGGTTGTATCGTTAAAACCGCTGGTGTGGACAAAGACAGCCTGATCTTCCGTGGCCCGGCCAAAGTGTACGAGAGCCAGGAAGATGCGGTAGACGCGATCCTCGGCGGCAAAGTGGTAGCCGGTGACGTGGTGGTGATCCGCTACGAAGGGCCGAAAGGCGGGCCGGGCATGCAGGAAATGCTCTATCCGACCACCTATCTGAAATCCATGGGCCTGGGCAAAGCCTGTGCGCTGATCACCGATGGCCGATTCTCTGGCGGCACGTCGGGCCTGTCGATTGGTCACGCCTCACCGGAAGCGGCCAGCGGCGGCCTGATCGGCCTGGTGCAGGACGGCGATATGATCGACATCGATATCCCGCAACGTGGTATTGCCTTGGATGTGTCGGAGAGTGAACTGGCTGCCCGCCGTGAAGCGGAACTGGCGCGCGGTGACGCTGCCTGGACGCCGAAGGCCCGTGAGCGCCAGGTTTCTTACGCGCTGCGTGCTTACGCGACGCTGGCCACCAGTGCCGATAAAGGCGCGGTGCGCGATAAAAGCAAGCTCGGGGGCTGATGCAAATGGCGGTTTCCCTTCCCTTATCCGACGCCCCTGGTGGGGCGGAATACCTGCGAGCGGTGCTCCGCTCGCCGGTTTACGAGGTGGCTCAGGTCACCCCGTTGCAGGCGATGGACAAAATCTCTTCACGCCTTGGCAATACCATTCTGGTGAAGCGCGAAGATCGTCAGCCGGTGCACAGCTTCAAGCTGCGCGGGGCTTACGCGATGATTGCCAGCCTGACGGAAGAACAGAAAGCCCACGGCGTGATCACCGCTTCTGCGGGTAATCATGCGCAGGGCGTAGCGTTTTCCGGTAACCGCTTGGGGATCAAAACCCTGATCGTGATGCCGGTGTCCACTGCGGACATCAAAGTGGATGCGGTGCGCAGCTTCGGTGGTGAGGTGCTGTTGCACGGCGCTAACTTCGACGAAGCCAAAGCCAAAGCGATCACCTTGGCACAGCAGCAGGGGATGACCTTTGTGCCGCCGTTCGATCACCCGATGGTGATCGCCGGGCAGGGCACGCTGGCGATGGAGTTGCTGCAGCAGGACGCACATCTTGATCGGGTTTTCGTTCCGGTCGGCGGCGGTGGGTTGGCGGCGGGCGTGGCGGTGCTGATCAAGCAATTGATGCCGCAGATCAAGGTGATTGGTGTGGAAGCCGAGGATTCAGCCTGCCTGCGTGCCGCGCTGGATGCTGGCCATCCGGTGGACTTGGCGCGTGTCGGGCTGTTTGCCGAAGGCGTGGCGGTGAAACGCATCGGTGACGAAACCTTCCGCCTGTGCCGCGAGTATTTGGACGATGTGATCACCGTCGACAGCGACGCGATCTGCGCGGCGGTGAAAGATCTGTTTGAAGACGTGCGGGCGATTGCCGAGCCTTCGGGCGCGCTGGCGCTGGCCGGGCTGAAGAAATACGTGCAGCAGCACAATATTCAGGGCGAGCGCTTGGCGCATATCCTTTCCGGTGCCAACGTGAACTTCCACGGTTTGCGCTATGTTTCCGAGCGCTGCGAACTGGGTGAACAGCGTGAAGCGCTGCTGGCGGTGACCATTCCTGAGCAAAAGGGCAGCTTCCTGAAGTTCTGCCAACTGTTGGGTGGCCGTGCGGTGACAGAGTTCAACTACCGTTACGCTGATGCCGATCATGCGTGTATCTTCGTCGGTGTGCGCTTAACGCGCGGCCGCGCCGAGCGGTTGGAGATCATTAATGAGTTGAACAGCGGTGGCTATCAGGTGGTGGATCTGTCTGATGACGAAATGGCGAAGCTGCACGTGCGCTACATGGTCGGCGGGCGGCCTTCGAAACCGCTGCGTGAGCGCCTGTACAGCTTCGAATTCCCGGAATCGCCCGGCGCATTGCTCAAGTTCCTGCAGACGCTGGGAACCCACTGGAATATTTCCCTGTTCCATTACCGCAGCCACGGCACGGATTTTGGCCGCGTGCTGGCGGGTTTTGAGCTGTCGCAGAGCGAGCCGGAGTTTGATCAGCATCTGACGGCGTTGGGTTACGATTGCCACGATGAAACCGACAATCCATCATTCCGTTTCTTCCTGCAGGGCTGAAATCAGCGACAAGGACAGCGCATGGCTAATGAGTTCACCGGTTTCAGTCAGCAAGGGCTGAATTTTCTTCAGCAAGTGCGGATTGAAAATGACAAAGAATGGTTTGAAGCGAATCGCGATGTGTATGACCGTGAGTTGTTAACGCCGTTCCGCGCGCTGGTGGAAGCACTCAGCCCGGCGATGCTGGCTATCGATCCGTACTTCGAAACCCGGCCAGCGATTGGTAAAACGCTGTCGCGTATTCATCGCGACACGCGTTTCTCCCATGATAAATCGCGCTATCGCAGCCGCATGTGGCTGACCTTCAAACGGCCAAGCAAAGATTGGAAAGATGCGCCGGTGTATTTCTTTGAGCTGGGGCCGGACATGCTGCGTTATGGGCTGGGGTATTACAGCGCCAACAAACCGACGATGGATCTGTTCCGCCACACCCTGCGGCAGCGGCCACAGCCGTTTTTAGACGTCGCTGAATGTTGTCGTGCGCCGTTTGAACTGGCGGGAGAAAGCTACAAACGCCCGCTGGTGAAAGAGCAGGCACCCGAGATCGCCACCTGGTACAACCGCAAATCTTTCGCGGTGATGGCCACCGACAGCCAGGTGGAAAAACTGTTCGGTACCGATCTGGTTTCCCTGCTGGCTCAGGGTTTTTTGCAGCTAGAACCGCTTTACCACTGGCTGATGCAGGTGGAGGCGATGAAGCAGATCGATCCAGCAGATCTATGAATGCCCGTCGTCTTTCAAACCGTAGCGTTGTTGGCTGCGTTTGCACACCCCAGTCACTTACTTGAGTAAGCTCCTGGGGATGTGCTCACTTGCCGCCTAGCTACAATTTGAAATCCATAGGGCATTGTTAACTTTGTCTTTCAAACCCTAGCGCGATTAGCTTCGCTTAAATTATTTTGGGTAGAGCAATTGCCAGAACGCCTCGATCAGCGGTTCGTTGAGGCGTTTTTTCTGCACGCAAACGCCCAGCTCGAACGGTTCGACCATGGAGATATTGTCCAGCGTTGAAATGCGGTTGCGCACCGGTTCCGGGCTGTTGTCCACCACCACGCTGGGGATCAGCGCGATGCCGCAGCCGAGGGCGACCATCGAAACAATCGCTTCATGGCCGCCGACGGTGGCATAAATCAGCGGGTTAGTAATGCGCTGGCGGCGGAACCACAGTTCGATACGTTTGCGCGAAGGGCCGTGCTCCGGCAGGATAAACGGCGTATTGGCCCAATCCGGTTGTTCGGCAAAGGCCTGAGTGCGAACCGCGCAGGGCAAGGCAGGGGCAATCAGCACCAGCGGAATTTCGCCGATCTGGGTGAAGGCCACGCTGGTGGGCAGGGTTTCTGGCCGCCCGGCGATGCCGAGATCGGCTTCGTTGGACTGCACTTTATCCACCGCATCGGCGGCATCGCCGGTGGTCAGCTTGATTTCCACCAGCGGATGCTGGGCGCGGAAGCGATCCAGGATCGGCGGTAAATGGCTGTAGGCGGCGGTGACCGAGCAGAACAGGCGCAGTTCGCCGCTCAGCGAAGGGCCGTGCTGGCCTAGCGCATGCTTTAGCTGCTGGTATTGCAGCAGCGTTTGCTGGGCAAATACTTTCAGTTGTTCACCGGCGTCGGTCAGCTGCACGGTGCGGTTATCACGCAGAAACAGCGGTTGCCCAAGAATTTCTTCCAGCCGTTGGATCTGGCGGGAAAGCGTGGACGGGCTGACGTGCATCGCCTTGGCGGTACGGCCAAAGTGATGGCTTTCAGCAAGATGCAGGAACAGTTTTAGATCACGCAAATCCATATCAGTACGCTCGCAGCGAGAGTGTTGCATAAATTGCAATATCACATTCGTAATATATCAATTTAAGCAACGCAATTCCTGTTATACATTGAACGCAACTTATCCCGCATACACAGAGCGGGGAATGAACCTTACATCTTACCGGAGTAAACCATGGCTAATTATTTCAACACATTGAACCTGCGTCAGCAGTTGGCGCAATTGGGTAAGTGCCGTTTCATGGCGCGTGACGAATTTGCTGATGAAGCAGGCTACCTGAAAGGCAAAAAAGTGGTGATTGTCGGCTGTGGCGCGCAGGGGCTGAACCAGGGCCTGAACATGCGTGATTCGGGTCTGGATGTGGCTTATGCGCTGCGTAAAGAAGCCATTGACGAGAAACGCGCTTCATGGCGTAAAGCGACTGAAAACGGCTTCAAGGTTGGCACTTATGAAGAGTTGATCCCACAGGCCGATCTGGTGGTTAACCTGACGCCAGACAAGCAGCACTCCTCTGTAGTCCGCGCAGTACAGCCGCTGATGAAAGACGGCGCAGCGCTGGGCTACTCTCACGGTTTCAACATCGTTGAAGTGGGCGAGCAAGTGCGTAAAGACATCACCGTGGTGATGGTCGCGCCTAAGTGCCCAGGTACTGAAGTACGTGAAGAATACAAACGTGGTTTCGGCGTACCAACGCTGATCGCCGTTCACCCGGAAAACGATCCAAAAGGCGAAGGTATGGCGATTGCCAAGGCATGGGCGGCAGCTACCGGCGGCCACCGTGCGGGCGTGCTGGAGTCTTCCTTCGTAGCAGAAGTAAAATCTGACCTGATGGGTGAGCAGACCATTCTGTGCGGCATGCTGCAGGCGGGTTCTCTGCTGTGCTTCGACAAGCTGGTGGCTGAAGGCACCGACGCGGCTTATGCAGAAAAACTGATCCAGTTCGGCTGGGAAACCATCACCGAAGCGCTGAAGCAGGGCGGCATCACCCTGATGATGGATCGCCTGTCCAACCCGGCCAAACTGCGTGCTTACGCGCTGTCTGAGCAGCTGAAAGGCATTATGGCTCCGCTGTTCCAGAAACACATGGATGACATCATCTCGGGTGAATTCTCCAGCGGCATGATGGCTGACTGGGCGGCTGATGATGTGAAACTGCTGACCTGGCGTGAAGAGACCGGTAAAACGGCCTTCGAAAATGCACCTCAGTTTGCAGGCAAAATCAGCGAGCAGGAATACTTTGATCACGGCGTGCTGATGGTGGCTATGGTGAAAGCGGGCGTTGAGCTGGCATTCGAAACCATGGTGGATTCCGGCATCATCGAAGAGTCTGCTTACTACGAATCACTGCACGAGCTGCCGTTGATCGCCAACACCATCGCGCGTAAGCGTCTGTATGAAATGAACGTGGTGATCTCGGATACTGCGGAATACGGTAACTATCTGTTTGCCAACGCGGCAGTGCCGTTGCTGAAAGATTTCATGAAAACCCTGCAGGCGGGTGACCTGGGCAAATCAGTTGCTGGCACCGCTGTTGACAACGCGCAGTTGCGTGATGTGAACGAAGCGGTGCGCAACCACCCAATCGAATCTGTTGGCCGCAAACTGCGTGGCTACATGACCGATATGAAACGCATTGCGGTTGCAGGCTAAATACCCGTCGTCTTTCAAGCTGCAGCGTTGTTACCTGCACTATCTCACCCCAGTCACTTACTAAGAGTAAGCTCCTAGGGATGAGATAGTTTGGTGCCTAGCTGCAACTTGAAATCCATAGGGTATTAAGATTGGTTTTCGAGTCCAATAAAAAGGCCAGCATTGTCGCTGGCCTTTTGGCGTTCTAGCGGGTAGAGAAATTACTGCGGCATGGCGTCACGCGGGATGATGGCACCACGGTACTGAATCACCGTGCTGGCGGTCAGGTGGCCACGCTGTGCGGCGCTCACCGCGTCGCCGCCGGTCAGGCGAATTGCCAGATAACCGGCGCTGAATGAGTCACCGGCGGCGGTGGTATCAATCACTTTCTCTTTCGGCAGTTTCACCGCTGGCACGTCATAAGTTTGCCCGTCTGCGCTGAATACCAGACAGGAATCCGCGCCACGCTTGATCACAATCTCACCCACGCCAAAATCACGCGTGCGGCTCACCACCTGCTCAACCGGCAGTTGGCCCCACAGTAAATCTTCATCGTCCAACGTCAGGAAAGCAATGTCGGTGCAGGACAGGATATCGCGGTAGGCCTGCTGGGTTTCGTCTTTGCTTTGCCACAGGCGCGGCCGGTAGTTGTTGTCAAAGATCACTTTGCCACCGTTGGCCCGGCACTGGCGCAGCAAGGTCAGCAGTTTTGCCCGGCTGGCAGGGGGGAGGATCGCCACGCTGATGCCGCTGAGATACAGATAGTCAAACTGTGCCAGTTGCGCACACAGGCCTTCCGCCTGCGGGCCATCCAGCCAGTAGCGGGCGGCGGCGTCGTTACGCCAGTAATAGAAGGTGCGCTCACCGGTGCTGTCGGTTTCGATCACATACAGCCCCGGCAGCTTGTTTTCCAATTGCTGAATCAGATCGGTTTTCACCTGCTCCTGCTGCCAGGCGTGCAGCATCTCCCGGCTGAAACTGTCGGTGCCGAGTGCGGTAACGTAGTGCACGTTCAGCGCCTGCTGTGGAACCTGGCGGGCGATGTAAACGGCGGTATTAAGCGTGTCGCCACCGAATCCGCGGCTGAGATCGGCGCCTTTCTGCGACAGTTCGATCATGCATTCGCCGATCACGGCGAGATTTTTGCTGTTCATGATAATCCCTGACTGAAGAATGAGTCTGATTGATGTGAGAGTGACGTTTAGTCTCAACGCAAGGGCGGGGGGAGTCAATAAAAATAAAACGGTGTTTTAATTATTTTATGATCGCGATCGGGAAACACTACGTTTCCCGTTGTCCATGAGGGCCAGGAGGATTATTTAGCGGCTGCGCGCAGGTCTGTTACGCTCTTGCCACCGATCCCCCAGTTATCGGTATCCACTTCTTCAATCACCACCACGGTGGTGGCTGGGTTTTTACCTAGCGTATCGACCAGCAGCTGGGTGACGCCGGCAATGAGCTGTTTTTTCTGCTCCGCAGTCGCGCCTTCACGGGTAATTTTGATATTGACGTAGGGCATCTCTCTTCCTCTGTTTAGTGGCTAAGGTCAGCAGCGATAATAGCTAACTCTGGCGGCGATATGCTGACGAAGAGGAAATAAAAACGGCCTCTGCAGGCAGAGGCCGTGGAAGGGTTACAACGACTGGTGCCGGGTTTCTTTCATCAGCAACAGTGCGATCAGCGTCAGGCTGGCCATCGCTGCCAGATACAGGCCAACGTAGAACAGCCCATAATGGGTTGCCAGCCAGGTGGCGATATAGGGCGCGACAGAAGCCCCCAGGATCGAAGCCACGTTATATGAAAAAGAGGCTCCGGTATAACGCACTTCGGTCGGGAATAATTCCGGTAGCAAGGCTCCCATCGGGCCGAAGGTCAGGCCCATGATGCTCAGGCCGCACAGCAGGAAGGCCATCACCAGCACCTGATTACCGGAACCCAACATGCTTGGGAACACGAAGGCAAAGGCGATCATCAGCAGGGTGATCACAATCATGGTTTTGCGCCGGCCAAAGGCGTCGGCCAGCAGGCCGGCGATCGGCACCATCACACCAAAGCCGATCACCGCAACCATCAGCATCCACAGGAAGCTGTTGCGCGAATACCCTAGCCCCAGCGGCTCTGCTGCCGTGCCGTAAGTCATGGAATAGACGGTCATCAGATAGAACAGCGTATAGGTGGCCAGCATGATAAAGGTGCCGAGGATGGTGGCCTTCAGGTGTTTGCTCAGCAAGGTGCCGAGTGGGATTTTCACCTGTTTACCGGCTTTGGCTACTTTGGCAAAGATTGGGGTTTCGTTCAGCGAGACGCGCACGTACAGGCCAATCAGCACCAACGCCGCCGACAGGATAAACGGCACGCGCCAGCCCCAGGTCATGAACTGCTGGTCGGTCAGCAGCCAGGAAAGCAACAGGAACGTGCCGTTGGCGAAGAAGAAACCGATAGGCGCGCCTAGCTGCGGGAAGGAGCCGTACAGAGCCCGTTTGTGCGCGGGCGCATTCTCGGTGGCCAGCAAGGCAGCACCGCCCCATTCGCCCCCTAACCCCAGCCCTTGACCAAAACGCGCCAGCGCCAGCAGGATCGGTGCAAAGATGCCGATGGTTTCATAGCTTGGCAGCAGGCCGATCAGCACGGTAGAAATCCCCATGGTCAACAGCGAGGCAACCAGCGTCACCTTGCGCCCGATACGGTCACCGAAGTGGCCGAAGAGGGCGGAACCGATCGGCCGGGCAATAAAGGCAATAGCGAAGGTCGCCAGTGATTGCAGCGTTGCTGCGGCCGGATCGCCCTGCGGGAAGAAGATATGCGGGAACACAATCACGGCGGCGGTGGCATAAATATAGAAATCAAAGAACTCGATGGCAGTACCGACCAGCGAGGCGACGATGACTTTTCCCCGGGAATTAACCGGCGTGGACGTTTCTTCGGCGTCCAGAGTTGTTGCGATGGAGGCTTGCATGGCAGTTTCGTATATTTTGGATTTGTAAAAATCCATTTTAGTGACAGCAAAATACCTTTTCAATGGTGCAACTTTGTACAATTCGGTGAATAACCTGTTAAAAAGACTAATGTTTTAATGTGGTGGTTTTATTTGGGGTTAAACGCGGGTAAATAATGAATATGCAGATATAACGGCTGTGAAATGGGAAAAGAAAAGTTGTGGGGTAGTGGGTTGTGCTGGTTTTTGCCACCTGACTGGTTTGTTATTGAAATGATGCACTGATTTTCACCTGTTATATCAGGATAAAAAACCAGTTATGACTTTTGTGCTGGCATGAATGCTTCGCTTATTACCGTGGCTTATCCTCGTTGTACTGTGCCGTGGCGATCCAGGCAGCGCAAAACAGCGTCAGGCGGGCAAAGAAGTAGAAGAATGCCATCAAGCCAATGACTGAGCCAAAGGCCGCACCGGAAGGGGAGCGCGCCACCTGTGGCAATGTCATGGTCATCACAAACTTAATCACTTCAAAACCGATGGCCGCAAGCAACGTACCACGCAGCAGAGCCTTTTTCTGCGGCTTATGGCGCGGCAGCATCCAGAAGATCCACAGAAACAGCAGATAATTGGCAAAGATGGAAATAGACAGCGCAATCAGCGTCATGGCCGGCCGTAGCCATTCGATACCGTCCAACCCAAGCGCATGCACAATAGCGGCCTGAGCGGAACCGGCGATCGAGGTCAGTGAGAGCGTCACAATCAGTGCCACCACCAGGCCGGTAAGGGAAATAAAGTCGCGGGTGTATCTGAAATAAATCTTCTCCCGATCCTGCGGGTTACGCTCCCACACATCGCGCGACTGGGCGCGGATCGCCTCTCGCAGATTCCCCATCCAACTGAGCCCGGAATACAGCGCCAATGCCAAGCCGGTGAGGCCAACGGTGGTGCGTTGCTGGATCGCCGTATTTACGGTGTTTTTCAGCGTAGTGGCGAGCGTAGGGTCGCTGATGCTATTGACGATTTTGCCGATCAGTTCAGCCAGCAGATCCGGATTGGAGGCCAGCACAAAGCCCACGGCGGCGAACGAGACCATCAGGATCGGAATCAGGGAAAGAAAGGAAAAATAGGTAATGGCGGCGCCAAACTGGCTGCCCAGCCGATCGTTGAAACGCTCGGTAGCTCGCAGCAGATGGGCGATGCTCGGCCAAGCCTTAACTCGCTCAAGCAAACGGGAAACGCCAAAGAGAGCGCGCTTGTGCGGCTGATGAGGTTTTTTATCCGATCTTGTAGGCATTACGTCACGATTCCTTAGCAAAATACAGCAGCCTCTACCTATCAGCCTGTTCAAGCCACAGAGGTCGTCGCAGGGATTATACCAAAATGAGCCTGCGATGGGGCCGCTATGCCTGCTTTGTGCCATTCACTGCACATAGGCTTTCTGCCGCATACCTTCAATTTTTATCTATTGACCCCCTAAGAAGGCGTTTACTCATCATAGGGTGCAGCGTTTTGACATCGTCTGCGCCTGTAGCAGCCGTAGGGGCTGAAACGGTTCTATCTCCCATCAATAGAAAAAATGGAAGGTCATATGAAATCATTCAACCACCCAAATTGTCGTCCGTTTCTTGAAGCGGGCAATCTGTCACAACTCTCTGCTTACTATGAGGAGGAACGACACATCATGTGGATGCTGCTGCGCGCTGAACCACGTCCTTGCTTCAATCATGCCCTGATTGAAGACATCATGACGCTGGCGCAGGCGGCAAAAGAGTCGACGCTGCGGTTTGACTTTTGGGTGACCGGTTCGCTGGTTCCCAACATGTTCAACGTCGGTGGGGATTTGAACTTTTTTGCCGAAGCGATCAAAAACCGCAAACGTGAATCGATGATGGCTTATGCACGCGCCTGTATTGACTGCGTGCACGCGGCCGCTCGTGGTTTTGATGTTGGCGCCGTGAGTATCGCCATGGTGGAAGGTAGCGCGCTGGGAGGCGGTTTTGAGGCTGCACTGGCGCATCATTTTGTGCTGGCACAGAACAATGCGCGGATGGGCTTTCCGGAGATTGCCTTCAACCTGTTCCCTGGGATGGGGGGATATTCGCTGGTGGCACGTAAGGCCGGTATGAAGCTGGCGGAGGAGCTGATCTGGACCGGTGAATCCCACACGGCCGAATGGTTTGAAAGCCGTGGGCTGGTGGATCACCTATTCCAACCGGATGATGGCTATATGGCGACCCGTACCTTTATCGATACCATTCGGCCTAAGCTGAACGGTATGCGCGCCATGCTGCGTGCCCGTCAACGGGTATTGCAGCTGACGCGCTCGGAGCTGATGGATATTACCGAGGACTGGGTGCAGGCAGCCTTTACTATTGAGGCGAAAGATATTGCCTATATTGAACGTCTGGTGATGCTGCAGGATCGACATGCACAGAACCTGCTGCGTGCCGGGTAATTAACGCTAGCCCGCATCCTTTTGCTGAGGGTGCGGGCTATATGCTTTCAGCCATTGCTCAAGCTCTTCCGGCAGCATGGGCTGTGCAAACAGGAAGCCCTGTTTTTCGTCAACCCCGACGCAGTCGAGAAACTGGTTTTCGCTTTCCGTTTCAACCCCTTCGGCAATCACCCGGAACTGCAGCGCTTCGGCCGTGGCGACGATCGCCCGTATCAATGATTGCGATACTGGCGCGAGATTCACGCCGCGCACAAAGCTTTTATCCAGCTTGATCGCATCAAGCGGAATACGCGCTAACTGCGCCAGTGAGGAGTAACCGGTGCCGAAATCGTCCAGGTGCACCTGCGCCCCGAGCGATCGCAAGCGGCCAATCACCTCGTGCGCCCGGTTTTCATCTTCAATCAGGCTGCTTTCTGTCAATTCGAAATCCAACGTGCACGGCGAGAGCTGGTTTTCTTTCAGCACCCGGACCAGATCGTCAACCACGCTGTCGTCTACCAGTTGCCGCGGCGAGAGGTTCACCGCAACCCGCAGGTTTAACCCCTGCTGCTGCCATTTTGCCGCCTGTTTGGCGGCGGTTTGCAACACCCAGCGGCCAAGCGGCGCGATGAGCCCGGATTCTTCGGCGTAGGAGATAAACTGCATCGGCGGGATCAGCCCGCGCTCCGGTGAGTCCCAACGGACCAAAGACTCGACGCTGCGCACCTCACCGGTGCCAGTGGCGACCTTCGGCTGGTAATACACCACTAACTGGTTCTGCTCCAACCCTTTGCGCAGATTGGTATCCAGCCACATATATTCTGCCACGCGCCGGTTCATCTCCGGTGAGAACACGGTAAAGGTACGTTTGCCATTCTCTTTGGCGACATACATGGCGGTATCCGCGCTGCGGATCAGGCTGTCGAGATCTGCACCGTGTTCCGGGCACAGGGCAATGCCGATTGAGCAACCGGTATATACCTCAATCAGGCCGATACGGAACGGTATTTTCAGGCGATCGATAATGCGCTGCGAGAGTTCCTGCAGCGAGGTGCTGTCGGCCTTACGCACCAACACCAGAAACTCATCGCCTCCTAAGCGGGCCAGTATTTCCTCTTGCTTCAGGCAGCCGAGAATAGCGCGTGAAACCTCGACCAGCAGGCGATCGCCAAACATATGGCCATAGGCATCGTTCACTTTCTTGAAGTTGTCGAGATCGAGGTACACCAGGCCGACGCTGTTGTCGCCGCGCTCGTTGATCGCCTGGCTGACGTAGTCCTGGATGGCGTTGCGGTTTGGCAAACCGGTGATGGTATCGGTGTTGGCCAGCACCCGCAGGCGTTCCTGGGCCCGGCGCTCTTCGGTAATGTCGGTGCCGGAGCAAATCAGGAAGACCTCTTTCTTGCCACTGCCGCTGTGCACGAATTTATTGCGGAACAGGAATAAGCGCTCGCCTTTGACCGTTTTTATCCAGCGCTCCACCTCGTAAGAGGAACCGTTGCGAAAGAAACCGGCAATATTACGGCGTGAGGCGCTGGCTTCTTCCGGGCTCATAAACATCTGAAAGACGTTTTTACCGATCACATCCTGCTCCTGCAGGCCGGTATACTCTTCGCTCAGGCGATTAAAACGCTGAATACGGCCATGCTGATCGACAATCACGATCACGGAATTGGCTTCTGAAACCACCTGTTCGGCAAACGACAGGCCATGCACCAGATCGCGTGCAACGGCTTGAGTATCGGTATAAGCGGAGGCGGTGCCGGCCCATTCGTGCTTGTTGACGCGGCGACCAACCAGATGGAGGTGAATGGGTTGGCCGCTGAGATGAATGGTGATATCAAGACTGGCGGTGATCCCGCTCAAGCGGCGGATTTTTGCCGCCTGCATATCGCTGAGTGCCACGGCGATATGCGCTTTGCCTTTAACTGCGGTCAGTTCCAAGGCATTGCTGTCAAACGCCAGATGCCAATAGGGGCTGCTGGTGCCAAAATGGGCGTTAAGTAGCATTGGGCCTTGATCTTCGAGCATTATCATTCCTCTAAAAGCGGAGCAACCGGGCGTTTTCGACGGGTGAATCGGTTGACCTCCGTCCCGGTAATGCGGGTATATCCCATCAAGTAAAACGCCTTTTGCGAGTCATCGGGTGACAGTGGAACAATTATAGAGGCAATTTTCGCTTTGATAGGGCCACTTTCACGTGAGTGATGTCTGCTATAGAGTGTAAAAGAGAACCGCAAACTGCGCGAAAATCTGTTTCTTTCCACCTTGTTGAACCAGAGATGCCACAGGGAAGTAATTTATGCCAAAAGCCGTTATGGGCATAAATAACGTGGATCCTTTTTCTGGCGCAACGCAAATTGCCGCATCACTGACGCCTTCTTCATAATTTATTCATAATTGGCGAATAAAGCTATTTAAGGTTTTAAAAAGTTTACACACCATCGCGTTACTCTATATTCATCAGCATACTATTATTTCCGACGACACTATGAGCCTGTTAACGTACAGCGCTCCTGATGAAGAGTAATTTTAAGGAAATGATTATGCGTAAACTGACGGCTTTATTTGTTGCTTCTACTTTAGCGTTGGGTTCAGCAGCGACGGCATTTGCTGCCGATACCACTGCCGCACCTGCTGCTGCACCAATGAAAATGATGCACCACAATGGCGCTGGTAAAGGTGGCCCGTTTGCTGGTTTGGAACTGACGGAACAACAGCGCCAGCAAATGCGCGACATTATGAAAGAATCGCGTCAGGATCGTGGCCCAGGGGCGAAAGACGAGCGCCAAGCATTACATAATCTGGTGGCTTCAGACAACTTTGATGAGGCCAAAGCCAAGGCGCAAATTGATGCGATCGCTAAAGTACAATCTGAACATATGCTGGCGCGCGCCAAAGCGGAAAATAAAATGTATAACCTGCTGACCCCAGAGCAGAAGAAACAGTACAATGAGAATTATCTTAGTCGTGAGCGAAAAATGATGGAACATATGAATAAGATGAAGGAAAAGCAACCTGCTGCACAGTGATTGAGATTATCCTTAATAAAAAGGGCCGGATTAATTATCCGGCCCTTTTTATTTCGCTTTCCATTTAACATGGATTTCCCTGGTGAGGCGTGCGAATTATCATTATTCAACTCTAGGAGAGATAGCGTGAAATTGTTCAATAACCACCTTAGCAAACAGCGGATCGTTGATGTGGTATGGTGTTTTAACCAGCAAGCGTTTGTCGGTCTGCTTCAGCGTTGATTCGAGCGACTGAGCAAACGCGTTCAGCGCCGCCGGATCCCAGAACGGTTGCCCTGGCGCATCCAGCGCAGACACTCCACCTGCTGGCAAGACGAAGCGTATGTTACCTTCGCAGGCATTCAGTTTTTCACCAATCCAACGGCCCATATGGGTATTTTCTTCTACCGTCGTGCGCATCAATGTCACCTGGGTATTGTGATTATAGAAATGCCGATCGGCATAGCGCGCAGGAATGGTTCGCGGATGACCAAAGTTGATCATATCCAATGCGCCGCAAGACATCACACAAGGGATACCGGTACGGGCAATGGCACCAAAACGATCTTCGTTACAGGCTAAAACCCCATCGAACAGATAATCACAGACTTCAGTGGTGGTCAGATCCAATACCGCGTTGAGCAAATGGCTGTCGATCAGTTTTTCCATTGCCCGGCCGCCGCTGCCGGTGGCATGGAACACCAGGCAGTCCCACTCGGCTTCGATCGCACGGGTGATGGTTTTGATGCAGGGCGTGGTGACGCCAAACATGGTCAAACCGGTTGCGGGCTTGCTGTCGGCGTCATCATCCACATGAAAACGTATCGCCCCGGCAATCTGATTGGCGGCATTGCTTAATACCTTGCGCGAAATCCGATTTAGCCCGGCGATGTCGGTCACTGAATAGAGCATGGCGATGTCGCTGGCCCCGACATACCCGGAAACATCACCTGCCGCCATACTGGAAACCATTAATTTTGGTAAGCCAATCGGCAACTGCTGCATTGCCGGTGTGATGATTGCCGTCCCGCCCGAACCACCCAAACCGAGCAGGGCGGCGATGTCGTTGCGTGTCAGCATAAAACGCTCGAAGGCGACCGCCATGGCTGCAATTGCCTGACCACGGTTACGGCAAAAAACAGCCTGTGCGCCTTCGGGATGGTAGCGGGCGATTTCCAATGCAGACACATCAGTCTGATAAGGTGAAGGCGTTCCTGAAGTGGAAAGATCAAGCGTTCTTGGGGGTAAACCGAGATTGGCGATCAGATTGCGAACATACTCCAACTCTTGTCCTTTGGTATCTGCTGTGGTAGCAATATAGACAAAAGCCGGGGTGTTTCTCATCGTCTGTTCCTGAAAAAGGTTCGGACAGATGTCCGAACAGTTTGATTATAAATATAATTATTATTTTAAGTTTGGGACCCTGGTGTTGGACAATAAGATACAGCCGATTATTTTGTAGACATAATGAGACTGCAGTATCATTTATGCAAGCATTAATTAGCTGATAATGGGAATTAGATCTCATTCTTGGCTGTTTTGGCTTGGTTTTTGCGCTGCCGATGGACCAGGATCCTACCGGTTACGTTTTTTATCGTATCTGCTCCGGGGCTGGATGATACGAGGAAGTTCGAGGTTGACGTGCCAATAACCGCATTCCCCGCGCCGCGGGATGAATCTCTGACGCATACTCGGGCCAAAACCCGTCATTTGCTGCTCACCAGCGCTATGGAGCTCTATGATGGCGGAGCTTTCCCTTCAATCACTGAACTGGCTGCACATGCGCAGGTTTCTCGTGCCACTGCCTATCGCTATTTTCCTACCCAGAGCGCGTTAATCGCCGCGGTGGTGGCGGAAAGCCTGGGGCCAATTCTTGAATGGCAGCCGCAGGATAATGACGCGCTGAAGCGCATTCAGCAATTGCTGGCGTTTGCCTATCCGCAGATGGAGCGGCATGAAGGGGCGTTGTGTGCGGCCTTGCAACTGTCGTTGCAGCAATGGGCTCATGCAACACCGGGCGAAAAATTTGTGCGAGGTAACCGTAAGCGTTTATTGAAGCTGGCGGTGGAGCCCCTACAGCACAAGTTGTCATCTGAAGCCCTGCAGCGAGTGGTTCATGCTTTTTCACTGATTTATGGTTCAGAAGTTTTTTTAGTGCTGAAAGATATCTGGGGGTTAGAACTCAACGATATTCAGAATGTTACCCAATGGATGGCGAAAGCCATCATCCGCCAGGCTGAAGAAGACGCGATAAGCGCGGGCAAATAGCCCACCACCACAGCTACCCCAGCTTGAAAACCCCAAAATAAAAAACCGGAACCCTTGCGGGGACCGGTTCAATGGTGGGTAAAACGGCTAGCACGATGGCTAAACTTCACACGGTTTGCAGAACATCCTGATGCATACTGTTCTCAGGAACGTCGACCGGTTTAAAATTTCCCTGGTGTCGTTATGGTTATTATTACTAGATAGGTCTAGTATCGTTTTTATAATATGTCGCTTCTAATACCATGTTTGACTATAAAAGATGGCATGTCAAGCAAGCTTTTAGTTTGAGATTGCATAACATGCGAGTTTTCGATAACGTTTCTACACAGAGAGCATCAAAGCGACTGATAAATCAGTGAAAAAATCGAAGGATAAAATGTATAACAATCATCAAAAATTCGATTCGCAGTCGATTGCAGGCAAAGTCAGGGAACTCTTTCTACACCATGGGATTGGTAAGCGTCAGCATGCCAAAGAGCTCAGCCGCATTCTGGATCTGAGTTTTTCACACGCTCATCGTAAGCTGAAGGGGCAAAGCCCGTGGACTCTGGAGCAAATCAGCCGGGTTGCCGTGGCGTTGGGCGAAAAACCGGCGGCAATTATTGATCTCCTTCCAGAAAGTGATGCACTTGCGCAAACTATGGCGCAGGATGCCATCTTTTGGGTTGCGGGTGTTGAGCTTCCTTGCGTTGGCTATATCGGTGACGAGTTAACGGGGGGCCGGTCGGCGGAATTTGTTGCCCAGCAGCAAGAAGGGCAATGGAGTATCTACCGTGCCGATGAGGCACCCGCGGGCCAGTGTTTTTGCGTCGAGCTGATCGAAATCCGGCCAAGCAGCGTTGAGGATGAGCGCCTGAGCATCGCGGTGTTGGATGATGCACACCAGGTGGCAGATGAGCTCACCAAATATCTCAATACGCAGGGTTTCAGCGCCGTTGCTTTCTACGACGTGGCCAGTTTCTGCCAGGCGCTGATCAAAAGCCCGTTCGATGGCTATGTGGTGGATTGGTTGATCGGCCAGGAAACGGCGCAAAAATGTATTGAAACCATTCGCACTTCAGATCATCCCGATGCGCCGGTATTGGTATTGACCGGGCAACTGGGCACCAATCTGCGAGAGTCGGAAATTGCCCAGGCGATGCGCGATTACGACGTGCTCGGCCCTTACGAAAAACCGGTACGGCTCCATGTGATCGAAGCCGCACTGCAGCGTTGTTTTAATCTTTAACGGCAAACAGCTTTGCCAGCGAAGCAGAGAGCATACTCATGCGCACCGGCTTCATCAGGTAGTCATCAAACATGGCGCGCTGGTCGGCCGACAGTAATTCAGGCGTGTAGGCGCTGATACCGATAATGGGAATGTTGCGGTTTGGGCCACGCTGGCTGCGCAACTGTTTTGCTACCGTCGTGCCATCAATCTCCGGCATTTGCAGATCGAGCAGCAAGGCGTCATAAGGGCGCCGCAGCAGTTTTTGCAATGCCCGTTCCGATGAATCACACAATTCATACCGATACCCCAGCTTGTCGAGCAGTGTGACAAAGGCGTGGCCGGCAGCCGGGTTATCATCCACCACCAGAATCTGCTGCTCTTTTTTCAATGCCGAGGTTTCGGGCTGCAGAGACTCTTCAGGTAACGTTTCTGCGCTGACTTCCACGGGAATGCTGACGATAAAGGTGCTGCCTTTTTTCAGCTCACTGCGTACCTCAATCGTGCCTTTGAGTAATTCAACCAGGCCGTGAACGATCGCCAGCCCCATACCCACGCCGCTGTATCGGCGGGTATGTGACTGATCCAACTGAGTGAATGGCTCAAAAATCTGTGGCAGCATCGCCTCTTCAATACCTATCCCGGTATCTGTGACCTCGATCAGCAGCGAGGTGCCCTGTGGTTGCTCACGCAGGCAACTGCGTAAGGTAATCGTACCCTTCTCGGTATATTTAAAGGCATTGGTCAACAGGTTGGTGAGAATTTGCCGGATCCGCAGCGGATCGGAGCAGATCAACGGTATATTGAGGCCCAACTCGCAGATTAAGCTGATGTGTTTCTTGTGCGACAGCAGAACAATTTCGTCGGCAGTTTCTTCGATCAGCTTGCGGGCGTTAAACGGCACGATGCGCAGGACCATCATGCCGCTATCCAGATGAGCATAATCGGTTAAATCTTTCATCTGGCTTTCAATTTGCTGTGCCGCGCTCTCCAGCCGCTGGAAGGTATCCCCATGTTCAGCCAGGAATTTCGTATTCACCAATACATCAATGGCAGACATGATGCTTTGTAGCGAAGTCCGTAATTCGTGGCCGATAGCGCCTAAGAAGGCATTTTTAGTGCGGGTGGCCTTTTCTGCCTCAATGGCCAGCGCCTGTTGCTGAATGGTCAAACGCTGTTGGCGCAAAACCAGCACAGTAATCACGATCAGAGCGATGACCGAAAATATGATCATCACCAGCCCATAAAAAATAATCCGGCGCTTCTCAATAAAATCTTCATAAGCGCCGCTGCGTTGTTTAACTTCCGCATGGTCTGTCAGGTTGGCGATTTCAACCGATAACGGCTTAAGCCGGGTTAAGGTCTGCGAAATCTGCTGAAAGTTAATATTCTGCTCGCCGATCAGGGCATCTAAATGATCCATCTGGCGGAGCATTTCTTTAATGACCTGCGGGTAGCCGGGCTCACGATACAAAGGCTGCGTGGATTCTGACACGGTTTCAAGCACATAAACGCGCGAGTACAAGATCTCGAATTTCAGCCTTAATTCCTCGGCGTTATGCTGGCTGGCACTTTTTTGTTGCTCAATAAAGGTTTCAAACTCGGCAAGTTTGATGGCAAATTTTGCGATCGACCACGAATAGTTTTCCTGCGTACCCGCAATGGCATACAACCCTTTTTGGGAGAGTATCGCGCTATAAGAATAAAGCGTAACCGCTGAGGCGACTAAAAACAGGGCTGCAAAAATGGCAGGAATCGCCAACTTACGGCCCTTCTTAAAGGGGAATAGCTTCATTTGATCACTATCCGATTGATTTGCCAGATAAAGCGCGAGTTATACAGCGGTGAGTTTAATTCATTGCCACCGGTATCTCGGGGATAAATGAGAAATAATGGCCCAAAATTTCTTATTTTCAGCAGGGTGCCCCCCATTTTATAGGCCAGGATCATGTGGTATTTATCAACATCGGTAATGGGGATATCGATGTAATAATCATTTAACGCGTGAAACGTCATCGTGGTGCCCTTGGCACCTACCGTGGTTAATAATTCAGCCAGCGCCACACCTTCAAATTTTTCCTGCGGGGTCCATGATGTGCTGGTGGTAATCGACTGTACCGGCATGGCAAATAGCTGCTGATCGGTGAAGATATAGCGATGATTTTCCTCATCAGTGAATTTGCTGATATTTCCTGTTATTTCCAGCGTAAAACTGAAGGCATAAGGTTGGCTGATAACCAGGGCAGCGAATGCCAATGTGATAACGTTGAGCAGGCGGGTGAACATCAGAGTATTCCAATCATCATGAATAAAGATTTCAGAGTGACGAATTTATCAGGCCGCTGGGTTATAGAGAACACCTTTAGGTTATAACGACGTTTCATCATGGCTCAATACTGAACGCTTGCAACACCAAACGTGGTCAATGTGACGCAGGTCAGCTTTTTACGGACAAAAGATGAGCTTTGAATCAGCCAGCATTTGGCCTTGATGGTGGAAGCCCCGACATAGTCTGATAGGGAGGTTAAGTAAACCAGGGGTCCAGATCATGACATCTCATTTTAAAAACGAAATACAGACATTCGGACGCTCCCTATTATTGCCTATTGCCGTTTTAGCACCGGTAGGGATGTTAATGGGGATCTGCAGCGCGCTTGGCCAGGCGTATATGATAGACAAGCTGCCATTTCTGGGTAATGCCTATTGCAAGGCGATCCTGTCTTCAGTCGGCTTAATCAGCAGCGTCGTCTTTCAGAATATCCCGTTACTGTTTGCCATGGGGGTTGCCTATGGTATGTCGAAGAAAGAAAAAGGCATTGCGGTGTTCGCCTCGGTGATCGCGTATCTGACTCTTCTGATCTCCATGCATGTGCATCTGAAGCTCATGGATCAATTGATTACAGATAATATGGCGTTGGTCGGGCAGGGCATGGTGCTGGGGATACACACGCTGAAAATAGAGGCGTTAGGGGGGATTATTGCCGGCTTGCTGGCTGCCAAAGTGACCGACAGGTTTTATCGGCTGCAACTCCCGCTGGCATTTGCCTTTTTCAGCGGTAAAAAATCGGTCGCCATCCTGTCAATCGCCTTTACCATTCCGATCGGCCTGCTGATCCCCTTTGTCTGGGACGTCTTTACCTACGGAATGAGGAGCATCTCCACCATCATGATGGCACCGAATATTGGTGCTGGGATCTACATGACCTTGAACCGCTTGCTGATCCCGTTTGGTTTACACCACGTGCTAAGTTCGACGGTGCGCTTTACCGAAGCTGGCGGCACCTATCTGATTGATGGCCAAACCTACGTAGGCATTCTGCCTGCCATGAACAAAATCCTGTTTGAGCTCGGGCCAAATCACCCGGCGTGGAATGAGTTTATGCCGACGCTGTCGAGCTATCTGGCCTCATCACAGATGTTGACCACCCTGTTCCGCGTTCCGGCTATCGGCCTGGCGATGTATCACATGGCCTATCTCAAGAACAAGAAATTTGCCAAGGGGATGATTCTGACCGTGGTGCTGACCGCGTTTCTTGGCAATATTACCGAACCGCTGGAATTCTCTTTCCTGTTTATTGCCCCCAAACTGTTTATTGTCTATGCGATATTGTGCGGCCTGTTAACCATTCCTCTGCAAATTCTGGAAGTGTCGATTGGCTATATTCGCGGGACGATCTTTGACTTCGGCATTTTCGGGCTGATGTACGAAAATACTCACTGGGTGAACCTGATTCTTCTGGGAATGGTTAACTTTGTGGTGTTCTATTTTGTCTTCCGCTATGCGATTGGCAAATTCGATATTAAAACCCCTGGCCGTGAAAATGAAATGGCGGATAGCGCCCTGCTGAATAATAAAGAGTACGACAAGGTAGCGCAGTTAGTGGTGGAAGGTTTAGGGGGCAGGAGCAATATCAAGCGGGTGGAAAACTGTGTATCACGGCTGCGTATCGATCTTGGCGATCAGAAGCTGCTGAATATGGAGTTGCTGAAAGAAGCGGGATCTTTGGGGACCTTTATTCCCTCCAGTAACCATATTCACGTCGTCTTTGGGCCACACGTCGAGTTTGTCCGCAATGCGGTAGACGATCACCTGGCCGGCACGACGCAACGTTAAGAGGAAACAGCATGCGCGCACTATACGACTCTAAAAGCAAAACCATCGATCACCAGGGGATGAAAGATCTGTTCACCCACGAAGCCAGGGTGCAGTCATGGCTCGATGTGGAAGGTGCACTGGCACTGGCGCAGGCCAAGGTTGGCATGATCCCGGCCGCTGCGGCTGAAAACATCGCCGCCAACTGCCGCCTCGAGCGGATCGATCTTGCCGAGGTTGACCGCCTGTTGCGCCAGATTGGCCACGGTTTTGTTCCGGTGATCAAGGTGCTGGTCAAAGCCTGTGATGCAGAAAGCGGTAAGTATGTGCATTACGGGGTGACCACCCAGAATATTCAGCAAACCGCCCATCTGCTGATCGTGAAAAAATTCCACCACAAGCTGATGAAGTTCGTGGATGCCACGCTGGTCAATTTGGCGCGCTTGGCGAAAATGCATAAAAACACCCTGATGGCGGGGCGTACTCACGGTAAACACGCTCTGCCCATCACTTATGGCTATAAGGTTTCGGTATGGATTTATGAACTGCTGGCGGCGGTGGAGCGCATGCAAGAGGCGGAAAAACGGGTATTTACCGTGATGATGGGCGGCGCGGTGGGGGCGTTTCACGCCACGGGTGAAGCGGGCAGAACGGTGCAGGATCTGGTTGCTGAGCAATTGGGTATGTATTCGATGCTGGTGCCTTCACGCAATGCCAGGGTGTTCCGCGCTGAGTACATCACTAACCTGTGCCTGCTGGCGACAACGCTGCATAAAATCGCCGAAGAGGTCTATCAAACCTCCAGCGAAGAGTTTGGTGAGGTATCGGAAGCGTTCACCAAGGGCACGGTGGGCAGCAGCACCATGCCGCAAAAGGTCAATCCCAAGCTGGCCAAAGGGATTATTGCCAACGCGCAGAAGCTGTATTCAGTGCTGACGGCGGCGCTTTACGTGTGCCCGCGGCCGTTTGAGGCCGACAGTTCCGCCTACTTCATCTTTGATGCCAGCCTGCAGGAAAGCATTGAGCTGATGGCTGAAATCATCCTGCGTGCCGAAGAACTGACGCGTACGCTGGTGATTAACCCTGAACGGATGCATGACAACGTGATGCTGACGCACGGGCTGATTAACAGTGAAAAAATCATGATGAAACTGGTGGATAAGCTGGGCAAAGATCCGGCTCACGAGCTGGTTTACCATATGGCGATGCGCAGCACGCATGAACACCTCGAGTACGGCGAGATATTGCGTAACGATCCGCTGATGGCGGAAAACTTCAGCGCCGCTGAGATCGCGGAGTTGCTGGATCCCGCCTGCTATACCGGTTTGTGCGCCGTGTTGGCGGATGAGCTGGCCGAGCGGGTGCTGGAGAGAAGCCATGAATAACCTGCGTTCTGGGGTGATTAAATCCAACAGAATTGTCTTCCCCGATGGGATCAAGGCGGGTTATTTACTGGTGCAGGGCGGGAAAATCAGTGGGTTTCATACCCACTGTTCCGGTGGTTATATCGACTACAGCGAGCAGATTATTATGCCGGGCTTTGTCGACATCCACGTCCATGGCTGGGGGCGGGGGTCTTTCGCCTACAAAGGGAATAACGCCTCGCTGAAGTGGATGAGCCACGATCTGGTGAAGGTCGGTGTGACTGCCTATCTGCCAACGTCTGGCACGATGCCAAACGCTTTTCTTGAGTCCTCGCTGGCGGCGGCGGCGGGCTACATTGCCGCTGCCACACCTGTCGACGGGGCAGAAGCCATTGGTATCCATATGGAAGGCCCCTATATCAGCGAGAAGCACCTGGGCATGCAGCGGGCGGATTGCCTGCAGCGGCCCAGCGTTGAGGGATTCGAGCACTTCAACCGCCTGGCGGGGCAGAACATCCGCCTGATGACGCTGGCACCGGAGTTGGAAGGCGCGCTGGAGCTTATCCGGCATCTGCGGGCGCAGGGCATTACCGCCTCGGCGGGCCACACCGATGCCACGTTTGCTGAAATTAGCGCCGCGATCGAAGCCGGTTTAAGCCATTTCACTCACGCTTACAGTGGGATGCGCGGCTTTCACCACCGTGAACTCGGGGTAGTTGGGGCACTGATGTACTATCAGGACACCTATGCAGAAGTGGCGAAGCAGAGCGGCATCACCATTAAGCCAGAGGCCTTTGACCTGCTTTATCGCCTGAAGCGCGATCGGCGTCTGGTGCTGATGAGCGACTGCATGGGTTATGTCGATTTCCCCGAAGGCTATGAATTTTATCACTATCTGCGTAAAGAGACCTTCCGCATCAAGCAGGGGCAACTGGAGATTGCCACGGACGCTGGCGATACGCGCCAGGTTTGCCCGTGTGACGATGAAGCGGTGCAGCAGTTGGAGATGAATTTTCTCGATTCAGTGAAGAATATCGTCGATCGTCTGGAACATGGCCTGGTTTCAGTGGCGAGGATCGCGTGCGAAAACCCAGCGTTACTGGCGGGGGCGCAGGATCGCAAAGGTTCGCTGTTGGCCGGTAAAGATGCCGATATTCTGGTGCTGGATGACGATTTGAATCTGCTTGATGTTTACTGCCGCGGAGTGCGTCAGGCGCAGATCGCTACGGTTTAAAACCTTCCTCACGCGGCCGCCAACGGTTGGCGGCCAGTCTGTTCAGATAAAGAAGTCTGCATACTTTTGTTCTAACAGCGCACGCAGTTGCTGCTGATCCAGCCCTGCGGTTTCCTGAATAAATGCCTCTGTGGGGCTCTTCTTTTTCGCACGCGAGAGCCCGTGTTTGCCCAAGAGTGAAATATCGTCGCGGGTCAGATAGAAATTCACCTTGATGTAAGCCAACTGATAATACTTCAGATAGCTGGAGATTTTATTGGTGAAGGTAATCAGCAAATCAAAAGGGATCTGTTCCAGCGTGCGTAATTCATTGATATTGACGCAGGCGACGATCTCGATATGGAAGTGTGACTTCAACACCTCCTTGAAATAACCGACCTTACTCTCCGACGAATTGGTAACGATAATCACGCGTTTTTTATATTCGCTGTGAATGCGGTTTTGCAGCTCGTACTTTTTCAGGATCAACACCAGCGTCGACAGATGCACGGTGGAAAACGTGGTGTGGTAGTGCTGGGCGATGGGCGCGGTGGCTTCGGCAACGCCTTGATATAGCGCGGCGTGCCGGGTTTGCACCTGATGCAGTTTTTTGTCGTCAAAGTATAAATTGAACCTGCTTTGCACGATGGTTGAATAGATAAACTGATAGACCTCGGCAAAGAACGGTGACGCGTTGTGTATTTCTGCTCTCAACAGCGGCGAGATATATTCACCCAAGCGTTTGACGAGCCTAATCAGCGTGGGATCGTAGACGTCAAATGGCCGCCAGGTATAGGTCAGCGAGGAAACCAGCAGATCGAGAAAGCGATCTTCATGTTCACTGCCGAGCAGCGCGAAATCGCAGGACTGAATAAAGTTAAGCTTATCGCTGGTGGTAATACTATGCCCGCGCCGTATGCGATGCAGCGCAATGCTCATGTACACCAGAAAGTATTTCTTGCTGTTATAGCCCAGCGTAATGACGCGGCTAAGCCGCTGCTGATAGAGCTCTGCCGCAGCGCGAATTTCCTGTTGGCACTCGTGCAAAAACTGCGTGGCAATGGCGCGGTTAATCGGCTCATTGGCTTTGTGCGGCACCAGCAGGTGATCTTCACCAATTTCCACTGTTTTGAGAATGATCAGGCAAACCGCGATGCGCAGCAGAATTTCGTCGCCGTCCAACCGCGATCCCTGCTTGGGAATGGTGGTAACGCTGAGGCGATTGGCCTGTAAAAACGCCAACAGCGCCTGGTTATCATTTTTTAGCGTGGTGGGGCTGACGTTGAATTTGCGGTAGTACTCGCTTTTATTCACCACCTCCTGCAAACACATCGCCACGCACAGATCCTTAATCCGTTCCTCCGCGGTGGTGATATAGCGGTTAAACGGAATATGCTCCAGCAAGGCGATATATTCCCGATAGGTAATGGCCGTAACGATCGACTGCCCATCCAGGTGCAAGCGGTAGTCCGGCTCGAGAAACTGGTTAATTTCTTTCATTGCCCGCTTCAGCGTCGAGGTGGTTTTACCAAATCTGGACGTGACATCCTCGATCAATACCGGGCTGTGTTCCTGGATATATTTTAACAAGGACAGGTCAAAGCTGTTCACTGGGGCATCTCAAGGTCGCATCTGGAGTCGTACCATTGAGAATAGAGAAAAGCCGGGATTCTGTCTGTGAACTGCGTGGAGCATCTTGGGCTGTAAAAGGCCAGATGCGTTGGCATCTGGCCCGAGAACGGTGCTCGCTAACAGGCGGCCCGTTAGCGCATGGTCACAAACTCTTCCGCAGCGGTTGGGTGGATCGCCACGGTGTTGTCGAAGTCTTTCTTGGTCGCCCCCATCTTCACGGCCACCGCAAAGCCCTGCAGGATTTCGTCCATGCCAAAGCCGATGCCGTGCAGGCCAACGATCTTCTCCTCTGCACCCACGCACACCAGCTTCATGCGGCACGGCTGGCGATGCTGGGTGACCGCACTGTACATGGCGGTAAAGGCAGATTTGTAGACCTTCACGTTGTCTTCACCAAACTGCTCTTTTGCCTGCGGTTCGGTCAGGCCAATGGTGCCGATCGGCGGGTGGCTGAAGACCACGGTGGCGATGTTGCTGTAATCCAGATGCTCGTCCGGCTTGTTGTTGAACAGGCGCTCAGACAGGCGACGCCCTGCGGCAACCGCCACCGGGGTCAGTTCAACCGCGCCGGTGTTGTCGCCAACCGCGTAGACGCCTTTCACGTTGGTATTCTGGAATTTATCGACTTCGATGTAGCCTTTGGCGTTGGTTTTCACCCCGGTTACCGTCAGGTTCAGGTTGTCGGTGGCCGGTTCGCGGCCAATCGCCCATACCAAGCAGTCGACGATAAACTCTTTACCGTTTTCCAGTTGCAGCGTCAGGGTGCCATCGGCGTTTTTAACGATGGCTTTTGGAATAGATTCGGTGTGCAACTGTGGCCCTTCGGTGTTCATCACCTCGAGCAGCGTTTCCACAATCATCGGATCAAAGCTGCGCAGCGGTGCATGTTTACGCACGAACAGATGGGTTTCCGCTCCCAGCGCGTTCATCACCCCGGCAATTTCCACTGCGATGTAGCCAGCACCCACCACGGCGACGCGTTTTGGCATGGCATCCAGCTCGAAGAAGCCGTCGGAGTCGATGCCGTATTCTGCGCCAGGAATGTTCGGGTGGCTTGGGCGGCCGCCGGTGGCGATCAGGATATGATCGGCGGTGATGGTCTCGCCGTTGACTTCTACCGTATGCGCATCAACAAAGCGGGCAAAGCCTTTGATCACGTCTACTTTGTTTTTGCCCAGCACGTTGTCGTAGGAGTTGTGGATGCGATCAATATAGGCAGTACGGTTAGCGACCAGCTTCTTCCAGTCAAACGCGTTGACGGTGGTGTCAAAGCCGTAGTCTGGGCCGTACTGATGGATGGCTTCAGCGATCTGCGCCGCATGCCACATCACTTTTTTCGGTACACAACCCACGTTGACGCAGGTGCCGCCCAATTCTTTGGCTTCAATCAGTGCGCATTTCTGGCCATACATGGCTGCCCGGTTGATCGATGCGATACCGCCGCTGCCGCCGCCAATTGCTAGATAATCGTAATGTTTCGTCATCTGGGGTTTCCATGAGTTGTGTGATTCGAAGAGGATAGAGTTTAACGCCTGACAGGGGGTTGTCGCAAAGATTGCATCAATGGCTGTGATAGGCAGAGAGTTGGGCCTGAGCAGCACCAGGTGTTACAGGGGCCTGGGTTTCCAGGCCCGATAGGGGTTATTTCACCGGCGTGGCCTCCATCACCAGCGTTTGCAATGGTTTCAGCGTGATCACCACCGGCTGGCTGTAGTTTGCCGGCAGCGTTGCGTTGCTGCCGTAAACCGGCTTCAGCGTAAAGCGGGTGGTCTCTCCTTGCGGTACTTCAAAGCTCTTGCTCAGATCCAGGTAGTAGCTTTGTTGTTTGTCTGACGGATTACGCAGCCCAAAGACAGCCTTATCGTTACTCCACGACGCCCAGCCGTAAACATCCAGCATGGTCGGATCGCCCCCCATCCAGTGGGTATCGACCAGCACATCGCTGTTTGCCCGCGCCCATTTGGCCGCCGCCGCCAGGGCATCCCACTTGGCGCTGTTCAGCATCGATGGCGTGATGTACATCTCCTGCAATTGGGTGCCGGTGGCGAAGTAGCTCCATGCCTGATCGGCAAAATCGCCGTCGGTCTGCACTTTTTCTAAGCCAAAGTAGGCGTTTTCTGCGCTGACAATGCCGTGATACATCAGCGAGTTGAGTGGGAAGAGCGGCCCTTTTCTCACGATGGAACGGTAGGTTTCAGCATCGCGGTAGGTCATCCACTGCTGCGCGGGTGAGCCTTTGCCGTAGAGGTTGATATCGTCGCCCTGGCGCCAGATGGAGTCGGCGTAGAACAGCCAGGACGGGCTGGCATTGGTGCCGGTGGTCAGGTTGATAAACAGGTCTTTGTTGGCCTCGCGCATGTTTTTGATCAGCTCAATCGAGGCGTCAAAGTCGGAGGCGAACTGGCTGCCTTTAATGTATGAGTTGGCGTTGCCCATGCCGTCCAGCTTGAACGAGGAGATGTGCTCGTCTTTGATCAGCTTGCCGATCTGCTGGTTGAAGTTATGGAAATAGTTCGGGCCGGAGAGGGCGAATTTGCCATCCACGGTTTCAAAGCCATTTTCTTTGGCGTGAGAGACGCGGATATCGCGCGGTTTGTTATAGCCGCCCCACGGCGAAAGCCACAGGCCAACTGAGGTGTGCAGGCCGTCGGCTTTGGCTTTCACCACGGCAAAACCGTCTTTGAACGCTGGGCCAAACAGCCATTTACCGGTGCGATCGTCCCAGCCATCATCCAGCAGGAAGCCGTCCAGTTTTACACCGCGCTTTTTGATCAGTTCGTTGGCGTAAGCGTCCATCCGGTCGAGCACTTCTTGCTCGGTATAGGTGGTGAAAAAGCCGATATCCATCCAACTGTTGTAGTGCAGATAGGGCTGGTACGGGCGCGGGCGCATGACGTTGATAAACTGATTAACGCTGCGGCGCAGTTGGCTCAGTTCATCAAAGGTGCCGAAATAAAGGGTATAGCTGACCGGTGCGTCGGTTTTGATCGGCGTTTTGAGTTCGACGTTGAGGTTAGTGGTGGTCTCATAGGCATAAGTGTTGACGATGGGCTTATTCGGCAGCATGAAGAAGCTGTTGGCCACGATGGGTGAACTGTTAATCGCGCCGTCCACGTAAGGGGCCTGTGACTTGCCTTTGGTGGGGAAGAAGGTGATTTTCGCCACGTCCTGCGCTTGGCCCTTTGCCTGCAGGGTATAGTCGATGCTGGCATATTTCCCTTTCAGCACATTCAACACCACGTTGACGGCGAAGTCTGGGTGGTCATAATCGATATAAATCGCATCGCCTTTCTGCTGGACACGCTTGATTTTAAAATCGGCGGCGTGGATCACGCGCTCATCTGGCAGGGTGAGAAAGAACAGCTCATTGGGCGCAAGCTGATGGGCAGAACCTTTATCCTTTACCACCACCGCTGAGTTGCTGTCATCAAACGAGATGGCGATCTTGTCGTTATTCAACTGATGCTGGGCGGCGAAGGCAGTATTGCTGACGAGCAGCAGCAGTAACGAGCGCTTTATCATGGTTTTCATCAGAAGATCCTTTTTCTCTAGATTGACGGTGAAGGGCAAGTTTGCGGGATAAGTTTATCAGCCGAGCCGCATACCGCGATTTTGCTGCGCACCACCTCTTTCATCGCATCCATACCGACGCGCATGTAATAGCGTGGGTCGTTACCTTGCGGATTATCGGCAAACCATTTTTTCACCGCGGCGGCGAAGGCGATCTTCAATTCGGTGGCGACATTCACTTTGCAGACGCCAAGCTCAATGGCGCGCCGCACGAACTCGTCCGGCACGTCGCTTGCACCGTGTAGCACCAGCGGAATGGCAACCACTTCGCGGATCGCCGCCAGGCGCTTGAAATCAATCTTCGGGCGTTTGCTGTACAGGCCGTGGGCGGTGCCGATCGCCACGGCCAGGCTGTCGACCCCAGTCTGGGCGGCAAAGCGACAGGCTTCCTGCGGATCGGTCAAAAACGCGCTTTCTTCATCGACATCCATATCGTCTTCCACGCCCCCGAGGCGGCCCAGCTCAGCCTCAACGCTGCAATCATAGCGATGGCAGAAATCCACCACCGATTTCACCAGCTTCACGTTCTCGGCAAAGGGGAAGTGGCTGCCGTCGATCATGGCGCTGCGCACGCCGGCTCTCACCTTGTTACTGATGTCGTTGAGAGATTCGTGGTGATCGAGGTGCAGTGCAAACGGCATGTTGTAGCTTGCCGAGTAGGCTTCGCACAGTGCGTAGATTTCGCTGAAGGCAATATGCTTGAAGGTACCCGGCGTGCCCGCCAGGATCACCGGGGATTGCATCTCTTGGCAGACCTCGAGGATCGCCTGAATGGTCTCCGCATTGTGGATATTGAATGCGGGCACGGCGTAGCCTCTGGCCTGAGCGTCTTGCAGCAGATACTTGGTGGAGATAATGCTCATGGCGTAATCCTCTCAGCCTTTCCAGGGGTGAATAACCACGCCTTGCACCACGCGGTTTACCGTGCCGCTGGCGGAAGGGGTGTCTGGGGTGATGCCTGCTTTCATGGATTCGGTCAGCGCAAAGATTTGCGCGTAGATCAGGAAGCAGAAGGCCTGTTCGATATCGAGAAACTCGCGGGCCGCTGGCAGCAGAATATGCGGCCCAGCTTCAATTTCCGCGCTGGCGGCGGCGGCGATCGCCACCACGCGCATCGCCTGCTGGTCACGGCGTAGCTCGGCGAGCAAGTCCAAATCGTACTGGCGGGTATACGGATGGCTGGACACCATCACCACCACCAGCGTTTCGTCGTTAACCAGCGATTTCGGGCCGTGACGGAAGCCGGTGGGGGAGTCATAAAACGCCGCCAGTTTGCCTGCGGTCAGTTCAAGCACTTTCAGCGCGGCTTCGCGCGCCGTGCCCTGCAGCCCACCGCTGCCGAGGTAGACGATGCGTTTAAACGGCAGATCGCCAAACACGGCCGTGCTGAAATCTTCCTGGGAAGCGATGATGCGTTCGCAGCGGGTGGCTACATCCTGAAAGGACGCGCTGTTGATGACGTCCGCCGCAAACACCGCCAGGCAACTGGCCATCATGGTGGTGATACTGCTGGTCATGGCAAAGCCGCGATCGTGGGTTTCTGCTGGCATCAGCAGCGCCAGCGCGTTATCGCTGTGGGTGGCGTTGTTATACAGGCTGCCCGCTTCGTTGCAGGTGATCACCAGATGGTGGCAGTGCCGGACGATCTGGTTAGCCAAATCGACCGCCGCGACGCTTTCCGGGCTGTTGCCGGAGCGCGCGAAAGAAACCAACAGCGTTGGCTGCTCGGCGTAAAGATAGTCTGCGGGATTAGTGACCAGATCGGTGGTTGGCACGGCCACCACGTTTTTGCCGGTGTGGCGCGCAAGCCACGGCGCAATCATGTCACCGATAAATGCAGAGGTGCCCGCGCCGGTCAGGATGATCTTGAGGCCGTTGTTCTGCAGGAGCGGAGCCAGGAAAGCCGTAATACGGCTGCGCAGATTCTCGATATTTTTCAGCGAAGTCATCCAACTGGTCGGCTGTTGGCGGATCTCTTTTTCGGTCCAGGTTGAGGTGCCGGAAGTGTGGGTTTTACTCATAACTCAGTCCTTAGCAGTGCATATTCAACGGGGGAGCACAAAGCAGAAGAGAGCAACCTTTCGTTTCATTGAGTCAACTTTATGCTTAAACAAAATCTATAGAAAACGAAATGAAAGATCAACAAAGAAAAAGAAATAAAACGGAGTTTGTGATCGGCGTTATGAATAGGTTTTTTCTTTTTATTTATCAACTTATCGCGCAGTCTGCGGGCGATGGCAAGATTTAAAGAAAAGGAAAAGAAAGGTCTGTGTGCTAACGGGCCACAGACCTAAGAGAGGGAAGTGAAAGGGGTCATATCCCCTCAGCGGCCACTGCGGTTGCGCGCTCACGCCCCATTTCATCCGCCAGGCTGGTTAAGCCACGGTGGCCGCATTCCAATGCCATCAGGCGAAACTCGTTACAGCTCAGCCCATCGCGTTCCAGCACCATCTCCAGCAGCAATTGCAGGTTGATGCCGGTGATCACCTCGCGCCCTGGCTTTTGCAACGCCAGCGTGGAGGCCACGCGAAACGGGGTGCCGCCCAGCAGATCGGTTAAAAATACCAGCCCGTCACTTTCATCCAACTGGGCTATCGCCTGCTCGAACTGGCTTTTCAGCAACGCGGTGGTGGAGCTTTCGGGAAAGTCGATGGCAATAATCTGCGGCTGTTCGCCCAGGATCTGCTTCATCGCTTTTTCCAGCCCGCTGGCAAAGCCGCCGTGGCCGCTAAGAATGATGCTTAACATGCGATCTCCTCGCCTTTCAGTGGGTTACAGGAAGTGGGCAAACTTCCCGACGATGCCCAGCAGCACGGTGATACCGATAAGCCGCAGCGGGCTCCAACCGCGACGCACCAGGGCGTACATCAGCAGGGTGTAGACCAGCGGTAGAAACGCAGGCATCAGTTTGTCGATCACGTCGGCTTGTAGCTTCACTACTGCATCGCCCGCGGTGATTTCCAGCGTGGTGGAGAGGCGCACGTAAGTCGCCACCAGCGCACCGATCACCGTCATCCCGACGATCGAGGCAGCATGGCCGACCTTGCGGGTGTTGGCCTTAATCAGCGGGATGGCAGCGACCCCTTTGCGGTAAGCATAGTGGGCCAGCCCGAAACGCAGCCCGAGGTGGACGACGTTAAACATCACCATAAACACCACTGCGCCGAGGATCGAGCCTTGCAGCGCCAAGCTGGCACCGATGCCGCCGCAGATCGGCAGCAGAGTCAGCCAGAACATGGCGTCACCAATGCCGCCAAGCGGTGCGCCAACGGCGATTTTGGTGCTTTGGATACTGTTCACATCCTGCTTGGAACGCTCCATCGCCAGGATGATGCCAATCACAAAGGTGACCAGGAACGGGTGGGTATTAAAGAAACCCATGTGGCCTTTCATTGCCCGCGCCAGATCGCGTTGGTTGGTGTGGATCTTCTTCAACGCGGGCAGCAGGCCGTACAGCCAGCCACAGGCCTGCATACGTTCATAGTTGAACGATGCCTGCAGCAGCATAGAGCGCCACGCCACGCGGTTGATATCCTGCTTGGTCAGTTCCACACCAACCGTCTGATCTTCATAGATACTGTCGTTGCCGTCGGTGACCAGGGTTTCCTGCCCGTCGGTTTGCGGCAGAGTTTGGGTATCAGATGCCATCTTCAAATTCCTCTTGCTGTGCGCGGGAAGGTTGCGGTGGAGTCGGGTCCTTACGCATCAACTCCATCAGAGCCATCGCCAGCGCGGCGGCGGCAATGGCCAGCACCGGCAGCTTCAGCCAGGCGGCACCAACGAAGCCGAGAATGAAATAAGGGATGTAAGCGTTCTTCATCATGATTTTCAGCAGCACGGCGAAGCCGATGGCTGGCATGATGCCGCCAGCTACGCCGAGGCCGTCGATCAGCCGTGCGGGCAGCACGTCAATGACCGCTTTTGCGTGTTCGGCACCAAAATAGATGGGCAAGAAGGCACAGAGGAAGTAGAAGGTGCCGAGCACCAGCAGTGCCATGTAGTTAATGCGCTCAATGCCGTTGGTATCAGCATTTGCCGCCATGCGATCGGCACGTGACATCACGCCGGACATGATGGAGAACAGGAAGGTAATCCCCATTTGCACTGCCACGGCGAACGGCACGGCTACCCCAACGGCCACTTCCGGTTTTACCCCGGTGGTGATGGCAAAGGCAGTGCCGACAATGGTGCCGATAATCACGTTAGGCGGCTGCGCCCCGGCCAGCGGCGCCAGCCCCATCCACACCAGTTCCAGCGTCCCACCGGTTAGAATACCGGTATGCAGATCGCCCAGGATCAGGCCCACCAGCGGGCCCAGTACCACCGGGCGGTGCATGTGCGTCAGGCCGTTGAACATATCCAGCCCGGCGATAAAGGCCAGTATGCCCAATGCTACCGCTTGTAATAAGCTGATTTCCATAACAAATACCTCAGAGAAGTTTGTAGAGATCCTGAGCCGGTTCTGTCGGAACGCCCTGAACAAAGCACGCGACACCGGCCTCTTTCAGGCCGTTGAAGGCGGCAATGTCCCGATCGTCTACAGAGACGGTTTTGGCGATTTGTTTCTTGCCGTCGGCGTAGTGCATATTGCCGACGTTGATACGTTTTAGCGGCACGTTGCCTGTGACCAGGGTGAGAAAGTCCTGCGGGCTTTTGCATACCAGCAGAATTTTTTGGTGGTCGGCTGCGCGGTGAATGTTGTCGATCACTTTCTGCAGCGGCCAGAAACGCACGGCGATCCCTTCTGCAAGCACCATCTCCATCAGGTTTTGCTGTACGGCGTCTTCTGCAACCTCATCGTTGGCCACCAGCACCAGATTCGCACCGGCAAAACCGACCCACTGCACGCCAACCTGACCGTGGATCAGGCGTTCATCAATACGGCTCAGTACAATGTTTGGCATGTTTTCCCCTTATTATTATTGTGTTAGACAGACGGTGATTGGCCCATGCAGGCGGCATGGTATTGGCGTAGCACATCCTGGATATGGTCGATAATCAGCTCGTGTGGCGTTGCGGCAATCAATCCTTCACGAACTTTGGCATATTGCAGCGGCAGATATTGGCTGATCAGCGGCTGCGGTATCGGGCCGCTTGCCAGGTTGCTGACCAGGCGATCGTAGGCACCGTCGATATCCCGATCGGGCCAGTAGTAGCGCACGCGATCGGAGTAGCTGTAGCCACGTGCCAGACGTAATGCTTCACCGCTGCCCTGGTAATGCTGCTGCCAATATTGCGGGTGATCCTGCATCACGCTTTCCAGCACATCGCGCAGCCCCGAGCATTGGTGCGCCGGGCGCAGCTCCTGTTCGATAGCCGCCAGCGAGAATAGCGCTTCGCGCAGGGCAAAGGTGAGCGCCGGGCCGACTTTCAGGATCGCGAAGTGATGCTGAACCAGCTGTTGCAGGGCGAGTGGAGTCTGGTAGTCGGTGGAGTGGGCTTCAAACACCATGGTGTCAGACGCCTCAATCATCTGGCTGAGCGCCAGCGCCTTCTGCGGCTGAAAATCAATCACTTGCGTATGGTCGAACTCGACGCCCGGCTGTACCACCAGCCCGATAATGCGCGGCCAGATATCGCTCAGGCCCTGCTGTTCCAGGGCATGACGATGGGCTTCAAGCGTGGTTTTTGCCGCCTGCGGCGTGGTGACGGCTAATGCTGCCAGCGTTTCATGTGCGCCACCGGGCACCGGCACTTCGGTGCCGATAACGTAAACCAGATCGGACTCGCCAAAGTGTGCAATGCAGGTTTGCTCGGCGATCCGCGCTAAGCGTGCGGCCCGTTCTGCAACGATTGTATCGGTGAGCGGCACCGGGTCATCGGCGCAGGACATGCTGCAATCGAGATGGATTTTTTTGAACCCGGAACTCACATAGCTGCGAATCAGCTCATCGGCTTTGGCCATGGCTTCTGCGGCAGTTTGGTTTTGCCAGCGGTTCGGGCCGAGGTGGTCGCCGCCAAGGATCAGCTGTTGGTGAGGAAAATGGTGTTGATCGGCTAGCTGTAACACGAAGCGGCGGAAGTCGGCGGGCATCATACCGGTGTAGCCACCATACTGATCGACCTGGTTTGAGGTGGCTTCGATCAGCAGGGTTGAGTGGGTTGCTTTAGCGTGCCGCATGGCGGCTTCAAGCACCAACGGGTGAGCAGAGCAGACCGCAAAGATACCACAGCGTTGGTCCCGTTTATGGTTGGCCACAAACTCGATTAAATGTTTCACTTTCTTCTCCGTATCGGTTTTCTTGTGCAATATCTTTCGATTTGTGTCTATTTATACTGCGATAAGGTAAAATCAAAATAAAGAGAAGGATGGTGAAGTTGCGATCTGTTTCACAAAAGGCATAAAACGAAAGGTTTGAACGCAATGAAGCGACGAAAGGTCGATCGGTCCAAGGCTTGCTTTCCATTAAAAGAAAGGCCTTAATAGGCAAAGTGAAATGAAACAAAGGATTTTATGAAAGGATCTCCTATGTACAACAGCGATTCCGTTACCGATAAGCGCATCATTGGTACCAGCGAGAGGCGTGAGCAGATCATTCAGCGTTTACGCCAGCAGGGCAGCGTACAGGTCAATGATCTATCGGCTTTTTTCAGCGTTTCTACCGTCACTATCCGTAACGATCTGGCGTTTCTGGAAAAACAGGGGATTGCGGTACGTGCCTATGGTGGTGCGCTGATATGCGATCCATCCACCCCTCCGGTGGAGCCTTCGCTAGAAGATAAAAGCTCCCTGAATACCTCCCTGAAGCGGAGCATTGCGCGCGTCGCGGTAGAGTTGATCAAGCCTGGCCACCGAGTGATCCTCGACTCGGGAACCACCACGTATGAGATCGCACGCCTCATGCGCCAGCATAAAGATGTGATTGCCATGACGAATGGTATGAACGTCGCCAACGCGCTGCTGGAAGCGGAAGGTGTTGAACTGCTGATGACCGGCGGGCACTTACGCCGCCAATCCCTGTCGTTTTATGGCGATCAGGCCGATCAGTCGCTGCAGAACTACCATTTCGATATGCTGTTTCTCGGCGTCGACGCCATCGATCTGGAGCGGGGGGTGAGCACCCATAACGAGGATGAAGCGCGCCTCAATCGCCGTATGTGTGAGGTGGCTGAACGTATCATTGCGGTGACCGATTCCAGCAAGTTTAACCGCTCGAGCCTGCATAAGATCATTGATATCCAACGTGTTCATATGGTGATTACCGACAGCGACATTTCGGCAGAAAACCTTGAGGGGCTGCGCAGGAGCGGCATTAAAGTGGTGCTGGCCGGGAAATAGAACAGAGCGGGGCAGGTTTACAGAGAAGCGATGGCCGCCCAGGCTGGCGGCCAGGTTGAGCCTTACTCGGGAACCACCCAGTTCACCAGGTGGTGGCCAATGCCGGAGGGCACCAGCGCTTTGTGCAGCCACGGCAGCACGTTGTTCATCTGCTGCTCCAGCTTCCACGGCGGGTTAATCACGATCATGCCGGAAGCGGTCATGCCGCGCTGATCGCTGTCGGGCTTGACCGCCAGTTCGATCTGCAGGATACGGCGAATACCGGTCGCTTCCAGCTCTTTCAGCATGCGTTTAATTTGCTGGCGCAGCACCACCGGGTACCACAGCGCATAGGTGCCGGTGGCGAAACGTTTATAACCCTCCTGAATGCCTTTCACCACGTCCTGATAATCGGTTTTCATTTCATAGGGGGGATCCATCAGGATCAGGCCACGGCGCGACTGCGGCGGCAGTTGCGATTTGATCTGCTGGTAACCGTCTGCGCGCTGTACTTTGGCGCGTTCATCTTTCTGGAACTCACTGCGCAGCAGCGGGTAATCGCTTGGGTGCAGTTCGGTGAGGTGGATTTTATCCTGCGGGCGCAGCAACTGGCGGGCAATCAGCGGCGAACCTGGGTAGTAACGCAGGGTGCCCGAGCGGTTGAAGTTGTGTACCACACTCATGTAAGCCACCAGTTCTTCCGGCAGATCGTCACGCTGCCACAGCAGGCCGATGCCTTCCAGGTATTCCCCGGTGCGCTCGGCGTGTTCACCGCTCAGTTGATAACGCCCGGCACCGGAGTGGGTATCCAGATACAGCAGCGGTTTCTCTTTTTCTTTCAGCGCTTCAATGATCAGGCTCTGAACGGTGTGCTTGAGCACGTCGGCGTGGTTGCCAGCGTGAAAACTGTGGCGGTAACTTAACATTTGTATTTATCCGATTGAATTTAAAATACTATTATCGAAAGCATTTATTCTGGCAGGCTGATGAATCTAGGTGTGAAAAGCCCGGGCAAACCAGGCTTATGGTTATGCGACTTTCTGTGCCTGCATTGTGGCATATTTTTGGTCTATCTGGATATCGAAGTCAGTAAACAGTGCCACAGGCTTCACGCTGCGCCCGGTTTTTTCCAGCCTAACAAAGCCATGTGAGCTAAGCGTTTTCAGGGTAACCGACAGGTTGCTGACTTTTCGCCCTGAGAGCTCGGCTAACTCCGTTAGCGTTTCCGGTTTCTGTTCGTCCATCATGCGTAGCAGCGAAATATTCTCGTTGCTTAGCACCTGCGCTAAAGCAATCATGGAGGTAAACCAGACCTTTGGCTCATTAGGTTCAGGTTTGTACTCACCTTTGGCGATCGCCAGCATTCTTTTGCGAATGAGTTCTTCTGGCATGACACCAATCAGTGCTTTCATTGCGCTAACCTCTTTTTTCTCTTTCCGCGATGACTTCATCCATCTTCTCAAAGAAGTCCTGAACCAGTTGGGACGCTGAGGTAAACTCGTAAGGGTATCCCTTATCACTGGGGGTTCTATGAATATGGTCATACATCAATCGGCCCGCATGTTTGCCTTTTTTCGGTGGCTTGATGGCATGGGCATTATCCATACCAAATACCCTGGTATTGTGCTTATCATGCACCGTAAGGCTGTATCGAATGCCATGTGGAATAAAACTATTGGGTTTAACCCTCCATGCTTCAACTTTCCACCAGTAACCATCTTCTCGGTTGACTTTTTGCCCATGTAATTCAAGTAGATATTCTAAACTAGAATCATGTTGCATATCGCTTCCTTGTGATACTTATGATCTAATCATAACTTTGTGTGGCTTAAAGTTCAAACCATAAAAGACCCTATGCCCCCTAATGGCACTTTCCCTCAATCGCCGCCATTGATTTTCCTGCCATTTGGCACCATGTTAGTGAGACATTGTTATTTACCTGGCCCGATGTCCGCATCTGGCCCACAACGCCAATCAGGACTGCCCTTATGACCAATCCGTTGCTGACTCCGTTTTCCCTGCCGCCGTTTTCGGCGATTCGCCCTGAAGATATCGTGCCTGCGGTGCAATCCGCGCTGGCTGATTGCCGCGCTGCGGTGGAGCGCGTGGTCGCTCAGCCGGGGCCGTTTACCTGGGAGAACCTGTGCCAGCCGCTGGCGGAGTCTGACGATCGTCTGGCGCGCATCTGGTCGCCGGTTGGCCATTTGAATGCGGTGAAAAACAGCCCGGAACTGCGCGAAGCCTATGAGCAGGCGCTGCCGCTGCTGTCTGAATACGGCACCTGGGTAGGGCAGCACGAAGGTTTGTATCAGGCGTATCGCAGCCTGAGAGAAGGGCCAGGCTTCGCCACATTGAGCGTGCCGCAGCGTAAAGCGGTGGAAAATGCGCTGCGTGATTTTGAGCTTTCAGGCATTGGCCTGCCGGCAGAAAAGCAAAAGCGCTACGGCGAGATTGTCGCGCGCCTGTCCGAATTGGGTTCCACTTACAGCAACAACGTGCTCGATGCCACCATGGGCTGGAGCAAGCTGATTACCGATGTTAACGAGCTGAACGGCCTGCCGGAAAGCGCGTTGGCGCAAGCGCAGGCAATGGCCCAGGCCAAAGAGCAGGAAGGCTGGCTGCTGACGCTGGATATGCCGAGCTATCTGCCGGTCATGACCTATGCCGACAGCCAGGCGTTGCGCGAAGAGATGTACCGCGCCTTTGCCACTCGGGCTTCCGATCAGGGGCCGAACGCCGGTAAGTGGGACAACAGCGAAGTGATGGCAGAGACGCTGGCGCTGCGCCATGAGCTGGCCGAACTGCTGGGCTTTGCCAGCTATGCCGATAAATCCCTCGCCACCAAAATGGCAGAAAGCCCGGAGCAGGTGCTGGGGTTCCTGAACGATCTGGCCAAGCGAGCACGCCCGCAGGCGGAGCAGGAACTGGCGCAGCTGCGTGCATTTGCCAAACAGCATTACGGCGTGGATGAGCTCGAGGCGTGGGACATCACCTACTACGGCGAAAAGCAGAAACAGCATCTGTTCTCCATCAGCGACGAACAACTGCGCCCATACTTCCCTGAGCAGCGCGTCGTCGAAGGGCTGTTCGAAGTGGTGAAACGCATTTACGGCATTACCGCCAAAGAACGTAAAGATGTGGATACCTGGCACCCCGAAGTGCGCTTCTTCGATCTGTTCGACGCTAAAGGTGAACTGCGCGGCAGCTTCTATCTGGATCTGTACGCCCGTGAGAACAAACGCGGCGGGGCGTGGATGGATGACTGCGTCGGCAGCCTGCGCAAGGCGAACGGCGAACTGCAGAAGCCGGTGGCTTACCTCACCTGTAACTTTAACCGTCCGCTGGGTGATAAACCGGCGCTGTTTACCCATAACGAAGTCACCACCCTGTTCCACGAGTTTGGTCACGGCCTGCACCATATGCTGACGCAGATCGATACCGCCGGTGTCGCCGGTATCAGCGGTGTGCCGTGGGATGCGGTCGAGCTGCCGAGCCAGTTTATGGAAAACTGGTGCTGGGAGCCGGAGGCGCTGGCGTTTATCTCCGGCCACTTTGAAACCGGTGAACCGCTGCCGAAAGCCCTGTTGGACAAGATGCTGGAAGCGAAAAACTATCAGGCGGCGCTGTTTATCCTGCGTCAGTTGGAGTTCGGCCTGTTTGATTTCCGTATGCATGCAGAATACAGCCCAGAAAAGGGTGCGCAGATCCTGCCAACGCTGTTTGACGTGAAAAAAACCGTGGCGGTCGTGCCTTCACCAAGCTGGGGCCGTTTCCCCCATGCCTTCAGCCACATCTTTGCCGGTGGCTACGCGGCGGGTTACTACAGCTATCTGTGGGCGGAAGTGCTGTCGGCAGATGCCTACTCGCGCTTCGAGGAAGAGGGGATTTTCAACGCGCAAACCGGTAAATCCTTCCTGGATAACATCCTGTCGCGCGGCGGCTCTGAAGAGCCGATGGAATTGTTCAAACGCTTCCGTGGCCGTGAACCGCAGCTGGATGCTATGCTGCGCCATTACGGTATTAAAGGATAACCCGCCACGTGAGCGTGTTTTTATGGTGTGAAGCAGGCGCCGATCCCGGCGCCTTGTCTATTCTGGCCGAACGCTGGCAACTGACTTCCGACGACAATGCGCTGATGGCGCTGGTATTGACGCCGGAGCGGCTGGAACTGCGCAAGCGCGACGAGCCGAAGCTTGGCGCGATCTACGTTGATTTTGTCGCGGGCCCGATGGCACACCGGCGGCGTTTCGGCGGTGGCCGTGGCGAAGCGGTTGCCAAAGCGGTGGGCATTAAGGGTAACACTCTGCCCAGCGTGGTGGATGCCACCGCCGGGCTGGGGCGCGATGCCTTTGTGCTGGCGGCGCTTGGTTGCCGGGTGCGCATGCTGGAACGCAATCCGGTGGTGGCTGCCTTGCTGGACGACGGCTTACAGCGTGGCTATCAGGACCCCGAGATTGGCCCGTGGTTGCGCGAGCGCATGACGCTGCTGCACGCTTCCAGCCTGACGGCGCTGGCGGATCTCGATCCACGCCCGGAAGTGGTGTACCTCGATCCGATGTATCCGCATAAGCAGAAAAGTGCGCTGGTGAAGAAGGAAATGCGGGTGTTTCAGTCGCTGGTGGGCAGTGATGATGATGCAGACGGTTTGCTGGAACCGGCTCGCCGCTTGGCCACCAAGCGCATTGTGGTGAAACGCCCGGACTACGCACCGCCGCTGGCGGATGTTCCCGCGCATGCTGCCATCACCACCAAAAATCACCGCTTCGATATTTATATGCCGCTGTAAAGCGGCAGATGATTCAGCCAAGAGGTTTTCCCTTTGCCCTCGCACGAGCTGGCTGGTCAATCATTGACCCCTCTCACACTTCCTATGCCCCTTCTGCAATGCTGCTGGTAAGTTTGGAATGTGCCTCGCATAATCCCATTTAATTACAATCATCTACCGTTAAAACACATCATGAAAAAGACACTTTTGTCCTTATTGCTTTGCTTGAGCACCTCTGCGCTGGCCGCTGAACCGGTAAATATCACCATTCTGGGCACTTCCGATCTGCATGGCACCTTTGTGCCTTGGGATTACTCCACAGATACCGAGAACCTGGCGGGCAGCCTGAGCCAGATCGCCACCCAGGTGCACCAGGTACGGGCCCAGCAGCCGAACGTGATCCTGGTGGATGCCGGGGACACCATTCAGGGCAACTTTGTTGAAACCTTCAAGAATGACAAAACCAGCCCGATGATCCTGGGTTTTAACGCGCTGAATTACGACGTGTGGGTGATGGGCAACCACGAGTTTGACTTTGGTTTGCAGGCGTTGGCAACGCCGATTCGCCAATTTAACGGCGCTGCGCTGGCGGGCAATATTTTCTGGCAAAGCGGCAAGCCTTACCTGCCCGCCTACAAGATCGTTGAACGGCAGGGGGTGAAGATTGGCATTATCGGCATGGATACGCCGATGACCGCCGAGTTTGCCAAAGGTACCGATCGTATCGATGGCCTGACCTTTACCGATCCGGTGCAGGCGGTGAAAAAGGTGATCCAGCAGATCCACAGCCAGGTGGATGCCATCGTGCTGGTGGCGCATATGGGGATCGATAACGAAAACCAGCGGCCGGGCACCGGCGTGGGGGATATTGCGCGGGCTAACCCGGAACTGGCGGCGATCGTGGCCGGGCATATGCACGTTAAAGTGGATAAAGAGTTGATTAATGGTGTGATCGTCACCGAGCCGGACAAATATGGCCGTGCGCTGTCGCGCATCGATCTGCAATTCGAGCAGCAGAATGGCAAGTATGTGCTGATTAACAAAGACAGTTACACCTATCCGATCAAAGGGATGGCGTCCGACAAAAAGCTGGAAGAGATCTATCAGCCGTTCCATACCATTCTGCGCGCCAATGCCAATCGGCCGATCGCCCAACTGACAGGGCAGGATCTGGTGCCGCCGGATGCGGTGAAAGGCATTCCGCAGGTACATATTCAGGATACCGGCATCAGTGCGCTGTATCAGGAGGCCGCCCGTTACTATGCACCGCAGGCGCAGGTGATCGCGTTGCAGATCGATAACGATCGGCCAAAGCTGAACGTGGGGACGATTACCGCCAAAGATATCGCGTTCAATTATCAGTACGCAGGGGGAGAAATCACCGTGTACCAACTCACCGGCAAGGAGTTGAAGAAGTACATGGAATGGGGCGGGGATTATTTCAATCAGCAACAGGATGGCGATGTGACCTACAGCTTCAACCCGCAGCGCCGCGCATCGAAATATTCCACCAACGACTTTTTTGACGGCGTGACTTACACCATCGATCTGCGCAAACCCAGCGGCCAGCGGATCGCCGATCTGAAGCTGAACGACGGCACCCCGGTCACCGACAGTATGCCGATTCGCCTGGGGATGAACAGCTATCGCATGGGCCACCTGACGCAAAAAGGCGGGGTGTTAGCAGGCATGCAGTTCCCGGTGCTGTCAGACACCAAGGCGGAGTATGGCGAAGAGGCGGGGACGATCCGCAATCTCACCATCCGTTATCTGACCGAAGTGAAGAAGGGGGAGTATCAGGGCAAAGCGATGCAGCGCTGGAAACTGGTGGGGCTGGAAGGGTATGAACGTGAGCGCAAGATCGTCGAAAAACTGTTGAACGACGGCAAAATCAGCGTACCCACTACCGATGACGGGCGTTATACCAACGTGGCTTCCATCAACGTCAAGGCACTGCTGTTCAGCGATCCGCAGCAAATGAAGCAACAGATAGCGTCTCTGCAACAGCAGGCACACGCGGCGGCCGATCCGCTGATTAAACAGCGTTTGAACGATCGCGTGGCGGTGATCGAAGCCATTCACTGACGCTGATTCCCCCTGCCAGCGCAGGCAGGGGGAATCGTTGCGGCAGCGCTAGTCGGCAGCGCGCAAGCTTTTTCCCACGTCGCCGCCAGGGTGCACCGCCAACAGCGTTGCTTTGCTGAAGCCGCTGCGTGCCATCAGGCAGGCACAGGCGGCATCAAACAGTGCCAGCACCAGCACGATGGAGGTGGTGGCCAGCATATTCAGCGGATCTATCTCGTTTTCTACGCCGGTGCGGACCACCAGTTGTGCGGCGCGGGCGATGGCCGAATCCGGGTTTTCCGTCACGCTGATGATGCCTACCCCTTTGTTGTGCAAGGTCGGCAGCAGGCGCGTCAGCTCATCCGAATTTCCCCCGCGGGAAATCAGGATCACCAGATCGTCAGCACGTAAAAAACCCAGATCGCCATGCGCCGCGTCGGTGGCGTTCAGATAGATGGCCGGTTGTTCCACGCAGGCCAGCATATGGGCCACCTTGCGCGCCGCAATGCCGGAAGTGCCTACGCCGGTGACGACAATCTTCCCCCGGCACTCCGCCAATAGCGTCAGCAGGCGTTGCCAGGTTTGGGCATCAATACGCTGCTCAAGCTGCGCCAGCTCACGGCTGTAAGTCGCCCAGGCCTGCGTGGCGCGCTGCCATTCCTGTTGCATCACGCCTCCTCCTGCATCAACCGGCAGTATTTCATGTGATCGTGATACAGCTCATGGAAGACGCGGTATTTGCGGTCGTAATAGGTTTTGATTTTGTTGGTTTGCGGTGTGACGGTTTTGCCGATGCGGCTCATGGCACTCATCGCTTCTGGCAGAGTATCGAAAACGCCTGCCGCCACGGTGCCCATCATCGCGCCGCCCAACAGCATGGCTTCGCTCTCCTCCGGCAGCAGCATGGCACAGCCGGTTGCATTGGCGTGCTCTTGCACGAAGATCGGGTTTTTGGTGCCGCCGCCGCTGGCCATGATGGTATCGATGCTGTACCCGCTAAGGTTCATGGTTTCAATAATATGGCGGGTACCCAGCGCGATAGCCTGAATGGTGGCCAGATAGTGCAATGCCATGTCTTCCGGCGTGCGCGACAGCTTCAGCCCGGTCAGGGTGCCGGTCAGCGTCGGGTTGGCGCGCGGTGAACGGTTACCGTGGAAGTACGGCAGCATATGGATGTCCTGCGTCAGAAAAGCAATGTTTTCCGGCTCGCCAGCCATGCGGCGCAAAATGGCATTCAGCACTTCATAGATGGTCTGGCCGTGAGTGTTGGCCTGCGCCAGCAGCTCGGTATAGCAAGGATGAGACTGGATTATATGGTCAATCAGCGCGCCGGTGGCAGATTGCCCCCCTTCGTTCAGCCAGTATTCCGGCAGAATGGCGGAATAATAGGGGCCCCAAACGCCGCCGATAAAACGGGCGGTGCGTGACATCGCCATATGGCCGGTGGAGGTGCCGCCAATCAGTGCGATGCGGCGGTTAAAGTCGGCCACCTCACCAGACACACCGGTAGCCCCCAGCGTGCCAAGGGTGCCGGCGTGGGCATCGATGATCGAAACGCTGACGGCGGTGCCGGCGATCAGCCCCATTTCACTGGCTGCGCGCTGGGTCAGGCCATAGCCGAGGGGTTCACCCATCATTTTCACGTCGCTGCCGATCTTCGCCGCGTCGTGTTCCAGCAGGTCTTCCAAGCCAATCTGCTTGAAATAGCTTTTATCCCAACGCTGTTCGTGGCCGATATAGGTCCATTTGCACACCGTAGAACAGAGGGAGCGGGTAGCATCCTGGGTGGCACGCCAGGTCAGGAAATCTGGCAGATCAAACAGGTAACCCGCGTTGGCCCAGGTGGTGGGCATATGTTGCTTCAGCCACAGCAGTTTGGGGGTCTGCATTTCCGGTGAAATAATGCCACCGACGAAATCCAGCACCCGGTGCTTAGTGGCGTTGATGCGCTCGGCCTGGGTGATGGCGCGGTGATCCATCCACACGATAATGTTCTGCTCGGTGCGGCCCGAAGGGCTGATGGTCAGCGGCTTGCCCTCTTTATCCAGCACCACCAAGGAGCAGGTGGCATCGAACCCCAGTCCTTTGACCTGGATCGGGTTGATATCTGCCTGGTTAACCGCATCACGCACCGCGTTGCACACGGCCTGCCAGATATTGTCGGAAGACTGTTCCACAAAGTCTGCCTTCGGGCGATACAGCTCAATGGCGCGGCTGGCCTGCCCGACCATTCTGCCGTTCAGATCGAACACCCCCGCGCGTGCACTGCCGGTTCCTACGTCTACGCCAATAAAATAACTCGCCATTATTTTTCTCCGAAATCAGGCTTTTCGATTTTGTAATGCGATAAACAGGATCAGCACGCCGCCCCACAGCGCCATGGTCAGATAGCTGCTGATCCCCAGCAGATTGAGGCCACTTTCCAGCATTTGCAGCACGATCAGCGCCAGTACCAGCCCAAGGATGCGGCCAAAACCGCCATCCGGGTTTATCCCGCCGAGCACCGACGCCAGAATGGTCACCAGCAGATAAGACTCGCCGTAACCGGCCTTGGCCGAGTTGAATTTGGCCATCATCAACAGGGCCGCCCCCCAGCCGAGCAGGGCAGAAAGGATGTACACCGCGATTTGTACGCGAGCGGTATTCACGCCGCTGAAACGGGTGGCCTGCTGGTTGGAGCCGATCAGATACAGGCTGCGCCCCAGCGTGGTGTGTTCCAGCAGCACCCATAACCCCACCGCCACCAGCAGGAACAGCAACAGAGCCACGGGAATACCGAGAAGGTTGCCGTTGCCGAGATACTGAATCACCGCCGGGAAGCCGGAAATCACCGCGCCGTTGGACAACAGGATATTCAGCCCGGTGATCAGCGTCATGGTGCCGAGCGAGGCGAGGATCGGCGAAACGCCGACCCAGGCGATCAGCGCACCGTTGAGCGCGCCAATGGCGATCGCCACCGCCAGCCCGGCCAACAGCGCCAGCAGCAGCGGCTGTTCCGGGTGGTTGACGATAATCGCTGCCATCACCAGCGAGCAGGCGTTGGCCCCGGCGATGATCGACAGGTTGATGCCGCCGGTGAGCATGGTGATGCCCATGCCCAGCGCCAGCATGCCGAGGATCGGCAGTTGCGAAGCGATCGACTGGAAGTTGCCCACGCTGAAGAAGCGTTGGCCCAGCAACAGGGCAAACAGCAGGCCAACGGCCAGGATGATCACGCTTTGCAGGCGGATGATGCGATCTTTGGGGAGCAAACGGATGAATGGCGTCATATTAAAGCTCCTTTGCCAGCTTGCGTTTTTCGTTCCAGGCGGTGGTGCTGATGCTGATCAAAATGATCGCGCCGCTGAAGACCTGGTGCCAATAGGAAGAGACGCTGAGCAACGTCAGGCCGTTCTGCAGGAAGGCCAACAGCACCACGCCGAGCAGGGTACCGGTTAGCGAACCGCGCCCGCCGGTCATGCTGGTGCCGCCCAGCACCACGGCAGCCAGCACCGTCAGCTCGAAGCCCAGCAGTGAGTTGGGCGCAACCGACTGGGTGATCTGTGCCTGTACCACCGCCGCAATCCCCGCCAGAATCCCCATATAGCCATAAACGTAAAAATGCAGGCGCAGCAGGTTCAGGCCAAGACGCGAGGCCGCATCACGGTTGCCGCCCATGGCAAAGATCTGGCGGCCAAGGCGGGTGAAGTTCATCAGCACGCCGGTGACGATAATCACCGCCAACAGGCACAGCAGCGGCAGCGTCAGGCCATAGTCATAGCCGTCGGCACCCTGGAACGGAAACCAGTTGATGCCGTCCATAAACCAGTCGGGGAAGCCATACAGCCAGGTGCCCTTGGTGGCATACACCAGCAGGCCATAGAACAGGTTCAGCGTGGCAATGGTGATGATAATGGCCGGTACTTTCAGCCAGTAAACCAGGAAACCGTTCACCAGGCCGAGCAGCAGCCCGCAACCGATCGCCATGGCAAACGCCAGCGGGAAGCTGCCACCGTGCTGGATGACCCAACTGGCCATCACGTATTGGGCGATGGCGGTAATGGCGGGGAATGAGATGTCGATACCACCGGCGATCAGCACCACGAACAGGCCGCAGGCGAGAATGCCGAGAATGGCGTAGCTGGTGGCGACATCGCTCAGGTTACCCAGGGTGAGAAACTCATCGGTGCTAAGGCTCAGACCGATGGCCAGAACCAACACCAGCAGGCCAAGATAGAATTCATGCCGCCCGGCCAGGCGGGCGAAAAACGGCTTATCCATTCACCACCTCGGCGATCTGTTGTTCGGTGCTGTGGTGCGGCGAAAACTCGGCGATCAGCTCGCCTTTGCGCATCACCATCACCCGATGGCTGTTGTAATAGGCTTCCGGGATCTCATCGCAGATCATCAACACCGCCATGCCCAGTTCGGCCAGGTGTTTGGCGATCTGGTAGATCCCCTCTTTGTTGGCGATATCCACGCCGACGGTGGGGGAGTCGAGGATCAGGATCTTTGGCTGAGTAGCTACCCATTTGGCGATCGCGATACGCTGGGCGTTGCCGCCTGACAGGGTTTTCACCGGCAGTGCGCTGTCGGAAACTTTGATGTTCAGATCGTGGATCAGCTTATTCACCAGACCCTTGGCTTTCTGGTGATCCAGCAGGCCAAGTGGGGTATGCAGTTGATCAAACACCGTGACGATGGTGTTGTCGTAGATCGACTGCTCCATGATCAGCCCTTGCGTTAAACGATCCTCAGAGACATAGCCGATCCCGTGCTTGACCGCATCGCGGTTGCTGTGCAACTGCACCGGCAGGCCGTCAATCTTGATTTCACCGCTGTCTGGCCGCGTCATGCCAAACAGGCTCAGGCACAGCTCGGTGCGCCCAGACCCGAGCAGCCCGACGATGGAGACAATCTCGCCGCCGTGCAGCGCCAGGTTGATATGCTGGAACTTGCCGCGCCGGCTGAGATTGCAGACTTCCAGCAGCGGGGTGCTTTCCTGCGCTGGGCGTTCCGGCAGCGGGCTATAGTGGAAGCGTTGGCCGGTCATCAGGAAGGCCAGTTCGTGGCTATCCAACTCATTGGCCGGATAGGTGCCGACCAGTTTGCCGTCGCGCATGACGCTGATGCGATCGGCCACTTCCATTACCTCATCCAGGCGATGGCTGACGAAAACCACGCAAATCCCGGCGGCTTTCAGCTCATTCACCACCCGCAGTAACCCGTCCACTTCCTGACGCGTCAATGAGGCCGTGGGCTCATCCATAATCACCAGCCGTGCCTCGGCGGCGATGGCGCGGCAGATTGCCACCAACTGGCGATCGGCAATCGACAGTTTCTCGACTTTTTTCTCGGGATCGATATGGACGCCGACGCGGGCCATCGCGGCCAGCGCTTTCTCACGCATCACTTTCTGGCTCACCCAGAAATGCCCACCCGGCAGATAGCGGTGAATCGCGATATTCTCCGCCACCGTCAGATTAGGGAATAATGACAAATCCTGGTAAATCACCTGAATGCCGTAATAACCGGAAAGCTGCGGCGTCAGGGAATGAAACAGTTTGCCCTCCAGCGTAATAACAGCGCCTTTTTCCGGCTGATAAACGCCCGAGATAATTTTAATAATGGTGCTTTTGCCGCAGCCATTTTGTCCGGCCAGACAATGTACTTCGCCTTTATTCAGCGTCAGATGGATTTGGTCTAATGCCAGTACGCCTGGGAATTTTTTACTGATATTTTCCAGCGTGATAAATGCGGTGGATGCAGTCATGATAATTATGCCCATGTGTTAACGCTAACTATACCCTGCATACTTGGCTGAGCATCGTCGTCTACAGTATTTTGGGTATATTCCCTCTCCCCCATGAAAAGGGAGAGGGAGAACAGAGATTTCCCGGTGTGGCGCATCAACTAAAAATTAAAAGCCCAGTGATTTGGCGTTGTCCTTGGTCACTTCAAGGATCTTGTTAAACCGAATCACTTTCTTGTCCATATCAACATCCGCCTTGCCTAACCCTTCGATCGCGAGATCCTGGGTGACGGCTTTACCCTGCAACAGCTGATCGGCGACGGTCACCAGGGCATAACCGGCATCTTTCGGATCCCACAGCAGTGCTTTCTTGATATCACCGCGCATCAGGTAAGGGCCGGCCTGTGCTGGCATGGCGATACCGATTACGGCAATCTTGTCTTTGGCGCGTTTCTGGGCAACCGCCTGACCGGCACCGATCGGGCCGAGTGAGCCAAAGCCGATAATGCCTTTCATCTGCGGATAGGTTTTCATTAAATCCAGCGTGGTGGCGTAGGATTTATCGATGCTTTCTGCCACCGGCAGGCGGGAGGTGACCTCGAACATGTCCGGGTATTTTTCTTTCTGGTATTTAATGGCGGAATCGGCCCAGGCGTTGTGCAATGGCACGGTCAGCGAGCCGACGTAAATGGCATAGCCCCCTTTACCACCCATATTTTTTGCCAACTCATCAATGTTGGCCTGAGCGTATTTCTCGCTGTCGATGGTCTCGATATCCCACTGACCGATCTGTTGATCCGGTGATTCATGAGTCAGCACGACGATGCCTTTGTCACGGGCTTTCTTGAGCACCGGTTCCAGCACTTTGGCGTCGTTAGGCACCACGATAATGGCGTTAACGTTCTTGGCGATCAGATCTTCAATCACTTTGACCTGAGCGGCCGGATCGGGCGTGGCGGGGCCAGTCTGGTAAGCATTCACGTCGAGTTTTTTGGCGGCTTCGTTGACGCCCACTTCCATACGGTTGAACCATGGAATGCCCGTCACTTTAGCGACAACCGCGATTTCGTATTTTTCTGCGGAAAAAGAAGGTGTTGTGGTGAATATGCACGCAGAAACCACACATGCATTCAATAATGCGAGGTTAAATTTCATAGCTATACCTTTTTATCTGTAGGGTGGTGTTTTTTCCACCGTTGCAGATTACAAAGGAAAGGAAGAGGGAGCGTAGCCAAAGTGATCAGAATGTGATCTATGACCATTTATGTAAAATCAAGAGGTGTTTTTTGTTAAAAAAGTGTTATTTAAAAGATGGGTGGTAATATTACTACAAAATAATACCGTTTTATCCCATTTAAATTAACATATGTATATCAACTTATTAACATTTTCGCAAAGATAAGAGAGGGATTCGGCGAAATTAATGCCGGCTGAAGCGCCGGCATTAAGACTTTTAACAGATTTGTGAGCAATGTCACTCAAGACTGCAATTAGAGCACGCCCTGAGCCAGCATGGCGTCAGCAATTTTAACGAACCCGGCAATATTGGCACCGTGAACATAATGCGTTTGCTTGCTCTCGCCACCGTATTCAACACAGGCCTGATGAATATCCGCCATAATATGACGCAGGCGCACATCCACCTTCTCGGCGCGCCAGTTAAGACGTGCGGCATTCTGTGCCATTTCCAGGCCAGACGTGGCCACGCCACCGGCATTGGCCGCTTTGCCTGGTGCAAACAGAACACCCGCTTCCAGGAACGCATCAGTAGCCTGAATGGTGGTTGGCATATTGGCGCCTTCTGCCACGGCTTTAACACCGTTGTGGATCAGCGTTTTTGCGGCGTCCAGATCCAGCTCGTTCTGGGTGGCGCAAGGCAGAGCGATATCCACCGGCACGTTCCACGGCTGCTGGCCAGCCAGATAGGTTAAACCACGCTCACGGGCGTAATCTTCCACGCGGCCATAACGCTGGTTCTTGATTTCTGCCAAGTGAGCCAGTTTCTCGGTGGTAAAGCCGGCTTCGTCCACCACGGTGCCGCCGGAGTCAGAAACGGTGATCACGCGGGCATCCATCTCCAACGCTTTCTCAATGGTGTATTGCGCCACGTTACCGGAACCGGACACCGCCACACGCATGCCTTCAAAGCCCAGACCGTGGCGCTGCAGCATCGAATCGGTGAAGTAAACCAGGCCATAGCCGGTGGCTTCCGGGCGAATCAGGCTGCCGCCGAACGACAGGCCCTTACCGGTGAACACACAGCTGGTGTTGTTGGACAGTTTTTTCATCATACCGGCCATAAAGCCGACTTCGCGGCCACCAACGCCGATATCCCCGGCAGGAACGTCGGTATCCGGGCCCAGGTGGCGGTAAAGTTCGGTCATCAACGCCTGGCAGAAACGCATGATTTCGCCCTGGCTTTTGCCTTTTGGATCAAAATCTGAGCCGCCTTTGCCGCCGCCCATTGGCAGCGTGGTCAGGGCATTCTTGAAGGTCTGTTCAAAGCCGAGGAACTTCAGAATGGAGGTGTTGACCGACGGATGGAAACGCATCCCGCCTTTATATGGCCCGATAGCCGAGTTGAACTGGATACGATAAGCCCGGTTCACCCGTACTTGACCCAGATCGTCCACCCAACTGACGCGGAACTGAATGATACGCTCAGGCTCAACCAGGCGTTCTAACAAGGCGTGGTCGCGGTAATGTGGGTTGCGTTCGATGAAGGGCCACAATGAGGTGAAAACTTCCCGTACTGCCTGTAGATATTCCGGTTGATGTGAATTATGGCGTTGTAACGAGGTTAGAAATGACTCCAGTGATACAGCTTGTTCCATGAAAAAACTCCTTTTAGATTTGGGTTCCCCTGTTTTTTTAGATGCAGCTCACAGTTGGGGAGGATGTTGTGTCTATATCGACTATATCACCGGGGGGAGGCTGAATAACAAGTAATAAATAAGGGCTATACAACGAAAAACGCCCGCATCAGGCGGGCGTAGGCAGTGCGGGTTAGCAAATACTTACTTTTCTTCCTCGTCACGCAACGGCACAATCAGCATATCGATGTGCACAGTGTTGATTAACTGGCGTGCAGAAGACATCAGCTTGCTCCAGAAATCCTGGTGGTGGCCGCACAGCACCAGGTCCACGTTATATTTCTTGATGGCATCAACCAGCACCTGGGCCAGATCGCCGCTGCCGCTCAGCGTTTCGGTGATCGGATAACCTGCATTTTGCGACAGTTCGGTAAGCGCATGGTGAGTTTCTTCGGAGATGCGTTTCTGCATATCGCCGAGATTGACGTCGATCAGGCCGGTATACAGATCGGAATAGTTAACATCAACGTGGATCAGGGAGACTTTGGCATTGTACGGTCGCGCCATGGATACGGCTTTTTCTACCAGAATTTTGCTTTCCGGTGATAGGTCAACCGCGATCAGAATGTGTGTGTAAGCCATGAGAATACTCCTTCCAGATAATGCCGATTAAAGGGTTGGCAGGCTTCAGTGTTTCAGCTTGGCGCTTGCGCCTTGCCTGCATAGTACCATCCAGATAACACAGTGATATGTCTGCACGATCACACTGTATTGCATCAATAAACCTTACTGACGTCTACCTATTTAGTTTTACACTGATGCAATAAAAAATCCTATTGTTTATGTGGTTATCTGCCATTTTCTCTCTTGAGTTATAGGCCTTCCTGAGTGAAGAGGGGTTTACCATTTCCCCCTGCAACGCTAAACGCAGTGTGGGTTACGGTTATGATTTATAACCAATGAGTAGATGACAAATTTAACCATAGCGTTAAATTTTATACCTTGTGCAAGCCAGTTTGCGTTTCATTGTCCTACAATAGTGAATATGGGCTTCACCCTATCCCCTTTGAGCCGTAAGGCGCGCCCCATCGGCCAAAGGTTGTGATAATGCGTGGACATCTATACCCCAAATAATTCGAGTTGCTTGTAGGCGGCAACGGAGTGAAGCCCCAGGAGCTTACTCAAGTAAGTGACTGGGGTGAACGAAGGCAGCCAACACCCAAGCAACTTGAAGTATGACGGGTAGAAAAGGTGCTAGGAGGATGGGAGCCACAGGCTCCGGCAGCATTGGGTAGAGTAGGGCGTTGGCCCGGCGGTTGGCCGGGATAACAACGCCCTTGAGGGGGGCAATCATGATGAGTACCGTCGCGCTATTTTGGGGTTTGTGTGTGGTATGTGTGATTAATATGGCTCGTTATTACTCTTCTCTGCGTGCATTGCTGGTAGTTTTACGCGGCTGCGATCCGTTGCTGTATCAATACGTCGATGGCGGGGGATTTTTTACTTCGCACGGCCAACCGAGCAAGCAGATACGCCTGGTGCGTTACATCTTTGCGCAACGTTATGTTGAGCACCATGATCCGGAATTTATTCGCCGCTGTGAACGTGTGCGCGGCCAGTTCCTGCTGACCACCGAACTGTGCGGCCTGGTGCTGCTGAGCCTGCTGGCGATGGCGATTTGGTACTAGTTACTTCTTGATTTAAAGGTATAAAAAAGGCGGCCAAGGCCGCCTTTGCTATTTTATTTGCGAGGCTTAAATCAGCTTCAGCGCCAGCCAGTATAGGCCGCCGGAAAGCAGAATCGACACCGGCAGGGTCAGTACCCAAGCCAGCGCGATACTCTTCACGGTTTTAACCTGCACACCGCCGCCATCCACCAGCATGGTCCCGGCAACTGCCGAAGAAAGCACTTGAGTGGTGGAAACCGGCATACCGGTATAGCTGGCCACGCCAATCGACAGTGCGGCAGTCATCTGAGCCGACACGCCCTGTGCGTAGGTCATGCCTTTCTTACCGATTTTCTCACCGATAGTGGTAGCAACACGCCGCCAGCCCACCATGGTACCGATGGACAGCGCCAGGGCGACCGCAATGATGATCCACAGCGGCGCATACTCAACGGTTTCCAGCAGGTCTGAACGCAGGTTCTTCAGGAAGCGCTGGTCGTCCGCAGAGGTTTCCGGCAGTTTGGCTACTTTGCCTGCCGTATCCGTTACGCACATCAGCAGGCGGCGCAGGTGGCTGCGCTGTTCTACCGTCAGTTGATCGTAACTTTGCAGATTATTCAGCAACTCGAGTGAACGCTCTACGGCGATCATGGCGCGTGAACTGTCGCAATGGAACTCGGCCGGTTGGTTAGGCGTTGCTTGTGACGCTTCTTCCGGCGAAGGGACCAGCGGAGTCTGGGCGATCACATGGGAAAGGGCATCGCCATGCTGCTGATAGAATTGCTGCAGGTGAGCGACGGCATCACGCGTACGGGTGATGTCATAACCTGTGGCATTCATATTGAGGACGAAACCTGCAGGAGCAACGCCGATCAGCACCAGCATGATCAGACCGATACCCTTCTGGCCGTCGTTGGCACCGTGCGAGAAGCTCACACCGATCGCCGACAGGATCAGGGCAATACGCGTCCAGAACGGCGGCTTACGTTTGCCGTCGACCTTCTCACGTTCAGCCGGAGTCATGTGGATGCGCTGACGTTTCTTGGTCTTGCTCCAATAACGGCGCAGCACGAACACCATTAGCCCAGCAATAATCAACCCAATCAGTGGGGAGAAGATTAATGACAGGAAGATGCTGATCATTTTCGGCACATTCAGCGCGTCAACGACAGACGTGCTGGTGACGAGCGCGTTAGTTAAGCCGACACCGATGATAGAGCCAATCAGCGTGTGTGAACTGGATGCCGGTATCCCGAGATACCAGGTGCCGAGGTTCCAGATAATTGCCGCCAGCAACATGGAGAAAACCATGGCTAAGCCGTGCGTCGAACTGACGTTCAACAGCAGATCGGTTGGCAGCAGGTGCACAATGGCGTAGGCAACACTCAGGCCGCCGAGCATCACGCCAAGGAAGTTGAACAGGCCCGCCATCACGACCGCAAGTTGCGAGCGCATAGCACGGGTGTAAATTACAGTAGCCACCGCATTGGCCGTATCGTGGAAGCCGTTGATGGCTTCATAGAACAATACGAAGATCAATGCGAGGATTAACATTAGGCCGGTATGGAAATCCAGGCCAGCGAACAAATGCAGCATAAGCGTTACGCCAGGTTGGTGGACATGAACGCCGCGCATTATCCGTGACAACCGGTGTCGGGGAAAAGGAAAATATGACGTTTTTTTGATATCAATGTGACAAAAGAACATGAGTGGGATGACTAATCGAAGAGATATCAGCATGTTATCTGTATTTACGCCTGCTAACATTTTCTTACGGTAGCGCTGGCCGCATGATGCCCTTACAATCTGCCGCCGCAGATTTAACGCTGACTGGTAGCGAAACGGCGCAAAAAAGCGCTCTTTTATCGTGATTGTGATTTTTTGTTCAGAGAGGCTCAGGTGGAACAGTTTGATGTCGTAGTGATAGGTGCGGGTGCCGCAGGGATGTTTTGCGCTGCACAGGCAGGGCAACTCGGCTGCCGAGTCTTGCTGCTCGACAACGGCAAAAAACCGGGCCGCAAGATCCTGATGTCCGGCGGTGGGCGTTGTAATTTTACCAACATGTATGTTGAACCGGCGGCCTATCTCTCAAACAATCCTCATTTCTGCAAGTCTGCGCTGGCGCGCTATACCCAATGGGACTTTATCGATCTGATTAATCGCTACGGTATTGCTTACCATGAAAAAACGCTGGGGCAGTTGTTCTGCGATGACTCTGCGCAACAGGTGGTCGATCTGCTGGTGAAAGAGTGTGAACTTGGTCAGGTGACGATGCGCTTGCGCAGCGAAGTGCTGAGTGTGGAAAAAAGCGATACCGGGTTCGAGCTGGCGCTGAATGGCGAAAAAGTGAGTGCTCGCTCACTTGTTGTGGCCAGCGGCGGGCTGTCGATGCCGGGTTTGGGCGCATCGCCCTTCGGTTACAAACTGGCAGAGCAGTTTGGCCTGAACGTGTTGCCTACCCGTGCCGCGCTGGTGCCTTTTACCCTGCATAAACCGTTGCTGGAACAATCCCAGACGCTCTCTGGCGTTTCAGTACCTGCGGTAGTGACGGCGGAAAATGGCACCCACTTTCGCGAAAGCATTCTGTTTACCCATCGCGGCCTTTCTGGCCCAGCGATTTTGCAGATTTCCAGCTATTGGCAACCCGGCGAGTTTGTAAGTGTTAACTTACTTCCTGCGTTAGACCTGCTGGGCTTTCTGAATGAACAGCGGCAGGCCCATCCTAACCAGAGCCTGAAAAATACCCTCGCTCTGCACCTGCCGAAGCGCCTGGTCGAGTTCCTGCAAGCGTTGGGGCAACTGCCGGAAGCGACATTAAAACAGCTCACCCCAGCCCAACAGGCCGCGTTGGTCGAGAACCTGCAAAACTGGCGAGTGCAGCCGAACGGCACCGAAGGCTACCGTACCGCAGAAGTGACATTGGGCGGCGTAGATACCAAAGCGCTGTCTTCCAAAACCATGGAAGCGAACAGCGTGCCGGGCCTGTACTTTATTGGCGAAGTGGTGGATGTGACAGGGTGGCTGGGGGGGTATAACTTCCAGTGGGCCTGGAGTTCTGCCTGGGCCTGCGCACAGGCCGTGGCGGCGCAGGGGGGATAAGGTTGGTTTGTAAATGACACATCACTGATATTGCCGGATCGCATGATTTCCTACCGGTGGCATCAACATTTACTCTTTACAGCGCTCACTATTGATTAGCGCTGAATAAGAATCAGAGGATTTATTTCTGTTAAGAAAAAGTATTTAAAGATAGACCACAATAGGTGGTCGCTTGGGTTGATAATTTCTCATTAATTCACCGGTTTAATCAGTTGAAGCTCCATACCAAGACGTATTGCATGCCGGGCATTGGCGACCCCTAATTTTTTGACAATATTAGACATATGAAATTTGACGGTACGCATCGTTATCCCCAAAATCATCCCCGTTTCCTGGTAAGTTTTACCCACGCTGGCCCAATAGAGAATGTCATTTTCTCTGTCAGTAAACCGAGGGGCTTCTTGCGAGCAAGGGGTGTTTTTTTCTGCTAGCGAAGTCAGCATGAGATATATCTCATGTACCGATGCCAGCAATACGGAGATATTCCCTTTATTTTGGGGAAGGGTTTGCGTTATTTCAGCTCTCCGTTCCGCGGTGATAATAAAAGATAAGGTAGCAAGATTATTATTATAATCATGCAGGACAAAAGTATAACCACTTGTGATGCCAAATTCTTCGGCCTGATCGAAGTTTTCATGCCATAAAAAAGGCGTCAACCGGTTTAGCGCGGTGATGACCACGGGATCGGTATACTGTAAACCATTTTCTATATATCGTTTCACCCACTCACCGGGGTAGTTGGTAACGCCAAAGATAGATGACATATCATTTTTGGATAAAACAACGTAGGCCCAGGTTAACTCTCCAAAATCATTTAATGCCGCTTCCAGATGCTTTTTGATAATGTGACTAATATTCTCAGTATCTTTCATCAACTGCTTGCTCCTGGCAGCTCGAATCATTTTATCCAGAAGAATATACCAGACAAAGGCACAAAACCGGAATCAGCGAATATTTAACTCCCCTAACCCCAGATGATGGCCTGGTTCTGCAGAATCCGAGCCTCTTGTCGGTTAAACGTAGAAGGCTGAAGTACAGGTATCCGGCTGTACTTATAGCCAGATGATTTTATCCGAAGTGGTGTACTACTATCAGTGTCAACAAAATCTGTGCTGGCGCAGTTCCCAGCGAAGCCCCCGAACGTTTTGTCGCACCTCTGGGGGCAGATGATCAAAAACACCAGGGAAAACTCATCACGCAGCACAAATCGCGCCGCTAAAAATGTGAACACCATTGTTGCAACAGCCTAATTTAGGTCAGGTTCCAAGTTGTACTTCAGTACCTTTGCTTGGAAAGCGCGTTCTTAAGCAGGACATTGATCTCTGATCACCGGCTGGCGATGCCAGCCCCCCACCTTTGCGAGAAAACCCGTTAACAATGATGACTCGAGCCTTTACGGTTAGTCGTCATTTGTACAATTATTGTCCTTTCTTACACTGCAACCGGGGTGGTGCTGGCAAGACTTCTGGTCTCTATACCCGTCATACTTCAAGCAAATAGAATTATTTTGGGTATATGCCCTTTAGTTGTGGTGTTTCAAGCTATCTACGGCATTCGTGATTGCGCAAGTATGGCAACATCACGCGTATTTATCTGGGGTGTAAATTTTACCGCCGCAATTTAAGTAAATACTGTAGACTCTTCTATAATCTATTTGGCGTCGTTCAGCCGTGAATTTAATCACATTCTATGCCGTGTAAGTCTAACATCATTTATTATAGTGATGGCTGTAATAACTGTCGCTGCTATTATAAATTTCACACCTATATTTCCGTTCAATTGATTAGGGCGTAAAAGAAAAGACAACCAGAGTCGAATCTTTTACTGGGTGGGTCCCAGCCAGGTCGGTAATACTTAATGTATTTTTATGGGAAATCAAATATATACCCAAAATAATTCGAGTTGCTTGTAGGCGGCAACTGAATGAATCCCTAGGCGCTTACTCAAGTAAGTGACTAGGGTGAGTGAAGGCAGCCAACACCCAAGCAACTTGAAGTATGAAGGGTATACATATCAATAAACCATTATTGACCATCGTAAGCGGACTACTTTTCTTCTCAGGGATGATTCACGCACAAGAAACGCCCTACGGTGTGGTGAAAACTATCAAGATCACCGCGAATATCAGTGACAGTATTTTTGTTTCGCGGCCAGACGACGGTGGGTGGTATAGCGCGGTCAGCCTGGCGGCAACGGATGGCACACAGAAATCATTCGCTGCGGATATCCCGGTTCAAGTGTGGACCACCACGCCCGGCGTCAATGTTTCTCTGGTGCATCCTCTTGATCTCGTCCGTACTGATGCTGCCTACAAGATGGAGCAGGTTAACGTTAAGTTTGGTGACGGCAGTGGTGCAGGTAAAGACTTTGGCGTCGGCCACGGTTCACAACCCTTTGTTCAGACAGTAAAAGTGGGTAACGGCTACCAAGGCGTCTATCACTTGCAAATCAAAGCCAATTCTCCCACCAGCGCTGACCGGGCGACCACGCAAGGCGACTATACCGGTGATTTAGTGATGCTCTTCGAGATCCCGCCCTACGCCGCCGGCTTAGCCTAACCTCAGTTGGCTCAGTAACACTCGATGCAATTCGCTGCTCTTGTTGACGTTGAGCTTGCGCATGGCCGAACGCTTGTGGGCACTGATGGTTTTCTGGCTGCGGTGCAGCATGCCAGCGATGGTCGAGGCGGACATGCCGGTGCTCATCAGTTTCAGTACTTTCTTTTCGCAGGAGCTTAACGCTGCAAGGCGGCACTTCTGGCATTTGTGTTGGCTGCTGGCGTGTAACACCGCCCACGGCTGATGGCAGAAGCGTTCCAGCGCCAACTGCAGTTTCTGGCGCACGAGCGAGACCGGGTCTGTGCGGCAAATGCTGAACTGTGCCGGAAGTTTTGCTGAGCAATGGGCCTCTGGCTCGTCAATAATCATCACCGTTAGCTGGCGATGGCGCGGCGTATGGTGTGCGCTTTTATAACAACGGGCGCAACCCCACCCCTCTTCCTGAGAACGGAAAATGATCTCCATGTTGTTCAGGTCATGGAACTTCCCCGACATTGGCTGTGGGGAACGGCGGTAGTACTCGTTCAGGGCGTGAACATAATCCTGCAATAGCTGCCGTAACCCCAGTTGGTAGAAATTATCGCTGTCGAACAGGGTGAATTGAATATTTAGCATCATTCTTCCTTAAAGCGTATGTCTTCCGGGAACAGCCGCCGGGCCTCCAGCAAGAGGGCGGTGGCCCGTTGCGGCTGCTGCAATAAGCGGCTGACCAATATCAGGTTGAAATAAATGTTGGCTTCTGGCCGCACGCGGATTTCCTCTTCTCCCCATTGCTGATAGTGATGCAGTGCGGTGAGATCTTTTGACTGCGGGTATTGCAGCAACTGATACAGACGGAGGTCGAAGTCGTAGCGCGTTTGCCAGGGTGTGGGGGTGATGACCCGCTGCATGGCCGCGAATTGTTGCAGACCACGCTTTTCGACGGCGGTGATAATCAGGCTGCTGTGCAGGCCGTTCGCCATATACAGCAGGGTGAGTACGGCAAGGCTACAGGCGGTGACGCGTACCGCCTGTTGCAACCCGATCCTCTGCCGGTAACGCTGGCGTACATCGCAGGTACGCAGCAGCAGCAGCAGCCAAATGCCGTGCGCGGCAGAAAGGTAGAGCGGATATTCCACCATCATATGCAGCAGAATCGGCAACGTTGCCAACCAGGGGGCTGGGCGTAGCGAAGATGTTCTGCTGCGGCACAGCAAGCGCCACAGCCCATAGCCGATCAGCGCGGTGCCGCTCAGGCTCAGCAGGCCACCTTCTACCCCCCAGAGTAATAACTCGTTGTGCGGGTGCGACAGATTGAAGCTGAGTGGCAATTCAGGATGGGTCGCGTGAATGTGCTGCAGAAACTGGTACTGAAAACGGCCGTAGCCCCAGCCCAGCCAGGGCTTTTCCCACAGCATCTGCCAGGCTTCCTGCCAACTGAACAGGCGGTAACTGATAGTGGAAAGGGTGGTGATCTCACGCGGTGCGCCGTGAAATGCGATCGTCAGCCATGCAGCCAGCATGCCTGAGAGGATCAGCAGAGCGGCCCACGCACAGCGCTGGCGCGAATAGCGATACAGCAGCCCGAGTTGTAACGGTGTGAGCAGGATAAATGCCAGCAAGCCGATGCGTGAAAACAGGATCAGCAGCAGGAAGGGGGCGATCAACAGCATCAGGCCAATCAAGCATTGCAGGCTGCGCCGCGCAGGGCCGCTATACAGGCAGAGCGCCAGCGCCAACCCACAAGCCATAAAGCTGGCCAATACGTTCACCTGCTGAAAGATGCCATAAGGCTGTGAGCCATTCGGCATCAGCCACAAATACTGTATTCCTGCCAATAGCGCTTCAATGGCCGCTGCGGCCAGTAACAGTATCTGCAAGTGCTGCCGCCACCGGCGCGTGAGGGGGTATTGCAGCAGCGCAAAGTAAGCCGCCACGCCAAGCAGCAGCCCGAGCAGGCGTGGCAAGGCTTCCGCCAGATAGGGCGCGCGTCCAGAGCAGCGGCAGTAACAGGACCAGCGTGCCCATTGCCAGCCAATTAAAAAAGCGGGAAGCGGCCAACGGGGGCCGGGCCACTAACAGAGTCGCCAGCACCAGCAGAGCGAGCACCATCATACCGACCATATTCCACGGTAAATAAAACCCGCTGCCCCCCCGGTTGGGCCAGCTAATATGCATGGCAAAAATAAAATAAAACATCAGCAGCCCGAACAACCAGGCTGCACTTTTATTGGGCATAATCACAAATATCCTGGTGAGGATGTCTTTATTGGTAAGTCAGCACAAAGTTGGCGACGGAGCTGAATTCACCTTCAGTAATGGTTTTCTTGTTGATGGCAGAGGGGTGCCCCTGAACATAAGCCGAAAACGACAGCGTGGTGGCTCCTGCTCCTGTTTGTAGGGCGATCGCCTCCGTCGGTTGGTTTAAATGAATACTGGCTCCTTTGCTGTCGAATAAGGCAATGGCCGCGCCATTAGCACCATTATTGATAGCCAGCTTGCCCGGCAGAATAGGGTCTTCTGTCCCACTGAAGGTAACCGTCACCGCATTGAATACGCTGGTTTTACAATCGGTTAATTTAATGCTGAACGGCACCGGCGGCGTGTGTTCATAACGATACAGGGTCTTGATGACGATCGTGCCCATATCCACAAGCTGATCGACCGATTGCGGCTCAATACTGCAGGGGCGATTAACCACGGTGCCAAAAAAATCAATCTCCTTATTACTGGCCATGGCCGGGGTACAACAGAAACCCACGCTGCTGCAGAGGGCTGCCAGAAATATTACATTCTTCATCTTTCACCCTAGATATAGTTAATCAGCAGAATAAGGGTCTTTTTAAAATCCCCCTCTCGGCCTTCGCCCGTAGCCTGTAACGATGCGGTATAGGATTTCTGCACCACGTCTTTGCCATTCATATCGGCAAAACTGTCGAATTGATTATATTTAATCCATTTTGGGTTCGAATTGTCGTAAATACGCAAGGTTGAGCCGTTATCCATATTCAGGCCGGTCGGATCCACCAGTGAACCGCTTTTCACCGTAAAGTTGGCGTTCAGGCCGAAATTGTCGCTACAACCGTTTTTGCGGATGATGATGGTGAAGTCTTTGCTGGCGACCGTGCCCGCGCCAGCGCGCCAGGATGGGATCTCGCCAAAGTCCACCCCCTCCGGTGTGGTCAGTTCTACCGAGGCGGAACATTGGATCACCTGGATCTTATCCAGCCCGGTTAGCGTGAAACGGTAATTACTACCGGGTTTGGCGTTAATTCCTCCGACACCGTCAAGCTGAAACACTGGAATTTGGCTGACTCCCCCAGGGGTAATCTGCCCAGTTTTTTGCAGATATACCTGGTATCTGACATTCCCTAACTGAGGTGGGTTGGGGTAACGGAACATATCCGTTCGTGCTCGGCTATTCAGAATGCCCAGGTCGACCCCGTTGTAGATCACTCCCATTGAGATGCCAGTGGCAATCTGTTTGCCATCGGGGTTGGGGTAAAAATAAACCCACTCGCCATTTGGTTCGCTAGCATATGCCCAACACATCACATCGCGACTCATGGGTTGTGAGGTCCATAGCCTGCTGCCAATTTCCAGCGTGGCTGGAATTTTCAGTTGGCCGATATCTTCCGATTCTTCTGTAATGCCAGTGACGCTATTTAAATGGCATTCCAGCGCCCGCACGCTAAAAGAGGCCGACAGGCAGGCCAGCAGAGCGAGCGCTTTACAGGTAAACAATCTGGACATGAACCACTCCTCCAAACGCATTCGCCTGGGTGTATTGCTGGGTGGATTCAAGCTGGGCGCTGAACCACAACGTATTGCTGCCGGGCTGCAGCATATAGGGCCGGCTTTGCTGGTTGATAGGCAAGTCACGGCCCCGATCGTCCTTCAGCCGCAGGGCGATGCCCTGCACACCACCATGCAACTTCAGTAGTTCTGGGTTATGCACGTCGCTGTCGCCGAGGAACAGCAGCGTGGCCGCCTGCTCACCCTGCAAGTAAAGGCGCGTGGCTTCTGCATCACGCTGCCCGTTTGGGTTGTCCACCACGGCACGCGCCCCTAGCAGACAGTTGTGAAACGACAGGCTGAAGCGCACCGGTAGGCTCTGATCGCCCGTATTCTGGAAGGCGCGCGCGTTAATTTCCCCCAGGTCGATCGCCTGATCCTGGCTGTCAGGCGTCAGGCTGCAGGGGGAAGTCAGCAAGCCGCCGTAAAAATGGACGGTGCCACTGGTGCCTTCAATCGCCTCAAGCAGTGAAACGGCCTGCGTGCTGGCGCTGCTCAGCAGCAGAGCGGGCAGGAAGATGCCCAGTAACCGCGGCCGCCAACGGCTGCCAATGAATTTTTCCATACCGTTGCTCCTTTATTGCTTGGAGTCTGGGGCGGCTTGGCAAAGGTTGCCGTGGCAGACGAAGCGCAGCTCCGGGTGGCCGCCAAAGTCATTGATATAGGTCACGACAAAGCTGCTGAGGTTTGCGTCGCGCAGTTTCACCGTTTCGCTGGATTTGGGGGATAACATCAGTGCCTGGAAGTCATCAATCGCACCGCCCCCCTGTTTCAGGGGATTGCGCGTCATACTTGAAAGGGTGATGTAAAACGGCGTCGGGTTTTCAATCGTCATCCCGCTGCTGCTTTTGTGGAACACCAGTTTTTCCTGCCAGATCTGGCCCTTGGGTTGCACGATGGCTTTTGGCCGGTAAAACAGTTTGATCTGGGTCTGCAGGGCCAACTGCATCACGTTGGTTTTCGCGCTTTTGGGCGGGATCTCGCGCAGGTTGAAATAAAACAGCGATTCCCGATCCTGTGGTAAGCGATCGGCCCCGGTGGTTTTGGTGATCCGCACCACGCTGCGTTCATCGGGTTCTACCCGCTGTAACGGTGGCAGCACCACCAGTGGCGCGGTGATTTTTTGGTGCTGCTCATCTTCCAGCCAAGCCTGGGCAAGAAAAGGCAGCTCTTTGTTTTCATTAACTATGTTCAGGCTGATGGCGTTTGCATCACTGACATAAATCGCCCTGGTGCGATCCAGCGCTATCGCCGCCCGCGCGGCTGGGGTAGCGGTGGCCAGCATCAGGCTGGCCAGGGTTATTTTTACTAACAGGTTGTTATTCATACTTATCAATTCTCATGAGAACCCACGTCGGTAGGCTCTGTGTGATGGATTAAAGCTTGCTGCACGGCAGCAGCAGTTGGTCCAGCGGCTTGGCGCTGCCAGGAATAGCGATGCGGCACTGGCGTTGGCCTTCCCAGGCCACGTCCAGCGTTTCTTCCGGCTGGACGCCGGTCAGGAACACCGAACCTTCGTCGCTCACCACCGCCATTTCCCGGCCCTGCTGGTTTAATACCGTGGCGCCAAACGGCGGTTCGCTGCCGTCCGCCAGCTTGATCACCGCCAGCAACTTGCTGCCTTTCACCACCTCGAAGCGGCGATAACCGATGGCCCCCTCGGTTAACGTGCCTTGCACTACGGCACGAGTGGCTTCCACGTCGTCGGCCAAGCGGTTGACGTCAATGCGCGTGTCGGTGTTGTAGTAGCTGGTGATATCGGAAATCACCGCCAGGCCTAAACCGTTGCTGTAAGCCCGGCCATTGTTGATGGGTACCCCGGCAACCCCGCTGGTGTCGAGCATCAGGCGGCTGCCGCCGTTGCTGGCGTTTTGGTGCGCGGCAACGCCGTACTGGGTGGCGGTGATCCCGCTGCGGAAAGTGCCGCCCAGCGAGGAGTAGTTATCCTGCTGATAAGAGACGTTGGCGTTGAGTGAAGCGTAGGGAGCGTTATAGGTGTAAAACCCGCGCGCCAGCGCTTTGCCGTCCTGATTGACTCCGCTGCTGACCTGCCAGGTCTGGTTCGGGTTGGTGTCATCGGTATAGGACGCAACCTGGGTAACATCACTGTTATTGGTTTGCAGCGCGTAGCCAACGCGGCGGCGTTCATCGATGGGCACGGTAAAGCTCAGCATAATGCTGTCATCGGTTTTGCCATGATAGGTGGTGCGGAATGCCGCCAAGGAGGCGGTGATATTGCTGAAATCGGCAATATTGAACATTTTGCTGGCGGAGAGGCCATAGCGGTTCTGCGTCCGCGCGTCCCAATAGGTCTGGTGCGAATAGCTCAGATAGGCCGTGATGGCTTTGATGCTGTCCTGCGCCATAAAGGTTTTGCTGGCGGTGAGGGTATACAGCTCTTTTTCACGCCCGTTATACCGATCGTCGCTGTTGTTGTAGCGCGTCTGCAGGTACTGCGCCATGCTCATAAACTTGCGCTGTGAGAAGCGGTAGCCGGCGAAGGTGATTTGGCTGTTGTATTCATCAAAGCGCTTGGCGTAGTTAACCTGGAACGACATGCCCGAGGCCGTGGGCTCATTTGGCAGACGGGCGAAGGATTGCGTGACGTCCAGCGACATCGCCCCAAAGACGTTCAGGTCACGGCCAAGCCCGAGCGCCCAGGCGTTATAGTTCCCGGCCAACAACGCACCGCCGTACAGTGACCAGGCATTGTTGATCCCCCAGGAAAAATCATTGGCGGAGAACAGCGGCCCCTGTAGATGGTGGCTATAGGTCGAGGGGCGACCCAGAGCGCTGTTGTAGCGCACATAGCCGGGGCGCGTCAGGTAAGGGATGGTGGCGGTATCGACCTGGAAGGTGGAGACGCTGCCGTCCTGTTCTTCTACCCGCACGTCCAGCCTGCCGCGTACCGAACTGTTGAGATCCTGGATCACGAACGGCCCGGCGGGGACGTTGGTCTGGTACAGCGTACGGCCTTCCTGCAGTACGGTGACCTTGGCATTACTTCTGGCGATCCCCCGCACTTCTGGCGCGTAACCCTGCAGGCTTGGCGGTAGCATACGTTCGTCGCTCGCCAGATTAGCCCCGGTGAAGCGGAACGAATCGAATATGTTGGAATTGAGGAAGATTTCACCCAGGGTCAACTTGGCGGCCTGCATTGGCAGGGCGCGATAGGCATAGATCTGGTTCCAGTCAAAGTTGCTGCTGTGTTGATCGTCGTACCGGCTGGCGTTGGCCTGGTAGTCGGCACGCAAACGCCATGAGCTCAGGTTGGCCCCCAGGGTGCCGTAGCTGCTGAGGCTTTGCGACGTGGTGTTGCTATGGGTTTTCCTGCCGAGCTGGCCGCTGACGCTGTAGTCCAGCAGCAGGCCGGGGATACCGTCGTCCCACTGTTCCGGCGGCGTCCAGTTGGGATCGGAGTATTTCATCCAGGCCTGCGGAATGGTGATCGCCAGTACGCCGCCGTTAATGCGGTTGGCAACGGTGGCACCTTGAATGGCGCTGATATCGGCACACTGATTGTCGTGCCACAGCCTGACCTTGCTGGCGGCCTCGGCTTTCAGCGCCATCTTTTCAATCAAATCCGGCGGCAAGCAAACCTGGCTGCTCTGCTTATCTGGCAGGGTCAGATATTGGATACTGCGCTGCGGTAACGTTTTCTGATTGATTTTGATATCCAGCAGATAGGTGCCGGGCATGACGTAATTGGCATCAGAGAAACGTGATAAATCCACTTTGCTGCGATCGCCGATATCCAACACGTCTGTATTGAATTCCGTAGCGGCAAAGACCGGATGCCCACAGAGAAAAGAGAGAATGACGATGGTCTGTGTTTTTTTCCTGGTCATTAATGACGTCATAGAATAATCACTCATGGCAAATCCGCGCCTTACAACAGGTCATCCGTACGATCTGGACAGGTAAATACTTGATGTTATTCAGTGCATTAATCAGGCACCGTTAGAAAATAAAGCTAAAGATAAGACAGGGTGAATTTCACCAGAGAACTGAATTCACCCGCATGCGCAGAGTCGGGGTGGAGCTTCAACTGTGCGCTGAAGTTCAACACATTGTGATCGTCAACCAGCAGGTAATCTGCCGTGCTGTTGCCCAGCGCCAGCCTGTCACCCACATCGGTGAGTAATTCAATGGCCACCCCTTTGGCATCACCGGTAATCGCCAATAATTCGGGTTCTTCGTCGTCTGCCGCGCCATCGAAAATGACGTTCATCGTGCGGTAGGTAAATCCCGGCTTTACCTGGCTTGCCAAGACGCAATTCACCAGCTTGATTTGGAAATCACGGCGGCTGCTGACGAGTAAGGGCTGTGAGCCAGGGGCGGCATCGACCATCGACATCAGGCCAAAATCGATGGTTTGATCCAGGCTGTCGCTGGCGATGCTGCAAGGGGTTTCCACGATCTCGCCCCCTAAGTGCACTCTGCCATAGCCTTGGTTTGTGGCGGTTGCTGATGCACTGCAGACGCTGAGCGTAACCAGCAGTGCGTTCCAGTAGCGGGTTGTCATAGAGGCTTCTCCCTGTTGCGGCGTCCCTTTACCGATTGCCGCGAACCTGACAGTGTGGGGACGCCCGGTAGGCATCCCCAAGAGGGTTACTGATAAGCCAGAGTAAAGTTCGCTACGCTGGTGAAATCACCAGGTTCTACCGCGCCAGAGGCGGTGCTGCCTTGCAGGTAGGCAGCAAATTGCAGGGTGTTGTCACCTGTCAGCAGATTGGTTGCATCGCTTGGTGTGCCGTTCAGTGCCACTTTCTTGCCAGCGCCGTCAATCAGTTGGATGCCAGCACCTGTGGCACTACCTACCAAGCCCAGCAGATCGTTGTTACCCTGGGCAGTTTGGCCAGTGAAGGCGACTTTCACGCTTTTCTTGGTGGTGATATCACAGTCTTTCAGTTGAATACTGAATGGCTGAGAGTTGGATTTGCCCTGGTTTGCCAGCACTCGGCTGCTGATTTGGCCCATTTTGACCGTCTGATCGGCGGATTCCGGCGCAACGCTGCAAGGTGCATCAATGATGTCACCCGTAAAGGTGATGGTGCCGCTGCCCTGGTTAGATGCGGCCTGAGCAACCGATGCAGTAGAGAAAGCAATCACAGTTGCCAGCATTAATTTATTCAGTTTCATTTCTCAAGTTCCTGTAGAGAGTATTTAAATAAAAAGAAGAACACATCTAAATCACCTGCGTTAGCCGCAACGTCATGTCACGAATACCGCAGTTGGAGCCAGTCCGTTTGGCTCGGGCAATACACTTTCGTGCGTAATTCAGAGATGAATTACGCACGGTTTGAGATACGATTAAAATCGTCATCATGGATGCAAAAATATGAATATCACCATAGCTTCCTGCTGGGAATATTCTTGCAAATAAATGATGTTGTTGAAAATAGTTTTTGCCGTACTTAAGTGAATTCAGAACATAAGTCCAAAAAAAATTAAAAAAATATGCCATTGAAAATCAATAGATCGTATATATAGGTATATCAGAATAATCTTCTTTGTAAATGATATTATCAGGTTTTTAAGATCGAAAACGTGCCATTTAGCCATATAATCATCAATATCAACCTGTCTTTAATAGGGTTTTTAAACCGTTTTTACTTGATTGTTTAGGTTCATTGTATTTTAGTTAATGCTATGTTTTTTATGTATAAAAATAATCTGTGTTTACGCGAGGCATACATTTTTTGAACGGTGTTTTTTAACGAAAGGTCAACGAGGTAGCGAGTGGTTGAGTTATTTTATGGATTAAGATTTTTCTAATTATGAAGTGATGTGTAGCTTGGTTTTAGAGCGTGTTTAAATGCGATTTGATTGTGGTGTAATTTACTTATTCCTGCGTGACACCTGCGTTTGTCCGCACTTTAATAACCCTTAAAGAGTATCTGTTATGTATTTTAAATCGGGGTGAGTTAATCAGTTTTGCAAAAATTTTCACAGGAAATTCTTAGTCGATTGACCGATAGGCCTGCATCTGTATCGATGGGGGCGTCGTCGCTGAACAGAGATACTTAAAATTCACGATGGAGGAGAACGCCATGAGGAAAACCGCGATCAAATATGAGCTCAAAAAACGGCAGATGCTAAAGGCGCTGCAAGGCTTGTGTGCGCTGCACATGACTCAGGAAACGCTACCGCCGCCGGAGCTGTGGCCGAAAACGCGGGAGTTGGCAGATCGGTGTGGTGAGAACATCTATGTGGCGCGCACGCTGCTGCTGGCGCTGGAAAAAGAGGGGGAGGTTTGTTGCACTCATCGCAGCATCAATAATTCATTGCGTTGGTTTATCTGCACCGATCGGGCCTCTGCGCATAAAAAGTGAGGGCTTGGCGATGCTCTGGAAGGTGCGAGGTATAATGGAACTTCTAGGCAAAAACCGGAGTGAGCATGAAGGGCAGTAACGACATACTGGTTTTGGATGATATCCACTATCAAATCGGGCAGGCGGTTATTCTGGATTCTGTTTCTTTCGCGCTGCAAGCGGTTGAATTTAAACTGATTACCGGGCCTTCGGGGTGTGGGAAGAGCACGCTGCTGAAGATCGTCTCATCTTTAATCAGCCCAACTCGTGGGCGCATTCTGTTTGACGGCAAATCCATTGATGCTATGGCGCCAGAGGACTACCGCAAACAGGTGTCTTACTGCTTTCAAACGCCCTCGTTGTTTGGCGACACCGTCTATGACAACCTCGCGCTGCCTTACCACATCCGTAAGCTGAAGCCGGACGAAAACACCATGCAGCGGGATCTTGAACGCCTGGCTTTGCCTGGCGACATGTTGAAAAAAGGCATTAACGAGCTATCCGGTGGAGAGAAGCAGCGCATTTCCTTGATTCGTAACCTGCAGTTTATGCCTAAGGTCTTGCTGCTGGATGAAATCACCAGCGCGCTGGATGAAGATAACAAGCGTAACGTTAATGCGCTGATCCATCGGTTGGTCGCCGAGCAGGGCCTGGCGGTGCTGTGGGTGACGCACGATAAGGATGAAATCAGCCATGCAGATGAGGTGATTACCCTGCCGGTTAACGGCGCGAATGCTCAGGAGAGTACCGATGGACCCGCATAGTATTACCAATGAATCATTGGGGCTTTCGATGATTTTGGTGGTGGTCGCCATTCTGATCAGCCACAGAGAAAAGCTGGCGCTGGAAAAAGAGATTATCTGGAGCATCTGCCGCGCGGTGGTGCAACTGATTATCGTCGGCTATGTTCTGAAGTCTATTTTTGCTTTAAATAATGACATTCTGACGGTACTGATGGTGTTGTTTATCTGCTTTAATGCGGCGTACAACGCGCAGAAGCGCAGTAAATATATCGATCACGCCTTTTCTATCTCCCTGATTGCCATCACCACCGGGGCGGTGCTGACGCTGGTGGTGCTGGTGTTAACCCGTTCAATCGCCTTCACGCCGATGCAGGTGATCCCCATCTCTGGCATGATCGCCGGTAATGCCATGGTGGCCGTGGGGTTGTGCTACAACCATCTGGGGCAACGCTTTCACAGTGAGCAGCAGAAAATCCAGGAAATGCTCAGCCTGGGGGCCTCCCCCAAATTTGCCTCTGCGGCGCTGATCCGTAGCAGCATCCGCGCTTCGCTGATCCCCACCGTGGACTCGGCGAAAACCGTAGGCCTGGTGAGTTTGCCGGGGATGATGTCGGGGCTGATTTTTGCCGGGATCGACCCGGTAAAGGCGATCAAATACCAGATTATGGTGACCTTTATGCTGCTTTCCACCGCCAGCCTGTCGACCATTATTGCCTGCTATCTGGCCTACCGTAAGTTCTACAACGCGCGTGCGCAACTGGTGGTGGAGCGGTTGAAATAGTAGGGAAAGGAGGAAACTAAGCCAGCGTGTAAAAATTGGCTGATCTATTATCAAAATAGATGAAGCCAATAATGTAAAAGTTGCCACCGTGTTTACTTAGCCTGCGGTAAACACGATGGAGAATAGGCCTATACCCGTCATACTTTAAGTTGCTTGGGTGTTGGCTTTGTTACTCGGCCCATCCGTGGGCCTCGCCACTTCGGGGCCGCTGCAAGCAGCGTTCAAATCTGCTCCTGGCAGATTTGTCGTTCACCCCAGTCACTTACCTGAGTAAGCTCCTGGGGCTTATGAGCCTCTTCGAGGCTCACCCTACGGGCCAGCGCAAGCGCTGTTCAAATCAGTCTTTGACTGATTTGTCACTCCGTTGCCGCCTACAAGCAACTCGAATTATTTTGGGTATATATCAATCATACCGTACGTTAAACTGCACGGTGACATTGGCATTGCCAGGTTTAACATCATTACTCAAAGACTTATAGCGTGCGGAATAAGGGAAGGTAGTCTCTTTTCCCACCAGAGCAAGCCCTGTAGTCAAACGCCCTGACGGTGCATAACCCACAGGCATAACCTCTCCCCGGTAGTCGTCAATGATCTCCAGTCCTACACCGCTGGCAGTAGAGCTTTGGCCTGGTTCATCCAGAGCAAAGACCATGCTGCTGTTTTCTGCGGCTGTGCCATCGAAACCCACCCAGGCGATCGTGCTAAGCGCACAGTCAGTAAATTTCAAATTGAACGGCACCGCTTTTGAAATAGCGCCTGGCGTTTTCAATTCTGACAGTTGAACATTATCCAGTGCTACCGTCATGTTGTGTGAGTCGGCATGCAGGTTGCAGGTGGCATCAAAGAATTCGGCAGTAACAGTCACGTTGCCATCGGCAGACAATGTACTGAAAGAGGTGATTCCGACAATCGCGAATAATAAAATGCCATATATATTTTTCATCACAATATCCTTAGGTCTTGATGGATGTCTGTAGTGCTATAACATCACTGTCTGATGGTTAAAAAGGCGAGCCAGACGCCAGTCTTCTCAAGGGTATTCCACGCTAAATTGTATATTCGCTATGGCTGTTCCAGGCATTATTGCACCGGGTTCCAAAGTGTAATATCCGACAGTGAATGGCAGCTTGTTGATGGTGCCTGCACCCGTTTGAAGATCGTAGGTTTTGCTGACCCCATTAACCGAAACCAGGCTGCTGAAATCAAAGTTGTCTGAAATGATAAAGCCAGCGTTGCTTGCGGCATCTGTTTGCCCCGCGTTACTGAGAGCAAATAGCTTATCTGCGTTATATCCTGTGCTTAATGCTTTTTCTCCTTCAAAACGAATACGGACCTGATTGCTACTGGCTGGACAATTATTGAGCTGGATAGTGAAGCTACCACCTTGACCACCGAGTGCCCCAATATGTGCCGTAGACCTTCTGCCCAAGTCCAACGTCTGTTTCTTCGAGCCTGCATCCAGCTCGCAGGCATTTTCTTTAAGCTTGCCACTGAACGTCATCGTGCCATCGGCGGCCCACAGCGGTGGGGCCAGTAGCGTGGCGGCCAGAATAGCCAAGGGGGTGATACGCTTAATCATGCTGAATATCCTTATTGGTAGGTCAGATTAAATGTCGCCACGGCGTTGACGTCGCCAGAGGCCACCTGGGGCTGCGTCTGGTAATAACGCACGGTAAACGGATAGGTACGCAGGCCCGCCGGGGCGGTTTCCAGCGGCAGTCGCTCACCCAGTTTCAACGGCGTCTGGTTGTACAACAGTTGCACACCAATACCGCGTGCCACGCCGGGTTGGTCTTGATCCACCAGCGCCAGCACCCCCGGCGTGCCGCTGGCGTCAGCTTCGCCGTCAAACTGAATGTTCACTTGTGCTCCGGCGTCGCAGATTAGAGATAGTTGAAAGGTTTGTTCGCCCTGTGAACTGCCCGGGCCGCTAAAACCGCTGCGCAGCACTGCGGGCAGCGGCACCACTCTGTCCCGGCTGTCGTTCATTTCACAGGCCTGGCGGGTGATGGCTATCGGGGAGGAGAGCATCAACTGTTCTACCACCTGCCCGTTCACGGTTTTGCGCGCATATTCACCGCTGTTGATCACCCCGGAGGAGATTGGCCCAGTGACCACCAGGCGCAGGCTGAAATAAGTCATTGGGCTGGGAGGGGCGGCCTCATGATAATTATCTGGCCAACCGTCGTTAAACATTGGGGTACTGGAAACAGCATATCCAACACCCGCGAGGCCGGTGCTGTAGACCTGGCTTTGCCCGCTGAGCATGCCGCTGTCCTGCCCCACCAGATTACTGCGCAACGTGTTAGCCGTTTCACATTCCCCGGTCAGTATTGACCGATTGGCCTCTGCGGTTTGCTGCCAGATCACGCTGCCCACCGGCAGATCGCGCTGTACCATTAAAGGAGGAATGGTGACCGTTATCTTTGCCGCAGGGCCATCCAGTGCACAGGGAGCGGCCCAGGCATATCCACTGACCCCCGCCAACAGACACACTCCTGTTATCAGCTGTTTCATCCGTGCTCCTTAAAGACACTGTCCGTTGATCATCGGGACGCCGGGTTCTGCCGTTGGCGCTGGCAGGCGGTAATTCACCCTACATTGCTGGTCTGGCTGCGCGCCCCACTGCACCTGCAGCACGCCGCTTTCCGGCATCCCCGTCAGGTAGACCTGGCCACCGTCACCGACAATACTGCTGTTTACTTCTGCCGCGCCCTGTAACGCTGCCTGGGCACCAAAAGGCACCGGCTTGCCGCCTGCTTGCAGCAGCGTCATCATCAGCCTGCTGCCCACCTTGGTCTGGTAATCGGCCAGCACCACCGCCCCTTGTGTTGGCACCACCGTTTTGCTGGTTAACGTCAGCTCGACATCATCGGCCAGCGAGCTTGGATCAAGTGCAATGGTGTTTTCACGGTATGGCGTGGCGTAGGGCACCACGGCATAGCCGCGCCGATCGGTTTTCACCCCGGCGTTATTGAGCACGTTAACCCCTGCGGCCCCTGGCGCTTTCACCAGCACCACCGTTTCGTTAAGCGGTTGAGAAAGGGTCACCCCCCCGGCGTGCATCAACACGCCGCCCTGCGCGCCATAGCTCAGGCGCTGCTGGTTGCTGTCGTGGCTGAAACTGGTGCTGAGCAGTGCCTGTGGGGCACGATAGGCCAGGCTGGCGTTACCGCTTTGCCCTTGGCCCTGGTTGGTGTAACCCTGAGAGAGCCCCCAGTCGAGCGTGCCGTCGGCGGCACTGCCGTTAAGCCCGAGGGTATGCGTGGTCTGGCGGTTGTTGCTATGGCTCATGCCGTAACTGACCCACGCAGGCTGCGACCAGAGGTTGAACGGCACGCTGAGGTTGAGTGCCACTACCCGATCGGTGCTGTGGGGCGTGTTGGCGGCATGGTTCTTGTTCTGGCTGTAATTGAGGCTGTAGCTCACGCCTTTAAAGCTGCCGTTGTATCCCAGGTTGATAGACTGCCGCTTGCCGCTGTTCCCCCTGAACTGTTCCGACACCAGGTTCAGCGCTAGTGAACCGCTCAGCGTTCCCAGCCCCTGCTGGATGGTCAGTTCCTGACGGCTGCGGGTTCGGGTGCCCAGGTTGGAAAAGTCAGAAGCGTTATCCACGCCGCTGTTCAGCGTCTGCTGCAGCGTTGCGAACCCCTGGCTGGCGTACTGATACCCCGCCAGCGTCAGCCGCGTGCCCGTGGCATCGAAGCTTTTGCCGTAACGCAGGCGCCACATCTGCCCTTGGCTGTCGTTCTGCTCAGTGTGATCCGCTGCGCGAAGCTGGCTCCAGCCCTGGGTCACGTCCAGCGATAATGCCCCGGCGTTACCCATGTTTTTGCCGAAACCGGCGGCCAGAGAACGGTAGCGGCTGGCTAATTGCGTGCCGCCATAGACGGTGAGCCCCCACGGCAGGCCATAAATCAGCGTCGCCTGGAAGAAATCAGCGCGGGCCCCATTCTCATTCGGGCGGTACTGCCCGGCCGTGACGCTGTGGCTAAGGCGGCCTTCCCGCTGCAGCACCGGCAGCGAAGCAAAGGGCACAATCAACTGCTGCTGGCTGCCGTCGCTCTCGGCGATTGTCACATTCAAGTCACCGCTGCCGGAGACGCCATACAGATCGGCGATCTCAAACTCACCGGGGGGCACGTAGCGTTGGTCGATCACCTGGCCGTTTTGCCGCACCGTCACCTGCGCATTGCTGCGGGCAATCCCTCTGACCACCGGGGAGTAGCCTTGCAAGCTGTCTGGATACATCATGTCTACCGAAGCCAACTGCACGCCGCGAAACGGCAGGCTGTCAAAAATATTGCTGGGCGTGGTGGTGTCCCCCAGCGTCAACTGGCTTTTTAGCCGCACGATGTCACGTTGTAGATAGGTGTTCACGGCATTAAAGTGCGTGCCGCCCCGATCGTCGCGGTTCCAGATGCTGTAGTTTCTCAGGCGCCAGGCTCCCAGGTTGGCACCGTTACGCAGGCTGAGAAAATAGCTGCTGTCCCGTTGCCCTCCACTGCGGCCGCGGCTCTGCGCCCCGTTGAAACCGTAGTTGCTGAACAGTGCGGGCACGCCGTTATCCCAGCGCTCGGGGGGGACGTAACCGCGCGCCTGATTTTTCAAGGCGATCTGTGGGATGCTGAGTTTGAGTTGCTGATGACTGAACTGAAACTCGGCGCTGGCATGGGGGATAGCGTGCGTCAGATCGATACATTTGGCCTGCGCATTCAGCGCGGGAAACGCGGCGGTATCGATGCTAAGCGCCGTCAGATCCGCCACGCTCAGGCAGGGTTGCAGAGCGGTTTTGCCCTGAGCGTCTTTTTGCAATGTAAAGGCCAGGGTGCGGGTATCGATCTTTTTTTCGTTGAGAAACAGATCGACCCGGTATTCCCCCGGTGGGGCCTGAGTGCTCTGGTTGGAAAACACCGACAGGTCAACGTCCGTTTTCGGCGTGTTGCCGATCTGCAGCAGGTTAGGGCTGAAAACATACTCGGCCTTTGCCAGCGAACTCCACAGCAGAAGCAGGCAGCCTATCTGCCACGCCAGCGGTGCCAACTTAGGTACGCGGTTTGGCAAATCCCCTGTGAGGGTTGTGCTTGTCATTCACTCACGATCCTTGTTCTGTCACATTCCATGGCGAAATGCGTGGTGGCATTACCTATGCGAACAAGAGGATTTACAGCCTGTGCTGATAAACCTCACTGATACCGCCAAAGTCGTTAATAATCTGCCAACTGACGTGGTTGCCCTGCGCGTTGGCGGGCAGCCTATAGCCGATCGAGGCCCCTGGGGCAACCATCTGCGGTTCTTTGATTTTTTCGTTTGCCAGTGAGACAGAATAGAAACTCAGGTAATAGGGCGAGTCGTTGAATGCCTGCAGGCTGTTGCCGCTGCGCTGCCAGCGCAACGCTTTAGCTGCCTCGTCCAGCGAACCTTTCAGGCCGGCAGGGCGGTAGATCAGCTTGATACGGGTTCTGACGGCGATTTGTAATTGATTGCCTTTCCCTTCTGCAGGGGGAACGGATTTGACGCTCAGCCAGAACAGCGATTCTTTATCTTCCGGTAATTGCCCGGCGACGCGAACCACCCGCAAGGTATTTTCCTGCTTGCCATCCAGACGAAACAGCGGGGGTGTAATCAGGAACGGCGCTTTTTCTGTTCCCTCAACCGTGGTGTTGGCCCAGGACTGTACCAGATAGGGAATATCGTCCGGGTTTTTTACCGTAATGGTGGCTTCTTTCTGGCTACCATTATAAACCAGGCGGGTTCCGCCAATAATGACCCCTGCATAGGCGCTAAATTGGCTTAATATTGCAATCAGCAAAATAAAAACTGCTTTCATTATTGATTACCTGATTATTGAGAATAAGGCGTTGTTGCGACACCCAGAATATTGAGAGCCGCGGGGCAATTACCGCTCCCCGCAACTCGAATTATTTGGGGTGAATGGCTGTTCTACAGAAAGACTCAGGTATTAATTATAAAGAACGCTGAACTGTACCGAGACGTTAGCATCCCCGGCGGTAATTTTGCCATCTGTCATTTTATAGGATGCGGTAAAAGGCAGCGAATTGGTGCCAGTGACTTTATCCAATGGCCAAGGGTCCGTTGCACCACCAGGGGCGACAACGCCAGAATAACTTTTGATTTCAAGCCCGACACCACTGGCCACCCCTGGCTGACCGGTATTATCCAGTTGGAAGGTATCGAGATCGCTGGCATTGGCGGTACCATCAAGCTGTATACTTGCCGTATTGAGGGTGTCAGGGCAGTCGGTCAAGACCAGTGTGAAATCTTTTGGGTTAGCTCGGTCACCGACAGCATGGAAAGTATCAATAGAGACATCATCCATGGTGACGTTGAGGGTTGGGCTGACATTACAGACGTTATCCACCACCTTTCCGGTAAAATGAATCACTCCGTCAGCAGCAAAGGCAGTGCTGGATAACGCCATACCGGTGATTAACATGCGAGTAATTAGAGACTTCTTCATCACAAAATCCTTATCAGTGAGCGTTAAGGGGATAACGCTTTGTATATGCGTTACCCTTTTTTGTTATCGACACTTCCCATAGTGTCGATATTAAATCGGTCTTATCAGACTGGTTTTTTAGAAAAGCAGAGCCTAAATATGAAATTTTTTTGCTAAAAAATTCAGCATTACGCATGGCATCCCATGCATGATAATTCCGAAAAGATGTATAAGTTTTGAATGTTTCTGTGGGGTGGATTTTTAAGTTATATTTAACTTTTTGTAAAGATAAAAGAAATTAAGAGGTATATTTTAGAGTTAATATTACCTTGAAATGGTTAATGAGGTTTTTTTTACCATAAAATAATGATTAAGTAACATATTGTTTGGTTTTTATACATTAAACAAATAGTATTCAGAGCAAACTTTATGTTATGAGATTTATCCTGATAATAATGAAAGGCAGATGCGTTTTTATAAGTTAAATTAACCTGAATAACAGCATGAGATAATTCGCTTTTGGGGGCGAGATTAAAGCCCCTTGCTTACGCAAGGGGCTGATGATGATTACCCCTGCAACAGCGCAATACTTTGGCGGATCTCGCGCTCAATGTCCTGCTCTGTCCAGGTATCAAGCTGTGAAGAGAAGGGCTCGAAAGCATAGAGCCCCCGGTAGCCCAAACGCTCCAGATTCAGCACCTGTGCTTTACTCTTCAAACGATCTTTGTCACTCAACATAATGCGCTGTTCATCGGTTAACCCACCTTTGAGCATCGGATCTTCCACGCCGGAAAGATGCACCAGACCAATTTGGTCGACCTGAATCTGCGCATCAAAGTCGGCCTGATTCACCTCGCTCAGATAGTGATGGAAGGTATCCAGCACCATTTTATAGGGCGCAGCCGCATCGCGGATCAGCGCCTGGGTCAGTAGCGAAGAGCGCAGAGAACTGGTGCCAAAGCCTAAGGGCTCAACGTAACCTGCAATGCCGTACTGCTTGAACAGCGGGGCCAGCAATTGCAGCGATTCCAGCGTATCTTCACGCTTTTGTGCCTCACTGCGGCGATCGTTCGCGTCGCAGTTGGGGCACAACACCACCGCCCGGCAGTGGAGGGCTTGAGCCTGGGTCAACAGGGCTTCTGCCCTGGCCAAGAGCGCGCCTTTATCGGCCAGCAGGTTGAATTGCCCGAGGGCGTTGATAGTGACGATCTCAACCCCGTATTCGGTGGCTAGCGTATTGAGTTGTACGTTGCTGAGGTTATCAGTGACGCTGCCGCTCGGCATATCGTTACGCAACTCAACCTTGTTGAGCCCGCACCGTTGCACCAGGCGGAAGAAACTTTTCAGACTGAGCTTGGGCGCAATCTTGCGGTTGATGCAAAAACGTTCTAAGGCAATGGCCATGCTGTTTAACTCCTGTATGTAACGGGGATTCGCGCAGCTTGTTGCTGCACTCCGGGCTTCTATCCAATCTTTAAAAAGAATATTTATTTCATATTTATATGAATTTGAAATTTTATTGTTTGATCGAGTTCAAGGAATCGGTAAGGCGTGACAAGAGTGATGCGCTTTTATCTTCTCTTTTGGCCAAGATTTGCGAGGTTCTGCACTAAAATTAAATTTTCTAAAATAATTTATTTGAAATATTTTTTTCATTGAAATAGAGTTTCTCGCATCTGGCCAGGATTTAGCCTGTCTGTAACAGCTGGGACTGAAAGAGGGTGGGGACATGAAAACTGTAGGTAACTTTATTGGCGGGCAGGTTTGCCTGAGCAGCAGCAATCAAACCGTCGACGTACACAATCCGGCCACCGGCCAGGTTGAGCGCCGCGTGACGCAAAGCACTGCCGCCGAGGTGAAACAGGCTATCGATGTCGCTCATCAGGCATTCACCGCGTGGTCGCGCACCACGCCGCTGCGCCGCGCACGTATCATGTTCAATTTCAAAGCATTGTTGGAGCAACACCGCGAAGAACTGGCGCAGCTGATCGTCAGCGAGCATGGTAAGGTCTACTCCGATGCGCAGGGTGAACTGACGCGCGGGATCGAAGTGGTGGAGTTTGCCTGCGGTATTCCGCATCTGATCAAGGGGGAGTATTCAGCGGATGTGGGAAGCGGTGTCGACAGTTTCTCACTGATGCAGCCACTGGGCGTGGTGGCGGGGATTACCCCGTTCAACTTCCCGGCAATGGTGCCAATGTGGATGTTCCCGATCGCACTGGTCTGCGGTAACACCTTTGTGCTGAAGCCCCCTGCGCTGGTGCCTTCTGCCTCGGTACGCCTGGCGCAGCTACTGCAAGAGGCCGGGCTGCCGGATGGGGTATTTAACGTGGTGCACTGTGCCAACGAAGAAGCGTCGCCGTTGTGTACCGATCCGCACATTCAGGCGGTGAGTTTTGTCGGCTCATCCGCGGTGGCTGAGCATATTTACACCACCGCAAGTGCCCACGGTAAGCGCGTGCAGGCGTTTGGCGCGGCGAAGAATCAGGCCATCGTGATGCCGGATGCCGATCTGGATGCGACGGTGAATGCCCTGATGGGCGGCGCATTCGGCTCGGCCGGTGAGCGTTGCATGGCTTTGCCGGTGGCGGTAGTGGTCGGTGACAGCACCGCCGATAAGCTGATCGCCAAGCTTAAACCGCTGATCGCCCAGTTACGCGTTGGCCCAGGTATGCAGCAGGGTGGGGAAGAAAACGAAATGGGGCCGCTGGTTTCATCCGCCCACCAGAAAAAAGTGCTGGGGTATATCGATCTCGGTGTGGAGGAGGGGGCCACGCTGGTGGCCGATGGCCGCCATTATCAGGTACCGGGTTATCCGCAGGGCTATTACGTTGGCGGCACGTTGTTCGACAACGTCACGCCGAACATGCGTATCTACCGTGAGGAGATCTTCGGGCCCGTGCTGGGCATTGTGCGCGTACCGGATTATCAGACCGCCATCGACACGGTGAACAGCCACGAATTTGGCAACGGCAGCGCGATTTTTACCAGTAGCGGCCACTATGCCCGTCAGTTTGTGCAGGAAGTGCAGGCCGGGATGGTTGGCGTTAATGTACCCGTGCCGGTACCGATGGCGTTTCACAGCTTTGGCGGCTGGAAACGCTCAGTGTTCGGTGCGCTTAACGTCCATGGCACCGACGGCGTGCGCTTCTATACGCGCATGAAAACCGCCACCGCCCGTTGGCCAACCGGCCAGCAGACGCTGTCTGAATACAGTATGCCTACGTTGGGGTAACCGAGAAGAGACCAGGAGAATCGCTATGTCTTCACTACTCGCCAAATGCCAGCCGCCGGACGCACAGGGGCGCATTCAAGCGGTGACGCCAGAAAATGCGGGCTGGCGTTACGTTGGGTTTGAGGTTTATCGCTTGCAGGCCGGGCAGACGCTGCAACTGGCCAGTGCGGATAAAGAGCTGTGCCTGGTGCTGGTGGCGGGCATTGCTTCTGTCGCGACTCAGCATGCGCACTATCCGCATATTGGCAAACGCATGAGCCCGTTTGAACGCACCCCGCCTTATGCGGTGTATGTTCCGCATCAGGATCGTGTAGAAGTCCGAGCTGAAAGCGACTTGGAACTGGCGGTATGCAGCGCACCGGGCAGCGGGTATTTGCCTTCGCGCCTGATCACCCCGGCAGAGATCGGCGTTGAGCGGCGTGGCAAGGGCCGCAATCAGCGGTTGGTGCACAATATCCTGCCGGACAGTGCCCCTGCCGACAGCCTGCTGGTGGTCGAAGTCTATACCGACGAAGGCAATACCAGTTCCTACCCGAGCCATAAGCACGATCGGGAGGATTCACCGGATGAAACCTATCTGGAAGAAACCTATTACCACCGCCTTAACCCCGAACAGGGCTTCTGCCTGCAGCGGGTGTATACCGACGATCGTGCGCTGGATGAATGCATGCCGGTGTATAACCGTGATGTGGTGAAAGTACCGCGCGGCTATCACCCGGTAGCCACGTTAGCGGGGTATGACAGCTATTACCTCAACGTGATGGCCGGGCCGGTGCGCCAGTGGAAGTTCACTTGGGAAAAGGATCACGCCTGGGTTAATAGCGAGAGTTATTCGTTGCGGGAATAGACCACAAAACCGCGGCTTTATTGGCTGCCATCCGATACTGGCAGCCTTTATCGTTATACCCTTCATACTTCAAGTTGCATGTGCGTTGGCTTTCCTCGCTCACCCCAGTCACTTACTTGAGTAAGCTCCTGGGGATTCACTGCGTCGCCGCCTTCCTGCAACTCGAATTATTTTGGGTATATAAGGCCGAGAAAACGAAGCTCCAAGGTTATTATTCTGGCAGTTTACCTTCTTGCTTAAGGAAGTCGGTCAAAAAGTATTGCGCATCTCCTTCATCAGAAAGCGACTTACTGTAGGAAATAGGGTGAATGGCATTTTCCCCAGGCAGGTATAATTCACCCGAGTTACCGTTGCTAATCACCAGAGCCACAAATTTTTTGCCGTTCACACTGACGCTATAGTCAGTGCGATCGCCTTTGCTCTCCACATCCATCAGCTGGATTTTCTTATCCCACTCATGGTCGGCATTGGTGACCTGCACTAGCGCTTTCTGTTCTGAGCGTTGGCCATAGCGTAGCGTCCACACCTGAAGACCCTGGCTGCCCTCCCATGCCTTTACCCGTTCTGCCACTTCTGGGCGAACAGGCTCAGCAGAAAAACCAGTGGCCGACATCACACATAACAGAATAAGAAGGATACATTTTTTTAACATCACATCGTCCCATTTACGGATTGAAAAAGAAGGTTCTGGCGCTGTACGGCCTGCTATTCCTACAGATCTTTGGCGTTATTCAGCGCCAGCGACACCGCCAGCGTTTGCGCCAGGCACATCGAGGCTACCTGCGAGCGGAACCCGTCGACCTGCGCTTCGCGCACCACAAAGCAGACATCGCTGAAGGCGGCCAGCGGGCTGACCTGGCTGTCGGTAATGGCGATTTGCAGCGCCCCCTGCTTGGCTCCCAACTCCACCAGCTCAATCGCCTCTTTGGCGTACGGCGAGTAGCTGATGGCGATCACCACGTCTTTGGGTTTTACCATACTGAGTTGCTCGGTAAACATCCCGCCTAACCCGTCGATCAGAAATGCCCGTCTTTCCAGGTGGCGCAGGGCGTAGGTGAGGTAAGACGCCACGCTGAACGAACGGCGCAGGCCAATCACATAGATATTTTCCGCGTTATTCAGCAGCTCTACCGCCCGTTCCAACTGCTCGGCGCTGGTTTGCATCGCGAGCTGTTGCAGCGCCTGCGAGTTAACCATGGTGAAAACGTTGAGGATGTCGGCCGGTTTTTCTGGCGCGACGCTGTCATCGGAAGAGGTTTGGCGAAACAGCCGCGCACGTTCGGTGTAGTTGACCGTTTCTTCCATCAGGTGCTGACGAAAAACCTGTTTCATTTCGTTAAAGCCGCTGAAGCCAAAGGCGTTAGCGAAACGGATCAGGGTAGATGGTGGAACACTGGCCTGCGCGGAGATGGAAGCAACGGTATCGAAAGCAATGCTGTTACTGTTATCCAGAATATAACGCGCTACCTGTTTCAAACGCTTGCTGAGCGTTTCATAACGGCGGCGAATCTCATCCTGTAACAGCGAAAGTTGAGTCGGGTTATTCATCCATTAGGCTCGCAGTAGGAGAGGAAGTGTATAGGGTATATGCGCCAGAAGCATTGGCAGGCCATTCTAACAGATGGAGTGGAAATTTCATTTCATCAAAAAGCGATTTATTTCATCGCAAGCTGCGTTGCCTCACAGAAAATCGGCAAAAACCCCCCTTATAGCTGTAAAAACGCTTGAACATCTTACTGGGGGGGGAGCCAGGCTAGGGGGCTGGCAGCATGACAAGGTATTAAGACCTCTGCGGAGGACCAAATCCTGCAACAAAGATGGCAGGGGATGGTGGCGGATCCGTAACCGTTAATTTCACCGATATTATGCTCTTCCTGAACAGTTGAGTTTAATGGGAAGGCTATCAGTGCTTGTATTGAAAAGCATATACTTTACTAATTGGGTATAACATCGGAAGTGCTGCGTGTGTCTCTCTATTTTCTGCGTAAGGCGATAAATATTACATGATAGTTCTATTATCTAAAGAATGTTTTATTTCGATACATATGACTATGGATTGACTTTGTGTGTAAACGCATCCTTTTGTTTTTCATGTAACTGGATATGTGTTTTTTAACAAATTAATACTCTGACCTTAACCTCTCTTATCAAAATAAAATGCTGGTTAATCCAGATTATTTCTCTGGTTACATTGAATTCTGGTTTCTTGCTAACGGAGTAGCGAGTTCTATAATGGAAAACGATCAAGGATATGATGTTTTTTTGCTGAATACGAAATGCTAACTTATTTTTATTTTTTTCAAAGGGTATTTCAGCAGCCTGCTAAAGAATTGTATATTCCTTGCGTCACATTAGGTTGATACTTTAAAAGGAGATCTTTATGGCGGCACAGCTCGTTGTTATTGCTTATCCAGATATACATAAAGCAGAAGATGTTCGCATTGCGCTTTTAAAGTTACAAAAAAGTTACTTGGTAGACTTGGAAGATGCTGTTGTTGTTACCAAAAATGCTAAAGGAAAAATAAAACTTAATCAAAGTTTTAACCTGACAACAACGGGAGCTATTTCTGGTGGCTTCTGGGGTGCCCTCATTGGCTTGATTTTTATGCAGCCGATTTTAGGTGCTGTCGTCGGTGCTTCTGCCGGTGCGTTAAGTGGTGCGCTTTCCGATATCGGAATTGATGATAATTTCATGAAAGATTTGGCAAAAAAACTGGATGTTAATACCTCTGCCTTATTTATCCTTGTGCGTAGTGTCACCGCGGATAAAGTACTTCCTGAAATAGAACCATTTGGTGGCACAATTATTCAATCCTCTCTTACCAGTGAGGATGAGGCAAAGCTTCAGTTGGCGCTGAATTCTGGAAAAAAATAATGAAAAATGGAGAATGCTATGAGTAATGAAAGGGTTGAGTTCGAAACATTAGAAAAAATCGGGAAAACGCTAACTAAGTTAGACGATGCATGTGCGAAAATTGATGATAAAACAACAACATTTTTCGGAAAAATTAAACATTTTTATGCGCAAGAAAAAGCAATTCATGAAATAAAAATGTTAATAAAAGAGTGTAATAGATTTGTAAGGCTAGAAACAAAAAGCACCGACAAGTTAGCCTCTGATATTAGCAAAGATGAATGTTTACGTAATGAAAATTTGAAATCTGTCGCAGGTGCGGTTAATAAGTTGACTGTTGATTTAGATGCTCTTGATAACAGCGATGAGAGTAAAATAAAAAGCTTTATTTATCAGACTAAATCCCTGCATGAGATAAAGTAAATATTACATCACATTAAATTGTACGATAAGTATTCAGTCAACGAGCTTGATGATTTGAAACGGCTTGAAAGATAGCTAAAAACACGCGTTTTTTGCGCTGAATCTGTATTTTTCTGTGTTTGTAATTTAAGAAAATAGGCGTATAGCGGTTGCCCTTAAAACGGTATGAGGATGGCTGCATTGCCCTAAAAGACCAGCGCAAACTCGGTTGAAAAATACACGTAAATACCTCGTGTAGATATCATTTCAAGCATGATAAGTACATAAAATCATAACAAGGTGAATCATATGAAAAGCCAGTTAAAAGAGATGAAAATGATAAATAAATCAGTATTGGCGTTGGTATTCTTAGGTGTATTTACGGGAACATCTTTTGCCAATGACGTGGCTAAACAACAGGCTAAGCCTGCCAATGCAAAGTCAGTGGTGAAAATGACCTGTGAAGAGTTTCTGCTGCTTGATGAATCTTACCTTCCTATTGCGGTGGGAATTGCCGGTGGAGCAGAAAAACATAAAGATGGCATTATCAATGTGACTGAAGTGAAAGAAATTACGCCGTTCATTGTTACTGAATGTAAACAGGCTCCTAAGGCTTCCTTCATGGAAAAAGTGAAGGCGAAACTCGCCGAGTGGCGAAAGAAAATGTAATCAATCCAGAGCCGGTCTATAACTCTGTATGACAGTTTGCATATTAAAGGTGAGCGTCTAAACGCTCACCGAACTCGATAATAAAAGACTCTGTGATTGGCTCCTTATGTGGGAGAGACCGGGGACTGTGGGGCTTTCGCCCCCAATTGAGGTGCATCACCCTATTGCCAAGTGAACACAACATGTTTAACGGAGAACGGTTTTGTCTCCAGGCAGCGGGCGATATTGCCGCCACAGGCCGATCAGCCTCAGGTATTTCTGCTTCACCTGTTCGATTAGTGTGGCATCGTCGATTTCCCCCTGCAGCCAAAGACGTGAAGGGGGGCCAAAGATAGTGCGGCCAACCGCGAATCCTTTCACCCAGCCGGCGTCCGCGGCAGCGGCAAAACCGGCTTGCAGCGTGGCTTCTGGTGCATCCAGCCCCAGAATCAACACCCCTCGGCAGAATGGATCATGCGTTTCAATCAGTGCGCCGACCTGCTGCCAGTGGGCGGCACTGAGCGGAGGCAGCTTCCACCAGTCGGGTTTGATCCCTAAGCGGTAGAAATGTTCCAGTACGGCCAGATAGTGGCGCTGGTCTTTATCGGCGTAGTTCTCCGGTAAAATCACCTCCAGCAGCAGTTCGTGGCCGGATTTGCAGCAGCCGCGATACACCTCGGTAATCCATTCATCCTGTTCATGGCGCAGCTCTGCCGCATCCTGTGGATGGTAGAACACCAGGCATTTCACCACATGCTCCTGTGGCCAATCGAGCAACTGTGAGCCGATATTGCCATGTTCCAGCCGCAATGGGCGCGAGCCTGGCTGCTCAACCGGGCGGCCAATCCACCAGCCTTGGCCGGTGATGGCATTCAGCGCCGCCTGGCCGTAGGTGGTATCGGCCAGAATGCCGCTGTTACCTGTGAGGCCGCCTTCCGCTGCTGCCGCCTGCGCCGCGGTTAACAGCAGGTTTTTCAACTGCGGAATGCGATGATGACTGGCACCCGCCTGGTGCGCCATATCCGCTAGCTGCTTACGGTGATCGAAGGCGAACACGCACAGCTCCGGCCATTGCTGCTTACGCGTGGTCACCCGGTGCAGATGATTCAGGTGTGCATCGCGATCCGGGCGCGGCACTTGCTGTTCGCGCTGCAGATAGTCGTCCAGCTCCAGTTTGGTGGGCATCGCCGGTGCGCAACCGTGGCGTGATACCACCAGCGCTCCACAGGCGTTAGCGTAGCGGCAGGCCTGATCCCAACCTTCGTCATTCAGGTAGCCGCGCAGCAGGCCGGACATAAAGGCATCACCGGCACCCAGTACGTTAAGCACCTCCACCCGCACACCAGAGTGCAGTTTCACCTGCTGCCAATCCTCGGCAATGGCCCCTTCAAAGACTGCACAACCCTGTGCCCCGCGTTTGCACACCAGCGTTGCCTGAGTGTTGTTACGCACGTTTTGCAGGGCGGTTAATGTGTCGGTGCTGCCACCGGCAATATGGAACTCTTCTTCGGTGCCGACGATCAGATCGAAATGATGCAGCACCTCCTGCAACTCGCGGGTGACGTTCGCTGATTCAACGAAGCGGTTTTCACCGTCGCCCAACGAGGTCAGCCCCCACAGCACCGGGCGATAGTCGATATCCAGCGCGGTACGCAGCCCGTGGCGGCGCGCATACTCCAGTGCTTTCAGCACCGCCGCGCGGGTATTGGGGTGCGAAAGGTGAGTGCCGGTGATTGCCAGCGCCCGGGATGAGGCGATGTAGCTTTCATCAATATCCTCAGGCGTCAGGGCCATATCGGCACAGTTTTCGCGGTAAAAAATCAGCGGGAAGGTTTCCTGATCCTTGATGCCGAGGATCACCAGCCCGGTCAGGCGCTGTTTGTCGGTGATCAGGTACTGCGTGTCTGCCCCGACGCGCTGCAGCTCTTCACGCAGGAAACGGCCCATGTGCTCGTCCCCCACGCGGGCCAGCATGCCGGACCTGAGCCCTTGAATCGCCGTGCCATAAGCCACGTTGCCGGAGGAACCACCAAGATATTTGGCAAATGTGCTGGCATCTTCCAGGCGAGCACCAATTTGTTGCGCATAGAAATCGACAGCGATGCGCCCAAGGCAGATGACATCGAGCTGTTTGTGTTGTGTAGCCATACCCGTTTCCTTCTGTATTTAAACTGCGGTCCGGTAAAGGAGGTAAGCAGGAAGCTTGGGGTAAATTATGAGGAATAAAAATTTCAATTTCAATATTGAATGAAATTTATACCTCGTAAAGGAGCAAGGCCTGGCAATAACACGCAACCGGGCATCAAGGTAGCCAAGGCGCGCTATGGCGGGCATAGGGCATTGCCAGGCTAAACCCGCGGCTGCCGCGTGCTGGAAGACGATTTTGTGTTAACAGGCCGATACTTTTTGCCTCATCACGATAAAGAAAACCAATAACTATATGAATTTACTCTATAAATAGAGCGCTGGCTTTCTTTGTTATGCGATCATTATCGCAAAATGAAATATTTTTTCTGTTATTAAATTTTATGGAAAATATATTTGTTTATAATCGATGGCGTTTCAGGTTTATCGGCATCACAAGTTTCTCAGGCCCAGGCATGGCATCCCGTTGCAGGGCACCTACGGATAACAAAGCGGAAGGGTGAGTAAATGGGGAAGATCAGGTTAACCATGGCACAGGCGCTGGTCAGATTTCTCGACAACCAGTATCTGTTGGCAGACGGCGTGGAAACCAAGTTCGTCAAAGGCATTTTCGCGATCTTTGGCCATGGCAATGTGCTCGGGCTTGGGCAGGCATTGGAGCAGGATTGTGGCGATCTGCTGGTGCATCAGGGGCGCAACGAGCAAGGGATGGCGCACGCCGCCGCCGGTTTTGCCAAGCAGAAACTGCGGCGGCAGATTTACGCCTGCACCTCTTCCGTCGGCCCCGGCGCGGCCAATATGATCACCGCTGCGGCCACGGCGACGGCGAACCGCATTCCTTTATTGCTGTTGCCGGGTGATGTGTTTGCCTCACGTCAGCCAGACCCGGTGTTGCAGCAGATTGAGCAATCTTACGATCTGAGCATCAGCACCAACGACGCCTTCCGCGCCGTCAGCAAATACTGGGATCGCATCGTGCGCCCGGAACAACTGATGAGTGCCTGCATCAATGCCATGCGGGTGCTCACCGATCCGGCAGAAACCGGGGCTGTCACGCTGTGCTTGCCGCAGGACGTGCAGGGCGAAGCCTACGATTACCCGGATTACTTCTTCCAGAAACGGGTGCATCGCCTCGATCGCCGCCCGGCCAGCGCAGGCATGCTGGCTGATGCGCTGGCGTTGCTGGCCGGCAAACGCCGACCGCTGCTGATCTGCGGCGGTGGTGCAAAGTACTCCCAAGCCGGGCAGGTGCTGAAGCAGTTTGCCGAGCAGTTTCATATTCCCTTTGCAGAAACCCAGGCCGGCAAAGGCACGATAGCTTCCGATCACCCTTATAACCTGGGCGGTATCGGTGAAACCGGCTGCCTGGCGGCCAACACGCTGGCAAAACAGGCTGATGTGGTGATTGGCGTTGGCACCCGCTATAGCGATTTCACCACCTCATCAAAGTGGCTGTTCCAGCACCCGCAGGTGGCTTTCCTCAATATCAACGTCAGCGCGTTTGATGCCGGGAAGCTGGATGCGGTGCAGGTGCTGGCAGATGCGCGCGAGGCGCTGGCGGCCCTGGGCAACTCACTGGCGCAGACGGATTACCGTTCCGGCTGGGGCGATGCGATCCGCAGTGCGCTCAGCGAACAGCAGCAGGAAACCCGGCGCGTTTATCAGGCCGCCTATACCGGTGCCGACTTTGTGCCAGAAATTGATGATGCCCTCGATCGTGAGCGCGTCTTCGCCGAATTTATCGAAAAAACCGACTCTGTGCTGACGCAAAGCCGGGTGCTGGGGGTGCTGAATCAGCACTTGCCGCCAGACGGCATCGTCGTGGCCGCTGCCGGTAGCCTGCCGGGTGATCTGCAGCGTGTCTGGCAAAACCGCAGTGAGCACGGATATCACGTGGAATATGGTTACTCCTGCATGGGTTACGAAGTTAACGCCGCGCTGGGCGTCAAGCTCGCCGAACCGCAGCGTGAAGTGTATGCCATGGTCGGCGACGGTGCCTTCATGATGCTACATTCTGAACTGGTCACCTCGATCCAGGAAGGCTGCAAAATCAACGTGTTGCTGTTCGATAACATGACCAACGGCTGCATCAACAATCTGCAGATGGGCAACGGTATGGGCAGCTACACCACCGAATTCCGCTTCCGCAACCCGCAGGGCGGCAAGCTGGATGGCGAACTGGTGCCGGTCAACTTTGCCATGCTGGCGGCGGCCTACGGCTGCAAAACCTACAGCGTTACCAGCGAGCAGCAACTGATCGACGCGCTGGCGGATGCGCGCAAGCAGCAGGTTTCTACCCTGTTGGATATCAAAGTGTTGCCCAAAACCATGGTGCACAACTACCTCAGTTGGTGGCGCGTGGGCGGGGCGCAGGTGGCTGAAAGTGAAAAGATTGCCGCCGCTGTCCGCAGGCAGCAAGAGAACATTGATAAAGCGCGCGACTACTGAATTCCCAGACATTACATCTGCCGTACATAGGAGAGCGAGAATGACATTGAATATTGGGGTTATTGGTACTGGAGCCATCGGCAGAGATCATATTCGTCGTTGCAGCAAGGTGCTGCAGGGCAGCCGTATCGTGGCGGTGAATGATATTAACCGCGACAGCGCGGCCAACGTGGTCAGTGAACTGCAACTGGATGCGCAGGTGTATGACAACGGTCACGATCTGATCCGCGCCGCCGGCGTGCAGGCGGTGCTGGTGACCTCATGGGGGCCAAGCCATGAAGAGTTTGTGCTGGCGGCGATTGCGGCGGGCAAACCGGTATTCTGCGAAAAGCCGCTGGCGGTGACCGCGCAGGGCTGTAAAAACATCGTCGAAGCCGAAGCCAAACAGGGCAAACGCCTGGTGCAGGTTGGTTTTATGCGCCCTTACGATCAGGGGTACCGTGCGCTGAAACAGGTGCTGACCAGCGGCCAGATCGGCGAACCCCTGATGCTGCACTGCGCCCATCGTAACCCAACGGTTGGCGAAGCCTACACCACGGATATGGCGATTACCGATACCCTGATCCACGAGATCGACGTGCTGCGCTGGTTGCTGGACGATGATTACGTCTCTGTGCAGGTGGTGTTCCCGCGTAAGTCCTCCAAAGCCTATTCTCACCTGAAAGACCCGCAGATTGTGCTGCTTGAAACGGCCAAGGGCACCCGCATCGACGTGGAAATCTTTGTGAACTGCCAGTACGGCTACGACATTCAGTGCGAAATCGTCGGTGAAAGCGGCATTGCCAAGTTACCGGAGCCTTCTTCCGTGCAAATGCGCAGCGGCGCCAAGCTTTCCACTGAGATTCTCACCGACTGGAAAGAGCGCTTTATCGATGCTTATGACGTTGAGCTGCAGGCTTTTATCAACGACGTACAAACCGGCAAGCTGACCGGCCCTTCCGCCTGGGACGGCTATGCCGCAGCGGTGGCTGCCGATGCCTGTATTGCCGCCCAGCTCAGCGGTGAAATTGTGCCGATCAGGCTGTCTGCCCGCCCTGATTTTTACGGTAAATAACTGGGTTGAGGGTGGCGTTATGCCGGTAAGTTAAACGCAAAACTGCATAATTGTGTGCAATTGCTAAAGGAGTCGCCCCCTCTCCCCGTGGTAGAGGGCCGGGGTGAGGGGCTTGCAGTGCGGTGTTCATCCCCTCACCCTAACCCTCTCCCCAAGGGAGAGGGAACTGGTTAGCCTTAACTGACAAACATTACCGCAAGTGGCTGGCATTAACCGATTACCGAGGCTGAAAATGAACCAAGAACATGTGAAGTTGGCCATCGCCCCGATTGGCTGGACCAATGACGATCTGCCCGAGTTAGGGCAAGAAAACACTTTCCAGCAGTGCATCAGCGAAATGGCGCTGGCGGGGTTTGCCGGTTGTGAGGTGGGCAGTAAATATCCGCGCGATCCAAAAGTGCTCAAACCGATGCTGGATATTCGTGGCATCCAAGTCTGCAATGCCTGGTTCAGCACCTTCTTTGCCGATGGTTTAAAAGAGAAAACCATTGATGAGTTTGTGAACCATATGAATTTCCTGCATGAAATGGGCGCGAAAGTGATCGGTTGTTCTGAGCAAAGCCGCAGCATTCAGGGCACCAGCAAAGGGGTGTTTGAAGAGAAACCTTATTTCAGCGATGCAGAGTGGCAACGCGTCGCCGCGGGCTATAACGAACTGGCGAAGATTGCCGCCAGCAAAGGTATGCAAGTGTGCCTGCATCATCACATGGGCACCGGCATCCAGACGGCGGAAGAGATCGATCGCTACATGAGTATGGTGAATGATGATGTTTACCTGCTGTTTGATACCGGGCACGCTTACTATTCCGAAGGCAACCAGCCTGCGATGCTGGCAATCCTGGAAAAATACCTGCCGCGTATCAACCATGTGCATTTGAAAGATGTGCGTGATGAGGTGGTGGCGGCAGTGAAAGCCAACAAGCTGAGCTTCCTCGATGGCGTGAAGAAGGGCACCTTTACCGTGCCGGGTGATGGGGTGATCGACTTCTGCCCGGTGTTTAAACTGTTGGACGAAGGTGGTTATCGAGGTTGGATGGTGGTTGAGGCCGAGCAGGACCCGGCCATTGCCAATCCGTTCGAATACGCGGTGAAAGCGCGGCGCTATCTGCGTGAAACCGCAGGTATTTAAGCGCGACGGGGCGCATTATTGCGCCCCGTGGTGATCAACAGGCTTCAGGCCGAACGGAAACGCGCCATAGGGTAGGCATCCACAAGTTCGCCGTCGCGGAAGGCAAAGCGGCGGCTGGTGCCTTCGATCTCGAAACCAAATTTACGGTATATACCCAAAATAATTCGAGTATCTCACCCATTATTGCTTCTCCACTGAGTTTACCGTTTGAATAATCACTAAAATTATCCGTTTACCCGAGAGAGTCAATAGCCTTCCCCGTTGCTCAAAAAAACGCTTTACAAGTGCGAATGATAATGATTATTATTAACTCGCGTTCAGGGGAAAGCATCAATCTTTGATACTGTCGCTTGAAGGCACGACATTGCTCACATTGCTTCCAGTGTTTATTTAGCCAGCTCGGGTGCTGGCTTTTTTTTTGCCTGGATTTATCCCCTGCCGACTCAAGCAATTTATCTGTAACTTCGCTGAAAACTTCATCTAATTTTTTGAAGAGAGGGGTGAGATTTTTACGCTTTCTTATTCTGCTACCAAGACTAGACTGTAAAAAACGTTGAGGAGAGTTGAATATGATTTATTTACGTAAAGCGGAAGATCGCGGTCATGCCAATCATGGTTGGCTTGATAGCTGGCACACCTTCTCATTTGCTGATTACTACGATCCTGATTTTATGGGGTTCTCGGCACTGCGGGTGATTAATGAAGATGTGATCGACGCGGGCCAGGGTTTTGGTACTCATCCCCATAAAGATATGGAGATCCTCACCTACATCCTGAGTGGTACGGTGGAGCATCAGGACAGCATGGGCAACAAAGAGCAGATCCATGCCGGTGAGTTTCAGATTATGAGTGCCGGTACCGGAGTGCGTCACTCGGAGTACAATGCCAATAGCGATCGGCCACTGCATCTTTATCAAATCTGGATTATCCCGGATCAGGTCGGGCTGACGCCACGCTATGAGCAGCGCAGGTTTGATGCGCCGCAGGGCCGTCAATTGGTGCTGTCACCCGACGCCCGCGAAGGCTCGCTGAAGGTGTTCCAGGATATGACGCTGTCGCGCTGGGCGCTGAAAAAAGATGAGCAGTCGGTTTACCCGATCCAGGCTGAACGCCGCATCTGGATCCAGGTCGTGCGTGGTAATGTGGCCATCAACGGCCACAAAGCGGGTACCAGCGATGCTTTAGCGGTGTGGGATGAAACCGCACTGTCGATCCACGCTGACGAAGACAGCGAAATACTGCTGTTTGACCTGCCGCCGGTATAATTGGGCTATGATCTCAGGGGTTCAGCGTGCTGAACCCCTTTTTCTTGCCCGCAGGCCGTGTAAGCAACAATATCGGCCAGCCGTTTTTTTTGCTAGAATGGCCGCCCATTCACGGTAAGCCAGTTCATTGATAATGAAGAAAAAACGGCCGGTGCTCCAAGATGTTGCAGATCAGGTTGGCGTCACCAAGATGACGGTGAGCCGCTATTTGCGTAACCCCGATCAGGTTTCCGCTGCCCTGCAGCAGAAGATTGCGGTTGCGCTGGACGATCTTGGCTATATCCCCAACCGTGCCCCAGATATTCTTTCCAATGCCACCAGCCGGGCGATTGGTGTGTTGTTACCGTCGTTGACCAACCAGGTGTTTGCCGAAGTGTTGCGCGGTATTGAGAGCGTCACCGATGCGCATAATTATCAGACCATGCTGGCGCACTATGGCTATCTGCCGGAGCGTGAAGAAGAGCGTCTGACGTCGTTATTGTCTTACAACATTGATGGGCTGATCCTGTCCGAGCGGCACCACACGCCGCGCACCTTGAAGATGATCGAAGTGGCCGGTATCCCGGTGGTCGAACTGATGGACTGCGTATCGCCGTGTATCGATCTGGCGGTGGGGTTCAACAACTTTGAAGCCGCCCGCCAGATGACCCAGCAAATTATCGCGCGTGGCCATCGTCACGTGGTGTATTTCGGCGCGCGCCAGGATGAGCGTACCATTATCAAGCAGCAGGGTTATGAACAGGCGATGCGTGAATCCGGTCTTGAACCCTACAGCATCATGACCACGCGTTCTTCTTCCTATTCTGCCGGTGGTGAGCTGTTGCTTGAGGCACAGCGCGATTACCCGCAGATCGACAGTATCTTCTGCACCAACGATGACTTGGCGATCGGTGCGGCGTTTGAATGCCAGCGACAGGGGCTCTCGATCCCGCAGGATATGGCGATTGCCGGTTTCCACGGCCACGATATTGGCCAGGTGATGGTGCCGAAGCTGGCGAGCGTGCTGACGCCGCGTGAGCGTATGGGGCAGATCGGCGCGGAACGCCTGCTGGCCCGTCTGCGTGGTGAAATGGTCGGCCCGCGCATGGTTGACGTCGGTTTTACCGTGATCCCCGGTGGCAGTATCTGAAGCAGGGCACCGCAGGGTGCCCTTTGCCGGTTTATTTCTGCAGTGCAGCCACACAACGGCTGACTACACCTTCGATATCGGTATCGATATCAATACAAATCACATCTTTCTCGTCGAGCGCAGGTTCTTCCAGGGCATCAAACTGGCTTTTCAGCAGCTCGGTCGGCATAAAGTGCCCGGAACGGGCTTTCAGGCGCGCCAGAATCACGTCGAAGCTGCCTTTCAGATAAATAAACACCATGTTCTCGTTATCTTGGCGTAGCAGATCGCGGTAGCGGCGCTTGAGCGCAGAGCAGACGATAATCCCGGTTTCATTTTTGTGATTCAGGCTGTACGCCGCATCATTGAGGCGCTGCAACCATGGGGCACGATCGTCGTCATTCAACGGCTGCCCGCTGGCCATCTTCTGGATATTGGCGCGCGGATGCAAATCGTCGCCATCAATGAATTTTGCCTGTATTTCCCGTGCGACAGCCGCGCCAATCGTGGATTTTCCGCTGCCGGAGACGCCCATCAGGATGATGCTTTTTCCCGCCATAAGTTTGATCTCTATCTCAGAATAAGAATTTCGCCTAGCTTCATGGTTCCGAATCTTAGCATGTTACCGGTATCATGATACGGGTAACAAATAGAGATGTGATTGTCATCACAAAGGGTAGAACAAGAGACAGTCGTCTGTACTCAATCGCACTCAAGTGGCCCGATAACACCAGGACAGGGCCGTAAAGTTAAAACCAAACACCCTCTTTTGCTGCACTTTGGCGCAGAGGTTAAGTGATAAAAAGGTTGGAGAAAAATTATGCCATTAGTGATTGTTGCAGTCGGCGTAGCGATGCTACTGCTGCTGATGATCCGCTTTAAACTGAACGGCTTTATCTCGCTGATTCTGGTCGCGTTGGCGGTTGGGATCATGCAGGGGATGCCGGTGGATAAAGTGGTGGGCTCCATCAAGGCTGGCGTCGGCGGTACGCTGGGGGGCCTGGCGCTGATCATGGGCTTTGGTGCCATGCTCGGTAAACTGTTGGCGGACTGCGGTGGGGCACAGCGCATCGCCACTACCCTGATCGCCAAATTCGGTAAACAGCATATCCAATGGGCCATTGTGCTCACCGGTTTTACCGTTGGTTTTGCGCTGTTCTACGAAGTCGGTTTCGTGCTGTTGCTGCCGCTGGTGTTCACCATTGCCGCTTCCGCGCGTATTCCATTACTGTATGTGGGGGTGCCCATGGCTGCGGCGCTGTCCGTGACCCACGGTTTCCTGCCGCCGCACCCTGGCCCGACCGCGATTGCCACCATTTTCCATGCCGATATGGGTAAAACCCTGCTGTTCGGTACCCTGCTGGCGATCCCGACCGTGATCCTGGCTGGCCCGGTATATGCCCGCTTCCTGAAAGGGATCGATAAGCCCGTTCCTGTCGGCCTGTATAACCCAAAAACCTTTACCGAAGAAGAAATGCCAAGCTTTGGTGTCAGCGTAGCGACTGCGCTGGTGTCGGTGATCCTGATGGCGCTGCGGGCAGTGGCCGAAATGGTATTGCCAAAAGGCCACCCGATTCTGGCTTATGCCGAATTCTTCGGCGATCCGGTGATAGCAACGCTGATTGCAGTACTGATTGCCATCTTCACCTTCGGCCTGAACCGTGGCCGCAGCATGGATGAAGTGATGGGCACCATCACCGAGTCGATCAAAATCATCGCCATGATGTTGCTGATCATCGGCGGTGGCGGTGCGTTCAAGCAGGTTCTGGTAGACAGCGGGATTGAGAAGTACATTGCCGACATGATGCACGGCAGCGGTGTTTCACCGATCCTGATGGCCTGGTCGATTGCTGCGGTGCTGCGTATTGCGCTGGGTTCAGCCACCGTTGCGGCGATTACCGCTGGCGGCATCGTTGCACCATTGATCGCCACCACCGGGGTCAGCCCGGAACTGATGGTGATCGCCGTGGGGTCCGGCAGCGTGATCTTCTCGCACGTTAACGATCCGGGCTTCTGGCTGTTCAAGGAGTATTTCAACCTGACCATTATGGAAACCATCAAGTCTTGGTCAGTGTTGGAAACCATCATTTCAGTCTGCGGTCTGATTGGCTGCCTGCTGTTGGCGATGGTGGTTTAACGCTATGCCGCAAGGCGCTCTGCGCCTTGCGGCTACAGTTTCATATAGGCTCTGATGCCGTCCAGGAACATTTGGGTGGAGAGCATCACCAGAATCAACCCCATCAACCTTTCCAGCGCGTTCACCCCTTTGCTGCCCAACAGGCGCAGGAACAGGCTCGACATCAGCAGGATCGCCGCCGACAGCCCCCAGGCAATCAGCAGCGCCACGACCAGGTGCGACAACTGATTAGGGTACTGATGTGAAAGCAGCATCAGCGCCGCCAGAATTGACGGCCCGGCCACCAGCGGAATGGCGAGCGGCACCAGGAAAGGTTCCTCACCGGCAGAAAGGCCGGTACTGTTGCCTTCCTGAGACGGGAAGATCATCTTGATGGCAATCAGGAACAGGATAATCCCGCCCGAGATCGACACGGTTTCGGTACGCAGATTAAGAAACGCCAGAATGCGCTCACCGGCGAACAAAAAGATCAGCATCAGCAGCAAGGCGATCAGCAGCTCGCGGATCAGCACCACCCGGCGGCGGCGCGGTTCCAAGTGCTTGAGCACCGACATAAAAATCGGCAGGTTACCCAGTGGATCCATGATTAAAAACAGCAGCACCGTGGCCGAAATCATCTCTGTCATCATTACCTCAAAATCTGAAAAATGTACCGGTGGAGCCGGTAATTCCTTCGTCTATACCTCCCCATCTCTTAGAAGGATGGCAGATATATAAGAAGCATTGCTGAGAATCGCTCAGCCATCGAATAAATTCACTTTGCGCCTGCGCCGACATTTTGTAAGGTGGGTAGATATTGCACACTACTTACGACAATGTCGTTATCCCCAAGGCAGGACTGTAAATTATGAAAAACGTTGGTTTCATCGGTTGGCGCGGTATGGTCGGCTCTGTACTTATGCAACGCATGACAGAAGAGCGCGATTTTGACGCCATTCGCCCGGTATTCTTCTCTACCTCGCAGCACGGTGCCGCCGCCCCGGCTTTTGGCGGCCAACAGGGTACGCTGCAAGATGCGTATGATGTTGAGGCACTGAGCGCACTTGACATTATTATCACCTGCCAGGGCGGGGATTACACCAACGAAATCTATCCAAAGCTGCGTGCAACCGGTTGGCAAGGCTATTGGATCGACGCCGCCTCCTCTCTGCGTATGAAAGATGATGCGATTATTATCCTTGACCCGGTGAACCATGAGGTGATCCAGGAAGGGCTGAACAAAGGCATCAAAACCTTTGTCGGTGGTAACTGTACGGTCAGTTTGATGCTGATGTCGCTGGGCGGCCTGTTTGCCAACAATCTGGTGGAGTGGGCGTCGGTCGCCACCTATCAGGCGGCATCCGGCGGTGGCGCACGCCATATGCGTGAACTGCTGACGCAAATGGGCATGCTGCACGCTGATGTGGCAAAAGAGCTGCAGAACCCGGCTTCGGCGATTCTGGATATCGAGCGTAAGGTGACTGAAGCCACTCGCTCCGGCAAGTTGCCAACCGATAACTTTGGCGTGCCTTTGGCGGGCAGCCTGATCCCGTGGATCGACAAGCAGTTGGATAACGGCCAGAGCCGTGAAGAGTGGAAAGGCCAGGCGGAAACTAACAAGATCCTCAATACCTCGGCCATTATTCCTGTCGATGGTCTGTGCGTGCGTGTTGGTGCGCTGCGCTGCCACAGCCAGGCATTCACCCTGAAGCTGAAAAAAGATGTGCCGCTGGCGGAAATCGAGCAGATGCTGGCAACGCACAATGACTGGGTGCGTGTGATCCCGAACGACCGCGAACTGACCATGCGTGAGCTGACGCCAGCGGCGGTGACTGGCACGCTGAACACACCGGTTGGCCGCCTGCGCAAGCTGAATATGGGCCCGGAATATCTCTCCGCGTTCACCGTTGGCGATCAGCTGTTGTGGGGGGCTGCTGAACCGCTGCGCCGCATGTTACGTATTTTGCTGTAAATCGATCTGCAATTGACTTCAGGTTGCCGCCAACCGTGCTGCAGCCTGGAGTATGACGGGATAAGCTGAACTTCCTGAGGGCTGGTTTCTTTCGGCCCTTTAACACCTTGTTTTCAACAATGTCTGTTCTCTGCGTATGCATCCGTTCCGGGTCGTTTCAGACCGGGCGAAATATGGACAAAATCGCTGAAAAAAGGAATGAAACATCGCCGTAACACGTATATTACAAAGCCGGTGGCAGTACAAAATTGCTGCCAGATCGGCCATTTTCTCCGTGCAAAATTTTCCTTTGAAATCATCAATGCTTTAACAGACTTTGGCTATGCTTGTTGGGGCGACGAATACATACCAATTAATGGTGAGTTTTTGTCTGAAAAATAGACATAAAGAGCGGTATTTCGGCTTTTAAGGATGCAAATTAATCAATAACCGACCGAAATCACGCTTTAGGTTCTGAATGAATTGCATGATAGACACAACGGCTGCTTTTAGGTGTAGCCCCTTAAGAGTCATGCTCTTATCTAAGGAAGAATGCCATGCCTGTACTTCCCGATCGTGACGTGATTAATCAGATTATTTCCGGCCATTACGCCGATCCTTTTGCCCTGTTGGGTATGCATGTTACAGAACGTGGGCTGCAGATTTGCGCCCTGTTGCCGGATGCTGAAGCCGTATGGTTGGTGGAGAGCAAAACCGGTAAGCGTTTGGTTCAACTCGATTGTGACGATGCTCGCGGCTTTTTCAGTGCCATCGTACCGCGCCGTAAAAACCCTTTCCGTTATCAGCTAGAAGCCCGTTGGCGCGATCACCAGCAAATTCTCGACGATCCTTACCGTTTTGGCACCTTGTTGCAGGATATTGACACCTGGCTGCTGGCTGAAGGAACCCACCTGCGGCCTTACGAGCGCTTGGGGGCTCATCCCGGCGAGCTGGATAATGTAGAAGGTGTCAGTTTTGCCGTGTGGGCGCCGAACGCGCAGCGTGTTTCCGTGGTGGGTGAGTTTAACTTTTGGGATGGCCGCCGCAATCCGATGCGCCTGCGCCGCGAAAATGGCATCTGGGAACTGTTCCTGCCGGGGGTCAAAGCCGGGCAACTGTATAAGTACGAGATCATTGACTGCTACGGCAACGTCCAACTGAAAGCCGATCCTTACGCCTTCGAAGCGCAGATGCGGCCGAATACGGCGTCGTTGATTACGCCGCTGCCGGATGTGGTGGAAAACTCCCCTGAGCGGCGGCGCGCCAATGATTTTGATCGCCCGATCTCAATTTACGAAGTGCATCTTGGCTCATGGCGGCGTCATACCGACAACAATTTCTGGCTCAGCTATCAGGAACTGGCCGATCAACTGATCCCTTACGTCAAAGAGATGGGCTTTACCCATATTGAACTGCTGCCGATCAACGAACACCCGTTTGATGGCAGTTGGGGTTATCAGCCGTTGGGGCTGTATGCGCCGACACGCCGTTTTGGTACCCCTGCAGAATTCAGAGCCTTTGTGGCAGCGGCGCATGAAGCCGGGATTAACGTGATACTCGACTGGGTGCCGGGGCATTTCCCCAGCGATGCCCACGGGTTGGCGAACTTCGACGGCACGGCGCTGTATGAGTATGCCGATCCGCGCGAGGGGTTCCATCAAGACTGGAATACGCTGATTTACAACTATGGCCGCCACGAAGTGCGTAACTACTTGGCTGGCAATGCGTTTTATTGGCTGGAACGGTTTGGCATCGACGGGCTGCGCGTGGATGCCGTGGCGTCGATGATCTACCGCGATTACAGCCGTGCCGACGGCGAGTGGGTGCCAAACTGCTACGGTGGTAATGAGAACCTGGAGGCCATCTCCTTCCTGCGCTACACCAACCAGACGCTGGGCAAAGAGCGGCCTGGCGCGGTCACGCTGGCGGAAGAGTCTACCGATTATCCGGGGGTCACGCTGCCGCCGGAAGCCAACGGTCTGGGCTTCCACTACAAGTGGGACCTGGGCTGGATGCACGACACGCTCGATTACATGAAATGCGATCCAGTACACCGTAAGTATCATCACAATCTGATGACGTTCGGCATGCTCTACTCCCATACCGAAAACTTTGTGTTGCCTATCTCTCACGATGAAGTGGTGCACGGCAAACGCTCGATTCTGGATCGGATGCCGGGGGATGCTTGGCAAAAATTTGCCAACCTGCGTGCGTACTATGGCTTCATGTGGGCGCATCCGGGTAAGAAGCTGCTGTTTATGGGCTGCGAATTTGCTCAGGGCCGGGAATGGAATTTTGACACCAGCCTTGACTGGCACCTGCTGGAAGGGATGGATGGCTGGCACCACGGCGTGCAGCGCCTGGTGCGCGATCTCAACCACTGTTACCAGAACCAGGCACCGCTGTATGAGCGGGATTATCAGGCCGGTGGTTTTGAGTGGTTGGTGGTGGATGACCATGATAACTCGGTGTTTGCTTTCGCGCGCTATGACTCGCAGGGCAATGAACTGATTGCCATCAGCAACTTTACCCCGGTGCCGCGCCATCATTACCGCATTGGCGTTTCCCGCCCAGGTGAATACCGTGAAATCCTCAATACCGATTCGCACCATTACCACGGCAGCAATGCTGGTAATCAGGGGCGGGTGATTACGGAGGCGATCGGCAGCCACGGCCGTGAGCATTCGATCAGCATCATGGTGCCGCCGTTGGCAACGGTGTATCTGTTGCGGGAGAAGCAATGATTGCACTGACGCCCGGTCTCGCGGCGCCTTTAGGGGCTTATTACGACGGTAATGGCATTAACTTTACCCTGTTTTCGGCCCATGCCACACAGGTGGAGCTGTGCCTGTTTGACGCCAAGATGCGGGAAACGCGTTTGCCGTTGCCTGCCCGCAGCGGTGACATCTGGCATGGCTATCTGCCAGGGGGCGAGCCGGGGTTGCGCTATGGTTTCCGGGTGCATGGCCCGTTCAAGCCGCGAAGAGGGTTGCGGTTTAACCCCAACAAGCTGCTGCTTGACCCAGCCGCCCGAGCGGTGGAAGGGCCGGTTGCCGATCACCTGTACCTGCATGGCGGTTATGACCAGCCGGATCCGCAGGATAGCGCATCGTTGATGCCTAAATGCATTGCGATCGATGAACGTTACGACTGGGAAGACGATCGCCCACCGGCCACGCCGTGGAGCAAAACGGTGATCTACGAAGCCCATGTGCGTGGTTTAACGTTACTGCATCCAGAAATCCCGCCGGTGTTGCGCGGCAGCTTCGCCGCCCTGGGGCACCCGGTGATGATCGCTCACTTCAAGCGGTTGGGGATTACCGCGCTGGAGCTGTTGCCGATCCAGCAGCACACCACGGAACCGCGTTTGCAGCGCCTGGGGTTGATCAACTACTGGGGCTATAACGTGCTGGCACCCTACGCGCCGGATAACCGCTATTGCAGCCTGAGAACTGACATGACGCCGTTGCGCGAGTTTCGCGATGCGGTGAAGGCGCTGCACAAGGCGGGTATTGAAGTGATTCTCGATGTGGTGTTCAACCACAGCGCGGAATTGGATCTCGATGGGCCGACGCTGTCACTGCGTGGCATCGATAATCCGAGTTATTACTGGCTGGAACCTGATGGCGACTACGTTAACGCCACCGGCTGTGGCAATACGCTGCGGCTGGATCAGCCAGCAGGCGTAGCGTGGGTGATGGATTGCCTGCGTTTTTGGGTACGTGAGTGCCATGTGGACGGTTTTCGTTTCGATCTTGGCACCGTGTTAGGCCGTACACCGGCGTTTGACCGTGATGCACCGCTGTTTCAGGCGATGCTGGCGGACGATACGCTGGGGCGTTGCAAGCTGATTGCCGAACCCTGGGATATTGGTTCTGGCGGCTATCAGGTTGGGGCGTTTCCCGGCCGTTTTGCCGAATGGAATGACCATTTCCGTGACGATATCCGTAGCTTTTGGCTGCGGGGCCATCTGTCTCTCGGTCAGTTCGCTCGGCGTTTTGCTGCCTCCAGTGATGTGTTTAACCAACGTGGGCGCGCACCTTATGCCAGCATCAATATGCTGGCGGCCCACGACGGATTTACCCTGCAGGATGTAGTGAGTTTCAACCAGAAGCACAACCAGCCGAACGGCGAAGGAAACCGTGATGGCAGTGACCATAACTTTAGCTACAACCACGGCGTGGAAGGCCCAGTTGCCGACCACACCATTGTGCAACACCGCAGAGCCAGTCAGCGGGCGCTTCTTGCCACGTTGCTGCTGGCTCAGGGAACACCGATGTTGCTGGCCGGCGATGAACATGGACATAGCCAGCAAGGTAACAACAACGCCTATTGTCAGGATAACGAAACCACCTGGCTGAACTGGGCCAAAGCGGATGATTCCCTCACCGCCTACACCGCCGCGCTGATCCGCCTGCGCCAGCAAATCCCTGCTCTACAGCAAGGTGGCTGGTGGCAAGAGGGAGACGGCAGCGTGCAGTGGCTGAACGTGCATGGGCAACCGCTCAGTGCACAGGAGTGGGAACAGGGCGAACGGCTGTTACAGATCCGCCTGTCGCAACGCTGGCTGCTGGTGATCAACGCCACGCCGCAAGCCGTTGAGATGACGTTACCTGAAGGGGATTGGCAGGTTGTTGCCCCCTTTGTTCAGGAAGAAGATTCGCAGGTGGAGTTACCCACCTGGTGCCAGGCTGCGCATTCGCTTTGCGTGCTGGCAGAAAAGAAAAATTAAAGGAGTCAGCTATGGTTAGGTTTGAGAGTAAAGACCCCCTGATGTTGGCGCGCCAACTGCCGAATAAAACCGTTGCCCTGATATTGGCTGGCGGCCGTGGCTCGCGTTTGAAAGATTTGACCTCTACCCGTGCCAAACCGGCCGTGCATTTTGGCGGCAAGTTTCGCATCATCGATTTTGCGATGTCGAATTGCCTGAATTCGGGGATCCGCCGGATGGGCGTGATCACCCAATATCATTCGCACACCTTGGTGCAGCATATTCAGCGTGGCTGGTCGTTCCTCAATGAAGAGATGAATGAGTTTGTCGATCTGCTGCCAGCCCAGCAGCGCCAGAGTTCCGATCACTGGTACAAAGGCACCGCCGATGCGGTGTACCAGAACCTGGATATCATCCGCCGCTACGATGCGGAATACATCGTGATTCTGGCCGGTGACCATATTTATAAAATGGATTACTCGCGCATGCTGATCGACCACGTGGAGAAGGGCGCGCAGTGTACGGTGGCCTGTATTCCGGTGCCGATTGGCCAGGCCAGCGAGTTTGGCGTGATGAAAGTGGCCGATAACGACCAGATTCTGGAGTTTCTCGAAAAGCCGGAGCATCCGCCCGCCATGCCGGGTAACCCGGAAATGTCGTTGGCCAGCATGGGGATTTACGTTTTCAACGCACAATACCTGTTCCGCTTACTGGAAGAGGATGTGGCGACGCCGGGTTCCACTAACGATTTCGGCAAAGATCTGATCCCGAAAATCACCGCACAAGGGGAGGCCTGGGCGCATCCGTTTACCATGTCCTGCGTCACTTCCAACCCCGACTCACCGCCGTATTGGCGCGATGTCGGCACGCTGGATGCCTATTGGCGTGCTAATCTTGATCTGGCATCGGTAACGCCGGAGCTGGATATGTACGATCGCGGCTGGCCGATTCGCACCTATATGGAGCCGCTGCCGACGGCCAAATTTGTGCAGGATCGCTCCGGTAGCCACGGCATGACCATGAACTCGCTGGTGGCCGGTGGCTGTATTGTTTCCGGTTCGGTAGTTGTGCATTCGGTGCTGTTTTCGCGTGCGCGGGTGAACTCTTTCTGTACGATAGACTCTTCGGTCTTACTGCCTGACGTGAACGTTGGCCGCTCTTGCCGCCTGCGTCGCTGCATCATCGATCGCGCCTGCCAGATCCCGGAAGGGATGGTGATTGGCGAAAATGCCGACGATGACAGCAGACGTTTTTATCGTTCAGAAGAAGGCATCGTGCTGGTCACGCGCGAAATGCTGGCAAAGCTGTAGGTATTGGCTGACCCCGTGGGCGCTGCTGGCGCCCTCTCTTCGCAAAGAAGTTTTTGCCGATTTTCAGGAGTGATAATGCAGGTTTTACACGTATGTTCTGAAATGTTCCCTCTGCTTAAAACAGGTGGTCTTGCAGACGTAGTTGGTGCATTACCGGCGGCACAAATTGCCGCGGGTGCGGACGTTCGGGTGTTGTTACCGGCTTTTCCTGATATCCGCAACGGTATACCGGACACCGTACTGGTGGCGGAGATCGACTCTTTCGTCGGGCGGGTGGGGCTGCGGTACGGCACTTATCATGGCGTTGGGGTTTACCTGATTGATGCGCCTTGGCTGTATGACCGGCCGGGTAGCCCGTATCACGATCAGTCAATGAACGCTTACCCGGACAACCACCGTCGCTTTGCCCTGCTGGGGTGGATGGCCTGTGAGCTGGCGAAAGGGCTGGATCGCTATTGGCGGCCCAAGGTGGTGCATGCGCATGACTGGCATGCCGGGCTGGCCTGTGCTTATCTGGCTGCCAACGGTTATCCGGCGCGTTCGATCTTCACCGTGCACAACCTGGCTTATCAGGGCCTGTTCTACGCCCATCATATGCAGGAACTGTGGTTGCCACCATCGTTCCTCAATATTTATGGCCTGGAATTCTACGGGCAGATCTCATTCCTTAAAGCTGGGCTGTTTTATGCCGATCATGTCACTACCGTCAGCCCCACTTACGCGCGTGAAATCACCCGGGCGGAATTTGGTTATGGTATGGAAGGGTTGCTACAGGATCGCCAGCGGCAAGGCAGGTTGAGCGGCATTCTTAACGGTGTGGACGACAAGATCTGGGATCCGTCCCATGATGCACGCCTGACCGCCCGTTATGACGCCGATCGTCTGAAAGACAAAGTGAAAAACAAGGTCCACCTGCAAAAAGCCATGGGGTTACAGGTGGATCCTTCATTGCCGTTGTTTGCGGTGGTCAGCCGTCTGACCAGCCAAAAGGGGCTGGATCTGGTGCTGGATGCCTTACCTGCGCTGTTGGATCAGGGCGGGCAACTGGCGCTGCTGGGAGCCGGAGACGCGGTCTTGCAGCAGGCATTTCTGGCGGCGGCGGCCGATTACCCGGAGCAGGTCGGGGTGCAGATTGGCTACCATGAGGCGTTCTCTCACCGGATTATCGGCGGGGCGGATGTGATCCTGGTGCCGAGCCGTTTTGAGCCTTGCGGCCTGACTCAGCTTTACGGTTTGAAATATGGAACGTTGCCACTGGTGCGCCGCACCGGTGGGCTTGCGGATACGGTAGTGGACTGCGCGCTGGAAAATCTGGCCGACGGCACTGCCAGTGGATTTGTGTTTGATGATTGTGACGCCGTTGCCCTGGGCAACGCGATCCGGCGCGCTTTAGTGCTGTGGAGCAGGCCGAAACACTGGCGCCACGTGCAACGCCATGCCATGGGCCTGGATTTTGGCTGGCAAGTTGCTGCCAAGGATTATTTGTCGCTTTATCAACGCTTGTTGTAATCACGCACTTGGGATTGAACTGTTATGACTTCACCGTTTAGTTACACCTCACCCACGGTCAGTGTGGAAGCGCTGAAACATTCTATCGCCTATAAACTGATGTTTATTGTCGGTAAAGATCCGGCTATCGCCACCCAGCACGACTGGCTGAACGCCGTACTGTTTGCGGTGCGCGACCGGATGGTGGAACGCTGGCTGCGCTCTAACCGCGCCCAGCTTTCGCAGGACGTGCGGCAGGTTTATTACCTGTCGATGGAGTTCCTGCTCGGCCGGACGTTATCAAACTCGCTGTTATCCATGGGGATTTACCGGGATATCGAAGATGCGCTGGACGAAATGGGCCTGAGCCTGAGCGAACTGCTCGAAGAAGAGAACGATCCTGGCCTGGGTAACGGTGGTTTAGGGCGCTTGGCGGCCTGCTTCCTGGATTCGCTCGCCACGCTGGCGCTGCCGGGGCGGGGCTATGGTATCCGTTATGAATACGGCATGTTCAAACAGAACATCGTTAATGGCCAGCAGATGGAATCACCGGATTACTGGCTGGAATACGGTAACCCGTGGGAGTTCCCGCGCCACAATACCCGTTATAAAGTCCGCTTTGGCGGGCGCATCCAGCAGGAAGGGGCGAAAGCCCGCTGGCTGGAGACCGAAGAGATCGTGGCGATTGCTTACGATCAGGTGATCCCGGGGTTTGATACCGATGCCACCAACACGCTGCGCCTGTGGAGTGCCCAGGCCAGTAACGAAATCAATCTGGGTAAGTTTAACCAGGGCGACTATTTCGCCGCTGTGGAAGATAAAAACCACTCCGAGAACGTGTCGCGCGTGCTCTATCCGGATGACTCCACCTATTCCGGGCGCGAATTGCGCCTGCGGCAGGAATATTTCCTGGTGTCGGCAACGGTGCAGGATATCCTCAGCCGCCACTGGACGATGCACAAAACCTTCGACAACCTGGCCGACAAGATTGCGATCCACCTCAATGATACCCATCCGGTATTGTCGATTCCTGAACTGATGCACTTGCTGATTGATGAGCACAAATTCAGTTGGCTGGATGCCTGGGCGGTGGTGGAGAAGGTGTTCTCTTATACCAACCACACGCTGATGAGCGAAGCGCTGGAAACCTGGCCGGTCGATATGCTGGGCAAGATCCTGCCGCGCCACCTGCAGCTTATTTTCGAAATCAACGATCATTTCCTCAAGCAGGTGCAGGAAGCGATCCCAGACGACAATGAGCTGCTGTCGCGTGTTTCCATTATTGATGAAACCAATGGTCGGCGGGTACGCATGGCGTGGCTGGCGGTCGTTGCCAGCCATAAAGTGAACGGCGTTTCTGCATTGCACTCTGAGCTGATGGTGCAGTCTCTGTTTGCCGATTTCGCCCGCATCTTCCCGGAGCGCTTCTGCAATAAAACCAACGGGGTAACGCCGCGTCGCTGGCTGGGGCTGGCTAACCGGCCGCTGTCGAAAGTGCTGGATGACAGCATTGGCCAGCACTGGCGCACCGATCTCAGCCAACTCGGTGAAATCAAACCGAATGTGGACTACCCGAGCTTCCTGCAGGCGGTACAGTCGGCCAAGCGTCAGAACAAAGAACGTTTGGCGAGTTACATTGCCAAAAAACTCAACGTAGTGGTGAACCCGGATGCGTTGTTTGACGTGCAGATCAAACGTATCCACGAATATAAGCGCCAGTTGCTTAACGTGCTGCATGTGATCACCCGCTATAACCGCTTGTTGCAGGATCCAGAAACCAAGAGCGTGCCGCGCGTGGTGATTTTTGCCGGTAAAGCGGCGTCGGCGTATTACGCGGCCAAGCAGATCATCCGGCTGATCAACGACGTGGCGAAGGTGATCAACAACGATCCACGGGTGCACAACGATCTGAAAGTGGTGTTCATTCCTAACTATGGCGTGAGCCTGGCGCAGATGATCATTCCCGCGGCGGATCTCTCTGAGCAGATCTCGCTGGCGGGTACTGAAGCATCGGGCACCAGTAACATGAAGTTTGCCCTGAACGGTGCGCTGACTATCGGCACGCTGGACGGTGCCAACGTCGAAATGCTGGAGCATGTCGGCGAAGAGAATATCTTCATTTTCGGCAACACCGCCGAGCAGGTGGAAGAGTTGCGCCGTACTGGCTATAACCCGCGGCAGTATTTTGAGCAGGATGCCGAGTTGCATCAGGCACTGACGCAGATTGCCACCGGTGCGTTCAGCCCGGAAGAGCCGCAGCGCTACAGCAACCTGTTTGATTCACTGGTGAATCTGGGCGATCACTACCAGCTGCTGGCGGATTACCGCAGCTATGTGGATACCCAGGACAAAGTGGATGAGGTGTATCTCAATCAGGATGACTGGACGCGGCGTGCGATCTTGAATATCGCCAATATGGGCTATTTCTCTTCCGACCGTACCATTCAGGAATACGCAGACGAGATCTGGAACATCAAGCCGATAAAATTGTAATAGAAAAGGGCCGAATAACGGCCCTTGAGTGAAAGATGTTCGGAGGCTCAGCGTGCTGGGCCTCTTTTTTTGCCTTGAGATTAAGACGCCAGCGACAGCGCCTTCGGTTTGGCGTGTTCCGCCAGCCAGGCTTGCACCCTTGCCTGCTGTGCTGCGTCGAGCCACATGCCCAGCTTGGTGCGGCGCCAGATGGCATCATCCAGCTCCACCACCCACTCTTTTTCCACCAGGTAGTTCAGCTCCGCCTCGTACAGGCCGTGCCCAAAGTCTTCACCCAACTCGCTCAGGCTGCCTGCATTGGCCAGGATCAGTTCGCTGTGGCTACCGTAGGTGCGCGCATAGCGGCGGGCCAGCGATTCCGGCAGCCAAGCATATTGGCGGCGCAGTTTGGCGGCGTAGCTGTCACGATCGCCACCGATGTCACCACCGGGCAGCGCGCCGTTTTTGGTCCAGGCTGGGCCAGCCCCTGGGTAGTAGTGAGCCAGTTTTTCCATTGCGTGCTCGGCCAGCTTACGGTAGGTGGTGAGTTTGCCACCGAATACGGAAAGCAGCGGGGCTTTGCCTTGCTCGTCGTGGACATCCAGCGTGTAGTCACGGGTGACCGCCTGCGGTGAGTCCGATTCGTCATCACACAGTGGGCGCACGCCGGAGTAGGTCCAGACGATGTCGTCGCGGCCAAGCTGTTTCTTGAAGTGATCGTTATACACCTTCAGCAGGTAGTCGATTTCGTTGTCGTCGATCTTCACGTCTTTCGGATCGCCGTGGTATTCCACGTCGGTGGTGCCAATGATAGAGAATTCATCCAGCCACGGAATAACGAAGACGATACGATGATCTTCGTTTTGCAGAATGTACGACTGTGGCTGGTTATGCGCCTTCGGTACCACAATGTGGCTGCCTTTGATCAGGCGGATACCGTAAGGCGATTTGAGCTGCAGGCCATCGTCGAAGAAATGTTTCACCCACGGGCCGGTGGCATTGACCAACCCTTTGGCACGCCAGGTGAAGGTTTTGCCACTGTCGATGTCGGTGGCTTCTACCACCCACAGGCCGTTTTCACGCCGCGCACGGGTGACCTTAGTGCGGGTGCGCACTTCACCGCCACGCTCAACCACTTCCTGCGCGTTCAATACCACCAGGCGCGCATCGTCTACCCAGCAGTCAGAATATTCGAAACCGCGCGTTAACTCCGGCTTCAGTACCGACTCTGCTCCAAAGCGCAACCCCTTACTGCCCGGCAGGCTGGTGCGTTTCCCCAGATGATCGTACAGGAACAGGCCGGTGCGGATCATCCAGGCTGGGCGCAGATGCGGCTGGTGCGGCAGGCGGAAGCGCATCGGGAAAGCGATATGCGGTGCCAGCTTGAGCAGCACTTCACGCTCGGCCAGCGCTTCGCTCACCAGGCGGAATTCGTAATGTTCCAGGTAGCGCAGGCCACCGTGGATCAGTTTTGAACTGGCGGAAGACGTAGCGCAGGCCAAGTCTTGCGCTTCCAGTAGCAGAACGGACAGCCCGCGCCCGGCCGCATCTGCTGCGATGCCGGCTCCGTTGATGCCGCCACCGATCACGATCAAGTCTTTGGTTTCCACGTTAACTTCCTCCAGATGTTCGCAATAGCTCTTTAATGTTCGTTTTCGCTCATGATTGTAATCAAAAACCAACAAACAAGCCAAGAGTTAACCAAACAAAAACATTTTTGCGTGATAGAGGTAACGATTCAGTGATGGTAGGTATACAAAGTGAAGGGTTATCGAGTGCGCCGTTGGCGTGCAGCAATGCGCATGAGAATGGGTGATGGTTTTGCATCACCCATTGCTTTTAAACAGATCATGATGGCGGGCTGAGGTGAGCCTAGCGATCAACCCAGATCGCCCCCCGCCACCGGCAGGATGGTGCCATTGATGTAACTGGCCTCATCGCTGGCAAGGAACAAAATCGCATTAGCCTGCTCGTTAACGCTGCCATATCGGTGCATCAAACTGGAGCTGAGGGTTTGATCGATCACCTGCTGATACCAGCTTTCCTCCTGCGCCGTGGGGATTTCCCGGTTACGCGGCGTCAGGCGCGGCGGGGCTTCTGTGCCCCCAGGTGCGGTGGCGTTGATGCGAATACCGGCCTGGGCATATTCAAAAGCCAGCGACTGGGTGAGGGCGTTAACCCCGCCTTTGGCCGCGGAATAAGGCACGCGGTTGACCCCGCGGGTGGCGACGGACGACACGTTGACAATCACTCCGCTCCGCTGTTGCAACATATGCGGCAACACGGCGCGGCAGCCCCACAGCGTGGGGAACAGCGAACGTTGGATCTCGGCGGAAATCTGTTCTGGGGAATAGTCGGCAAACGGGCGTGCCCAGATGGTGCCCCCCACATTATTGACCAGAATATCCAGCCGACCAAAGTGCCGCTGAGCCTGTCGCATTGCGCTCTCGGTCTCTTCCCAGCGCTCCAGATCGGCACCGATCGCCAGTACCTGATTGCCCTGTGCGCTCAAGGTGGCGGCCAGTTCGCTCAGGTAAGGGGCCCGGTCGATCAGCGCCAGCTTGGCCCCTTCACGCGCGGCCTGTTCTGCAACCGCTTTACCGATGCCCTGCGCTGCCCCGGTGATCACCATCACCTTGTTTTCAAACCGCATTATCTGCATGGCTATTCCTTATACCGTTTGGCTGGCGGCGAATTTTTCATAATGGAAGCTGGCCGGGGTAAAAGCTCGGCGTTGGAAATCGTTCAGGACCGCCTCCACCATCGGCGGCGGGCCGCACAGGTACACGTCCAGATCGCCCTCGTTCAAGACGCTGACATCAAGATGCTGTGTGACATAGCCTTTGTGTGGTGATGGTGAGGCTTCACTGGCGACGCAGGTGAGATAGCTGAAGTTGGGCAAGCGTGTGCGGTATTGCTCCAGCTGTTCCAGTTTCACCAGATCGTGGTCGTGAGTGACGCCGTACACCAGATGCACCGGCTGCGAGCTGCCGTTTTGCGCCAACTGCTCCAGCATGGAAAGGAAAGGGGCTAGGCCGGTTCCCCCCGCCAGAAACAGGAGTGGCCGCGCGACGGTGCGTAGATAGAAACTGCCCTGCGGCCCGCGCAGGCGTATTTTATCCCCCGGCTGTGCTTTGCTGGTCAGGTAGCTGCTCATCAGCCCGCCGGGAACATTGCGTAGCAGGAAAGAAACCCGTTGTTTACCCGGCAGAGAGCTGAACGAATAGGCCCGGCTGGCACCGCTGCCAGGCACCTCGATATTGACGTATTGGCCGGGTAGGAAGGCAATACCATCAGCATCGTCAAGCTGCAGGCTGAATTCGATGGCGCTGTCGGAAAGCGGCGTTGCCGCCACCAGGCTGGCTGAAAACTCTTCGCTGCCGGTTTTACAGCGGGTGGAGGCCATAGGTACGTCGATCACACAGTCTGACTGTGGCACCATCTGGCAGGTCAGCACGAATCGCCGCCGCGCTTCCTGTTCTGACAGTGCCTCTGCCAGATAGTCGTCACCCAGGCTGTACTCGCCCTGCTCACAGTGGCATTTGCAGGTGCCACAGACGCCGTCGGAGCAATCCATCGGTAGATTGATCTTTTGCCGGTAAGCGGCATCCAGCACTTTCTCGTTGGGATTGCACTGAATAAAGCGGCTGACGCCATCTTCAAAATTAAGAGCAATGGTAAAGGCCATAAGTACCCCGCATTAAATATGATAAATATCTATGACCTGACTGATGTAGTCGTTGCTGAGCTGAACCGTTTTGCGTTCGATCAGCGGTCGTCCCTCGTTGAGCGCAATACGGCAGCGGGTATTGCCAAAGAACAGATCGGTCTTTTGATAGCGATGGCTGAACGTCACCCAGTTGTAACGCACCTCAACGTGCAGGGCGCTGTCTTCCAGCAGTTCAACGTTGCTGATCTGATGGCTGGTGCGGGGTTCCGGCGTGCTGGCCGCAGAGCGCTCGGTTTTAATGCGATAGATGCGATCTTCCAGCCCTTCACGGTTCGGGTAGTAGATCAGCGAAATCTCCCGCTGCGGATCGCGGGTTAAGCGATCGTCATCGCCCCAGGCGGGCATCCAGTACTCCACCGTTGGGCTGTAGCAGGCCAGCCACTCATCCCAGTTACGTTCGTCCAGCAGGCGCGCTTCACGGTAGAGGAATTGTTCAATATCGGACTGTCGGTTGCTCATTGTGTCACCTCACGTTTATTCAGGCTGCGCAGCAGGGTTTGTTGCCAGTGATGGTGGTGGCTGATGTACAAGGCTTCATCTTCGGAACGTGGTGCGCTCAGCAGCGGGGTGATAGCCATCGCCTGCGCATTCTCATCGGCACCTTCCAGCCAGCGGGTCGCGCCGCGGCTCATATCGCTCCAGGACAGGTTACTGGCGTTATAGGCTTGCTGACAGGCGCGGAACTCTTCCAGATCGTCCGGCGTCCCCATGCCGCTGACGTTGAAGAAATCCTCATATTGGCGGATGCGCAGCGCGCGATCCTCGGCAGCTTCCCCTTTAGGGGCGAAGCAGAAGATAGTGACTTCGGTTTTATCGACGGCCAGCGGGCGAACGACGCGGATCTGGGTCGAAAACTGATCCATCAGATAAACGTTGGGGTACAGGCACAGGTTGCGCGTTTCGTTAACCATCAAATCAGCGCGAGTGGTGCCAAACAACCCACTGAGTCGCTCAAAGTGCTTGAACACTGGGCGAACGGCCGGATTCAGCGCCCGGGTCCACAGCAGCATATGGCCGTGCTTGAAACCATAGACGCCACCGGTGCTTTTCGACCAACCGTTGGCGTCTACGGTTGGGGTGCCGTTGGCCTCATAGTTGCGGCGTGACATAGTGGAGGCGTAGTTCCAATGCACCACGCTGACGTGATAGCCATCGGCACCGTTTTCCATTTGCAGCTTCCAGTTGCCGTCGTAGGTATAGCTGGAAGCGCCTTTCAGCACCTCCAGCCCATCGGGGGCTTGATCGACGATCAGATCGATCACCTGCCGGGTGTCACCCAGATATTCCTCCAACGGCAGCACGTCGGCGTTCAGGCTGCCAAACAGGAAGCCACGGTAAGAGGCAAAATGGGGCAAATGTTTGAGATCGTGTGAACCCGCCTGTTTAAAACAGGGCGGATAAGCGCCGCTCTTTTCATCTTTGGCTTTCAGCAAATTACCGGCGTTGTTGAAGGTCCAACCATGGAATGGGCAGGTGAACGAGGTTTTATTGCCGGATTTGCGGCTGGCCAGCATGGCTCCGCGATGCGAGCAGCTATTGATCATCCCGTGTAATTGCCCGTTGTGATCGCGGGTGATAATGATGGGTTGGCGGCCCATGGTTAGCGTGTAATAGTCGCCCGGTTCGGCAATCTGGCTTTCATGGGCCAAATAAATCCAATTACCTTCAAAGATGGCTTTCATTTCCAGTTCGAATAAAGACTCATCGGTAAATATGGCGCGATTGCACCGATAAATACCTTTCTCTTTATCTATGACTAAAGCGTTATTTATTTTTTCTTCCAGTGTGGAAAATAACGTGGTGGAGGATGAGTTCATCATGAAACCTCGTTTTAAATAACTCCGTTAAGGGACGCGGGGCAATAGCAGGCCGTTGCCCCGCGCAGGCAATATCATTCCCATCAGCACTGTATTAATTTAATCACGTATCGGTACGTTCAATGCGTATTTCCTTTTTGCTGGCCGTGACGTGATGCGGCGCAGCCAGACATGGCTTCTCCTGAATGTGTAATGCTTGTCAGTAAAGCGCAAAGCAGCATAATAATGCATCAATGGCTCAAGGCATCGCCCCTCTCCCTGTGGGAGAGCAGCTGTGTTTAAAGTCAATGGGTGATGATTAATTTGTCACCCATTGCCTATTATCTCGCAGCATCGCGTTTAATATCGTTAACAGCTTTCTGATGCACGCGGT
>NZ_JBBCVB010000017.1:0-122153 GCF_037199905.1 Serratia sp. MMO-28
CTTTTTTACGCGAATTCAGTATTTCACGTATGGATTTAACACTTGTCTGGATCCCGGCATGACTGAGCGCACTGCGGATATCTTCCACGCTGTAGCCTTTGTTATCTGCCAGCTCAATTATTTTTTCTTTAAGCTGCTCAAGCACATCTGATTTAGTCAATCTTGTGGGTGTCAAATCAGGCAGTTCATCAAGAGAATTTTTTGCCTGTTCAACATCTTCCACGCTGTACCATTTTTTCTCAGCCATTGCCTGATTTCCTGTCTGTCTAGGGTAAACATTCCGCCAGATTATACCTCTTTGTTATCTAATTCACCAGAACCACGTATTTTAGGCGTAAGCCAGTGACGGCAATGATGAAATCACCTATAATTCCGACCATAAATCGAAATCAAATTTAAAATGAGGGACAAGGTATGTTTTGTTGAACCGCCTGCACGCAGACGGCCCCACAAAACGCCCTGGTCAGGACTCCGTCCCGACACCCTATTACAGTGGATACCTTAAATTGGTGCTGGATTAAAGCGATGAGCAAGAGTGAGAAACGCCAGAGAACAGTTCTTTTTCTCGGTATCCGCTGGTTCCCAGAAGAAAAAGAGCAAGTCAGTGAAAGTGCCCGTGCCGCAGGACTCAGCGCAGGTGAATTTCTCCGACGTTGTGCTCTTGGTCGTCGCATTGTGGCCAAAGGTGACACCCGGCAGATGAACGAGATTATGAAACAGGGTGGACTGTTGAAACATCTCTACAGCGAGATGCAAAAGCAGGGGATGATGACACCAGAACTCAGTAAAAAATATGCTGAAACACTGACGGCAATGCAGACGGCATTTTTAAAGTTCGATGCCAGCAGTTTGAATAACAGCGGGGAATAAGATGATCGCAGAGGTGCCACCAAAAAGGCGGGATGGGAAATCCAGCTTTGTTAAACTTGTCTCTTACGTCACGATCCGTGATGACGTTGAGATGAGCGAAACGCTGTCACCTGAAAAACCGTTCGTGCGTAAATCTCGTTCTGAAGCTGCCATCTTCAATAACCTGGTGGAGTACGCCACCCGTAATCCACTGCCTGGATCCGTTGATGTGATCGCTATGTTCCCGGATGGTCGTCAGCTTCTGCGGTGTGGTGATGTTATTACCGAGACGAACTGCTTTTCACTTGCCACTGCAGCGAGCGAAATGAACATGATTGCGATGCAAAACACGCGCTGCAAGGACCCGGTTTATCATGTCATCCTGTCCTGGCCGGAAGCTGAAAGACCTACGCCGGAACAGATATTTGACTGTGCGCGTCATTGCATGAATCGTATGGGAATGGACGGTCATCAGTATGTCTGTGCTATCCATGAGGATACCGATAATCTGCACTGCCACCTGACTGTAAATCGCGTCAATCCGGTGAGCTATAAAGCAGCATCCCTGTATAACGATCGTCTGACTCTGGACCGCTGCTGTCGCGAAATGGAACTCAAATATGGTTGGCAGCATGTCAATGGTCCTTACATGGTTAATAGCGAAGGTCACATTGTTCGCAAGCGTAATTTCTATAAGTCAGCTCCCGCTGCCGCCCGCGAACTGGAGCATTTCAGCGATAAAGAAAGCCTGTTTTCTTACGCCGTTGATCACTGTCGAGACAAACTGGATACGTTGTTTCTTCGGGCGAACTACCACTGGGATGATGTTCATAACGTACTGATTGCTGCGGGACTGGAGTTACGTCAGAAAGGTCAGGGACTGGCGATTTACGACATCAGTGATGATGAGCAGCGCCCGGTGAAGGCCAGCAGCATACACCCGGAGCTCACCCTTGATTGCCAACAAGAGTTGATTGGTGCATTTTCTCCGGCACCAATAATGCTAGACGTTAACCGTGCAGGTAAAGCGGTTTTACTGAGTGGTGTGGACATTGGATCTCAGTATGACAATCGTCTTCACCGTCGTGACAAAGGTGCGCGGGCTGAACGTCGTAATATACGTGCAGAGGCTCGGCAGGATTTGATTGCACGTTACAAGACGTACAAAACCTGCTTTGTTCGCCCCAGTCTTTCTACTGATGATGTTCGCTCCCGGTTCCGAGCGCTGTCGGCCAGTTACCGTATCCGTAAAAATAATGTGCGTCTGAGCGAACGTGATCCGCTGTTGCGCAAACTGATGTTCCGTGCTCTGGAAGTGGAGAAAATGAAAGAGATGGCAGGCTTACGCCTGCAGATACGTGATGAAAGACAGGCGCTGAAAGAAAGGCCGGATTACCGCCCACTGTCATACCGTGCGTGGGTAGAAGTGCAGGCAACGCAGCATGATGCTGCCGCCATCTCGCAGCTGCGTGGTTGGGCATACAGAGAGAAGCGTAATAACCGCACGACCGCAATTTCTAACAATATCATTCTTCATGCTGTTGCTGATGATATCAAACCGTCGCAGATTCGGGGCTATGAAACGCAGGTTAATCGTGATGGTGCTGTCGTGTATACATCAGGTGGTCAGCCCGTACTTCTTGACCGAGGGTTGTTTATTGAAGTTGCCGATGCACCGGCAGAGAAGGGTAAAAATCTGGCTATGGCGTTGCACATTACCGAACAGAAGTGTGGGGAGAAAGTGGAGGTCAGGGGCGAGAAAGCGTTTGTCCAGGGAACGATCAAGTACATCCCGCACTTCAATGCATCATCAGGTAAGACAGTACCGTTGACGCATCCGGCTCAGCGGCAGCAGGCTGGTTACGATGTGACAAAATACCAGGAGCCTAAGCCAGCCGCTACCACGAATACGGCCCGGCCGCATGTACCACCGAAACCACGCCGATGAATCAACGCATGTTTTGAAGGATCTGAATGAAAGAGAGCATTAAGATCGCAGACTTGTCACATCTGTCACATCAAGTAGCGAAAGCTGCCCGTGAATTTGTGGATCTTAAATTCCGTATTGATACTGAGGGCAGGATGTCACCGGTGAATATTCCTGGTGACCTGCACGGTTCGGAATCCAATGGAGAGTGGGGGCCATTCTTCGGTAAGGATTTTTTCACCAGTATCATCCCCTTTCTGCCTCGAGTTCGGTCGCCAGCGGAGAATATGGCTGTACCAGTTGCTCATACGCTGGGTTGCAGTTGGCGTCTGTGGCCTGATCCAGACATATCGATAACAGAGAAAGAAGAAGTGATCTCGTATATCAATTCTGAGCACGGGATACAGGATACCGACTACTTCCATGTTCCTGAACTGGGGCTGTTTTTCTCTGGCGAGGGAAAGAATCGAGTAAATTTTTGCCGGTATCACAATATCGAGCACATCCCTGCGCGCGTCAGTGTCGGGCTTTACCCCGATGCGGATAAGATCATGATCTACGTTTTGGAGATTGCCGGTGGCAGTGACGTCTGGGCTGTTCTGGATAATCGGTACGTGCAAAAGGTCAGCCATTACGCCTATGCACTGCCACTGCTGAGAGCCTATGGTGTCGCCGTTCTCCATGAATGGCCCAAAGACTTGCCGACGCTGAATGAACTTCTTCAACATACGCGCTATTGCTCTGATGATAGCCATTTCCACAGGAAGGTTATTGATATTCGTGCTGTGCGGGAGGTGCTTGATAAAGCTGCTGAGAAAAAGCTTATGGGGGGGCAGTATGTTCGTTGCCGCCTGATAGATCTGCCCTTGCGTAAAAAGTATGTCTACCTGGCATGGGTTACAGTGGCTTTGATGGTTGCGGTAATCGTTTGGTTGTGTTTCAGAGAGAGTGTTATAGGCGGTTTTTTGCTTGCCATTCTGGCGTTCATTTCTGGGATTTTTGCCGCGATGACAGTACCAATACTGCAGATCAGGAATAAGTATCTTGATGATTAGGTGGTTGACCGCCCCAAATGTTTGGAGCGGTTTCCTTACGTTCAGTATGACGACTGCCAGTCTGTACCGCCATCCCAGCGGGATTGCCAGTGTGCCAGGTACGACTGAGCCAGCGCAGGCATCTCGCGTATGACCAAGACACTTTCTGAATTGGTCCGGCCTGCTGCTCTGGAGTAGTTAAAGCTACCCAACTCAACAGTATGATTATCTTGAATAATTACCTTATCGTGCATAATGGCGTAGCGACCGTTCGTTCGTAGCGGAATTCCTGCGTTCACCACGATGTTCATTGCGGCCTGACTAGCCTTATTCCGATTTCCCTTATCATCAAGCACGATTTTTACATCCACTCCGCGCTGATGTGCGTTTACTAGCGCCTTTACGACCTCCGGTGAGGTGAAAGAGTAGCCCATCATGCGGATGCTCTGTTTTGAAGAATCGATGGTGTTTAGAACCAACATCAGTGCGCTGCCTTCCGGAGAGAATCCGGCTTCAACAGTCGGTGTCGCAATGACAGTACCTACAGATAAAAGAAGAATGGTAGCCAGCATGGCTGACCGTAATATACGTATAGTCATTATTTTCCTAGGGTGTGTGATGTATGTTGAGGGGCGAGTTGTACAATGTTGCTGTCATTGAGTCAGAAGTCATGTCTCCCCGTTGGGTTATCAAAATCGTCGGTAAAGGCATCTGAAGTGAAATTCTGATACCCGTAATCAGGATCGTTGCTCTCCGCGAAGTGGGGAATATCGTTTTGAGGGAGGGTGGTTGGTGCATGAGCCGACGGTTTCTGTTGACCAGAGGCAGGGGGCGTGACTATGCCGGCATTGTTCTGGCGTGCCTCTTCAATCCGCTCTTTCGATATGCGGATATTCCCCTGCTCTTTGATCCAGCGGTAGCGACCTTCCGTTTTCTCCAGTGCGTTGAGGGCGGTTTCAAACAGCAAGATACCGCGTTCCTCCAGGGTATAGGTGACGTCATCACGGTTATCGAGGTCGGTTGCCACGGTGGTGAGCGCCAGCAGTGTTTCGTCAGCAAGGCGGGCATTGAGCCTGCTACTCCACGTGTCCGGGGCTGTCGTCTGGCAGATGTCCAGAATATGGCTAACGCGTTCTTGGGAGACCGGTCGTCTGCGTGCAGCTGCAGGCACCTCTCGACACAGGTCACTGAAGTCGGGACGGCGGAGCGGTACATATCGGTTTATTTTCACCTCCAGCGTTGAGATTTTCTCGTCATCAGGGATGTAGATGGTGTTGCTACGGACCTGCTGGTCCTCAAACACGATGATGCCTTCGCCGGATTTCAGCGCTTTGAGCTCAGACAGCTGGATATTGTCCCGATCGCGGAACTCTACCCTGTCAACGTCCTGATAGTTGCCCATGCCGGTGCGGTCCATGGTCCTCTGCTCTGCATACTGGCCCGTGCCGCCGACGGCGCGGATCATCTTTAGCGTGTCCTCGGTGTCTTCGGTTTTCATAAATTGCTTGGTACCCAGGTTGGCATTCACGGAGTGGACTTCTTTTCCGTGGCGCAACATGGCCTGAATATCCTGCGCCAGGATAATCAGCATGTAACGTAGGCTGCGCATCTGTGCCGCCAGTTTGGCCAGCCCTGGAGCGAAGTAATACCCCACCTCATCGCAGATGATCATGAACGGGAATTTACTGGCAAACTTCTTCACCGTCAGTGTGTGTTCTGGTGAGCCGTCAATTTTGTTGCCCAGGTCTTTGGCGATGTTCATCTGGATATCGGAGATATACAGTTTACCCAGTGTGGCCGCTTCGTTATCAGACAACTCCAGCGCCGGAATAAGTACCACCAGGGTGCGATCATTATGCAGAATGTCCTGCATATCGATATCGCCGCCGCCCTTCGGGAAAACATGGCCATAGGTGTCGTTAAACATGCTGAGCATGCGGGTGAATTGTTGGATAAGGTAACCGTGCTGATCGAGGGCGCCTTGCGACCAGTCTGATGGACGATTTATCAGCTTCATGTCAAAGCCCGCAAGATTGGACAGGTAGTTTTCCATCGGTTTGTATCCTTCCTCATGCCAGCCGTCACGCAGCGCCTCGCGATATAGACCGACAAACTTCACCAGAGGAAGGTAAGACTGGATAACCGCCTGTGTGAGTAGGATGTTATCCCGGGCGCGCTTATAGCACAGGGCGTAAATGAGGGCATTCATCATGGCGCGGGCTTTGTCCTTCCAGCCCTCGTCGCTGCCGTTCCCGGCAGGCAGCAGGGACTCCATCAACTGGATAATGAACGTTGGACTGCCGTAAGCGAACGGGTTGGTACTGTTAGACTGGGGGCGGGATTTATCCCCGAGCAGCAGTTTTTTGAACCGATCATCGTTACCAGTGATGAAGTTCAGCACGTGCCAGTCATCTTCCTGGCCGAAACGCCTGGCCATCGACCAGGTGGCCACCGCGAGATCAATCTGCGCCTTACCGTCCGAGATACAGCATCCCCGAGCCATGCACAGCGAGTTCAGGTAAAGGGAATAAAGCGTTTCCGTTTTACCGCCGCCGGTGGTGGCCATGATTTGCATATGGCGCAGGGCGTCAGAGGTTTCGAGCCACAATTCTCTCCCTCTGTCGCGGCCGCGCCCCGTCCCCAGGCAGAGCGTACCGGCGGCTTCTCCTGGTACAACTTTGGGCAGATTCAGATTCAGCAGCGGAATATTCCAACTCAGTTCCCGCTCGGTGGACAGGTCAAATCCGCCCACATCCATCGGGATACGCAGCGGAAGGCGAAATCGCTGATCACTGAACGCGACCAGCAGGATGATATTAAAAGGCAGGAACAGCAGCAGTGTTACCGGCCACAATACGCCGGTGATGAGGGATGTCACCAGGAAAAACTGCACGGTGAACGGGGCAAGCATCAACCGTTCAGCCAGTCTGCTTTGTACCTGGCGACTTATCAGTTGGCTTTCAACCGGCCCGTGGCGTCCTTTAAAATCCATCGGCAGCTCCTCACGGTGCACTGTTCAAAAATGCTTGCAGCGCGACATCGCTGGCCATTGCTTGCAACGGGATCATGCGGCCGTCATCACTGATGACTGTGGGGGTGCCGGGGAGGCGGTAGAGTTCGAACGCCATATCGTTACGGGCCAGCGCGTTCTGGCCCGCTTCGCAGGACGCACTCGGCGGTTCTGATGTTGCTGTTGGGTTCAACAGTCCGGCACCGACGTCAAACAGACGGCGCCACCTGTCTGCGCGTTTCTCTGCCGTTGTGCACAGCAGCGGGACGACCTTTTCGGCGGTACGGGCTTTGCCTATCAGTGTGACCGGGAATATTTCCACGTTGTACAACTCAGACAGCGCCTGTACGGTTGGTTCGAAAATGCTGCAGTTTGGGCATTCAGGATCGGCAAAGACGTAGAGGGTTCGTGGGTGACCCGAGGACAGTGAGATCGTGAACTCTTTCTTTGCTGCGCCGTTTTTCAGGCGAGTGGCCAGGAGATGGCGTGCCTCTGCAGCGTCTTTCGGGGAGAGTGGCACGCGCTGCGTGGGCGGATTGACTTCGGCAACTGGGAGAGCGTTGGTCACTGGGGGTGATGACAGGGTAGGCAAGGGCTGCGGGGGATTGACGACGGGTTCTACAGCCATCTCCACGGGTAGGGCTGGAAGGGGAGAATAATGAAACCAGGAGATCCACGTCCCAGCCAGAAAGATAAACATGGCCCCAGGCAGGAGCCATTGCATGCCCCATTTCTTCTGGGGCTTCACACATGATCCCGCCATGGCCATGGCCATGCATTGCAGTGCATCCGCCGTGGTGTTCATGATACTGCTGGCGAGTTCAGCGTCACTGGTGGTAAAGAGTCTGGCGAAACCGTTGCAGGACTGGCGCATCCAGATAGTGTATTGACTCGCATCTTGCTCAAGCGTGAGCTGATAGCGATCGGCTAAAGGGTGGTACAGGTTAAACAGGCGGCGCCCATTCAACCGCACCTGCAGGTGCCGACCATGAATTTCAGTCGTGATTTCGTTAACAGCATGTTCTGACATGGAATTATCTCATTTTAGGGCGGAAGGGATGTACGTGACGGTGAATGTGTTGTTCGTTTGATGTGGTTTGTGATCCTGTTGAGTCCTCGTCGTCGTCTTCCTCTTCTTCATCAAAAGGACGTGATGTCGGCGGTGTGTCATCCACCACGGCACCGATATTTCTCAGGTCTGTTTCAAGTCCATCCAGGGCGAGTGACATCATGGGTTTGTTCAGCTTGACACGATAACGGGCGGCCAGTTTTTCCCAGTGCGACTGACTGACCACGCCGGCACCTTCAACGAATGGCCAAGGACGACCGGTGGACGCCAGTGCGTACCAGAGTGTGCGGTCAAGCCCCTTCAGCCAGCGGTATCGGCGGATAGGAAGGTGAAGGTCGTTATCATGTAATGCGGCGATGGCCGTGCGGACATAACCGTACTGCTTGATCCAGGTTTGCGCGGCAGGCGTTGTGGCCACCTTTCGAAATGCTTTGTCTGCGAGTGACAGGTTGGGATAGCCGATCTGGTTTCGATATCGACGGTCTGATTTGAGCGTCGACCGGTTTAGCGTATCAAGCAACTGCTCAGCCTCTTTGCGTTTATCCATGAAGTGCTGCAGGCCGAAGACAGCGAACATGGCCCGCTCATGATCACTGAATTGCTCAAACGCCGGGAGTACAAGGTTCTGTGGGAGACTGCTACCTTGCTCATGGGACAGTGGCTTGCCAAGCTGGGCAATAAACTGCAACTCAGCCCGTTCCCGGCGAAGACGACGGTTAACCACCAGTTTGTGCTTGATGGCAAATTCATCGGGTGTCTGTGCGCTACGGTGTTCTTCCGGATCCACATTCAGCAGTTGCGTCTTTTTGTCGCCATAAGTCAGTGCCGGTACGATGGCTGGAGAAAATGACGACATGATGCGGGGGAGCGAGTGGATAGAAAGATCCCGCCGTGTTCGACTGACCTGATGGCGGCGAACGGCTAGGGTGCCGATGATGGCCAACGGTATCAGGGCAACCAGCAAGATGCCGGCGGTGACATCCATGACGGCGAAGAATTCAGACCAGGAGACGGTCTCTGCCGTATTGTGCGTTGTGGCCAGCAGATTGATACGCCAGGCAGCATCGGTGTGGAAGCGGGGAAAGTCCGCCAGGCTCCATAGCCAGTAGAGCAGGGTGGTCGTGCATTCGATAGTGAGTTGCCGGAAAAACAGGGCGACTACCATCAGAGTAATAAACAGACCGACAGCGGCCATTGTCCAGTCATTGCCTGACTGGACATCATTGCGAATAGGTTGCGCCATGGGGAAACCTTTAACTGTTTTGCGAATGCAAAAGAAGAGGCACCCTGAAAAGAGGGCCCCGAAACCATTGAGGTGGATTACAGCAGAAGGGAAATTATTTGGGCGGCAGGATCAGGTTCAGTCCCTGCGCGTCAGCAATGCGTTTTGCCTGATGCTCGACATACCCAGGAATACTGTATTCATAGGTCCAGGTTTGATTGCGCATGGCGTTGATTTTTTCATACAGCTGGTTTGCTTTGCCGGTCGCAATAGTGATTGAAGGCAGCTCAGGATTGCCCGTATAAATCCGTAGGGTATTGCCTTCCACTTCAATCGATTTCCAGTCGTACATCCCAAACCCCATCACGCGCACATCTTTTGGAAAGAAGAAGTTAAAGACAGTGGTGTCAGGGTGATTGATGTATAGGAGCGTCCCTTTTTTAGTATCGAGTGCCATATACCCCCAACCCGTCCGGTTCATGACGGTATTTTGGGGCTGTGGATTACTCAGGTCTAACTCACTGAAACGTGAAGTGAACGCTTTGATGTTTTTTCGTTGTTTACGAATTGAGTAAACGATAATAAAAAGTGAAAGGAAAAGAGATGTAATCAGCAATATGGTCAGAATTCTGTCTTGCTGGAATCGGCTACTCATTAACTCTTGGATATTATGAATTGCATAAATAGCCATTGGTATATGAAATGGTAATGCGAATATACAATATGCAAAAGACAGGACGCCAACTAGAGCTACCGACCATTTTTTTGAGTAAGTATCTATGTATTTTACCGTCATCTATATCGTCCCAATCTGTTTTATTTAAGTCGGTTACTCATCAGAGTATAAACTTCACGGTGTTTCCGTTGACCAACAGCCACGACTGCGATGATTACTTCGCTGTTGATAACCTGATATACCAACCTGAAACCGGATGCCTGAAGTTTTATCACACAATAGTTCGGTGTATTTCGCAGATTGGCAGAGGGTTTTGCACATCGTTTGAGTTCCCTGGCAAATTGCTGCTGTATGGATTTATCAAGGCTGTTCCACTCCTTAAATGCGTCGGTTCGAAACTTGACCTTGCAGTTCATAGATATTTTCCCAAATCTACATCGTGCAGTGTCTGTTCTGAGCGCTGTTTGACCAGGTTTGCCAACTCCTGATTGTCAATGTACTCCAGCATTCGCTCGTACAACTCAGCAGGAACGCAGTAAAACGCAGGCTGATTGCGATTCAGGATGGCTACCGGATACCCTGCACCGGCATTGACAGTGGCCATTGGGTTTGTTTTTAGCTCAGTGATGCTGGCGGTTATATCGCTATGGATAATGTTAGGCATATTAACCTCAAACAAAAACCGTTTAATAGGTTTCATTGTAGCATTAAAGAACCTATTAACAAGTTCTTTGTTGCTATTTCACCCAGTTAAAACCGGGTGAAATGTATTACTTAAAACCATCCGCATCACCAGAAGGCTTGTTCTGTTCCATCCTCTTCATGCCCGGTGTATGGCCTGCTTTACCGCCAAATCCTGCAAACATGTTGCGGGCGGATTCTACAGCACCTTTCATCATCTGTGCGGCTTCACGGCCACCTAGCCAGGCGATGACATAATCCGGCAGGTAGACTTGCAGACTGAATGCCGATGAAACGAGTGTGGTACAGAGTCGAGCATAAATCATCAGAATACCAATGATGCTTATCAGCCCGGTTATCGAATCAGCCTGAACATTAACAATGGCTGGTAAAATCAAGATATTCAGTAATGTACCAATGGCAACGACAACAAGACTGGCGAAAAAGAAACCAAAGACCATTAGAGAGGGGCGGATAGCGGCATCAATGAGGAATATATAGCCGTAGTTAGCGCGACTCCCTTTATCTTCCTCAGTACCGATATGTGTTGCGGCCCATAACGAGCCAGCAGTAGTGCCAATCAAAACACTTCCCAGCCACGATGTGCAGGCCGTGATCCAGTAAATTAAAGGAATGAAAGGTAGAAATATTGCCAGTGAAAAACCAATGCTAATCAGAATGAATAGAATAAAATAGACAATAGGGGCTATTGAGCCAATAACACTCTGTGCTATATATCCAGCACCTGAAACCGCATTAACAACTTTCCCCCATGCTGTACCATTTCCCCAGTCAACAAACCCTTTAGCAATTGTAAATGCGGTAAAGGTTGCCTGAGCGCCCCCTAATGTATAATCACCGATGGCTTTCATTTTCAGGAGTGGATTAATTTGGCTAGAGCTATCATTATCGCTACCGGTCATTATTGACTGGATAATGAAGTTTGAGAATCTCTCTCCTGAAAAGAAGGGGAGTATTTTAATAATTGCTGAGTTGGCCGACTGTACATCATCAAGATTGTCATTACCGGCCGCATTCACTGAGCCAAGTGGCGGTGTATAGGTTGAATTTTTCCTTTGTGCCAGTAATGCGGTTTTTATTTCCTCTTGTAGTCGCCCAACACCTACTTCACCCATACTGGACGGCCCGGTCACAACCGGACTTTGATTTGCTACGCTGTTCACCTTCTGATTTGCGGTAGCAAAAGACTGGTACCAGGCGCCGAGAGCGATCCATCCACTTTGCTTGAGGTAATTAGCCAGTTCACCCCGGATTGAGCCCTCATTATTCACGGCTGCTGAAGCGGCGTTTATGGTGTCTTCATAGCTTCTTGCCGCCTGCTGGATCTCTGACTCGATATCGGGCATTCGAGACTGCGCCCCATCCTGGTAATTGAGCCAGGCGCTAACGATGTTTTCAGCGCTTTTAGAGAGCGTATTGTTGATCTCGGCAAAGGCGTTTTTTTGCGCATTTTCCAGTGGGCCTGAATTGATTGGCACGTTAAACGGGAACCAGGCTCCGCTTTTTGCTGTTTCAGGCAGTTTGGCACTGCCACAGATCGCGCTGCCGTTGGTGATGCGGATTTCCCGTCCGTCCGTCGCCCGTTGTACGGACATCGGCGGTGTACTGCTGCTGCCGCTCTGGTGCATCTGTGACTGTTCGGTGTTTAACGCCACCTTGCAGAGATACATGTCAAAAATGCCCCGGGCAGCGGTGATGGTCTCACCCGCCACCGGCTGCATGATTAATGACTGTCCCTCCATTATGGAGTCTGCGGCTTTGTCCACCATAAGATTGGCGCTGCCTACCCCCATGATGGAGGCCATCCACAGAAACGCCAAGTTGGAGATGGACCAGCCTGACGGTGTCGGCACGAGTGCCATAAAACCGGCCAGGGAGGAGACCGGGGCCATCATGGTGGTCCCACGGCCAAAGACTTTTCCCCGGTTGCCCGTCAGGACAGTAGCCCGCAGCGTGATGACCATAAACCAGATAAACGCGAGGCCGGCAATGATGGCATTGAATACGCCATAGAGCTGGCCGATAAAGCTGACGTTCGCCGGCTGCAGTGGGTTGTTCACCACATCACCGAACACCATGATCAACAGTTGGCGGGATAAATCGGTGTTGCGGGTGGCGGCAGAATTTATCGAATCAAAATTGACGCTGTCAGCCAACGCTGGCAGCGCCAGCCCGGCCAACACCATGGCGGGCATGAACAGAAGACGTTTTTTCATGGGTGTTTTCCGTTGTACGGACGATGGGGTTCCCCGTGCGTGGGGGAGTACAGAGCAAGGTCTCGGTCAGCGCAGTTGCCAACTGACAATGTCCCGCAGCCACGGGGCTGTCGCTCTCCAGTCAGCGAAGGTACCGAGCTGACGGGTCTGTAACTGCCACAGGTGATACTGATTTTTCAGGGCACGGACAAACATCAATCCGCCAAAGCCGGCCAGCATGAATGACATGCTGAGGGCTCTGCCGAACAGGGCGCCCGAGAAGGGGACGTCAGAAAAGAACATGGCTGCCGGCAGTATCAGCGCCAGCAGGGTTGCCATACCGAAAAGCAACAGTAAGACCCGTTTAGCCCAAAGGTAGCGGCTTGTCAGCGCCTCCAGGCTCTGGCCACTGTCCCTGACGGCGTCATCAAATGACCGTATTTCATCGGAAACCTCCGGCGTTGTCTGTTTCAGACGACGGGCCTGATCTGCCAGTGTCGTCGCCGAATATTTCATGGCGCGCAGGATGCGGGCCGTTTCAGACAACGGTAATAGCACATTGGCGGTATGGTAGGTGGCCTTGGTGAGTTTTTTCATCAGCGAGTGGCTCCTGCTGAGGCCTGCTGCAGTTTCTGTGCCAGGCGAGGTTCGTAATACTGTGCGCTGCTCAGGCTCAATTGCTGGCCAGACAAAATGGCGCTCTCCTGCAACTGCTGCTTGATGCCTAACAACAGCGCGTTCTGCAGGCTCTGAACACGGATGGATTCGCGCACCAGATTGTCGCCATCCATGTTCTGCAGGTCTGTCTGGTAGTCCGTGTTGGCATAGCGACGATTCACTTCAAACGCCTCAAACTCACGGAGAGACATCATGCCTGTACGTCGGGCTTCAGCGGACGCATTCTGGTCATACCATGCCTTGCTGGACGGTGTTTGCAGGGTTTCAGCCAGCACGTCTTTTGTCGCCTCATTCGGCTGACTGGCGGCGACCATCGCCAATTGAGGCTGTTCCGCCGCGCTCTGAATGGCGTCATGCTCTGTCGTCATACCAATGTACTGGCGTCCACTATCGGTTTTGACTTCCCCCTTCTTCAGGGCGCGCCCGACGCTGCGGCGCGATGAGTTCTTCAGGTACATCATGGCTGCATCGGTTTGTTCCTGGGTGAATGTCAGCTCAGGGGCTTTGTCTTCAGCGCCCCCCCCGGCCAACAGGGAACGGATCTGTTTGTCGCCGCCGGGTAGGTTGGACACGCCGTTGCAGAGTTCTCCCCAGGCATCGGCGTCTTCCTGCGTGCAGTAACTGCGGTGGATCTCTGCGGTGGCAAACTGGCTCTGTTCTGGCGCAGCGGGTTTGGACGACAACACTTTTTTAATCGCGGTATTGCTGACTCCTCCGCCGCTGGCGAGAGAGGCCTGTTTTGCCCCTGCCTGACGGGCTATCTGCGAGGCTTGTCCCGAGGCGGACTCGCTGCAGATGGCGTCTGGAACGGTGTAGCTTCGCCGCGCCTGCTCAAGATTTTGTACCTGTTGTGCATAGGTGGCGTATTGCTGCAGGTTTTCGGTGGATTGCTGGATCATGGCCGCGATTTTGTCGTTGCCGGCGCTGACAGCCCCACCAATCTGCTGGGTGGTGCTGAGAATACTGCCGAGTGTGCCGTTAGCCGTTGACAACTGGGGGACCACTTCTTGAGTGATGGGCCTGCTGGCCGTGACCTCTACGGGATAGGCCAGGGTCTGAGAGACAGACAGTATCAGGCCGCCTATGCAGGCGGCAATGACGCGTTTTTTCATGGAGTTTCCTGGTTCAGATTTGCAGGCCGCGTGCAGCGATAAGTTCGCTGGCCAGCCGGTTAATGACGTTGCCGTGGTCGGTTTCTTTGGCTTCTTTCTGACGAAGGTCAATCAGCTTTACGGCGCTGCCGGTCGGGAACGCCTCCGCCAGGATGGCGCGGGCGGTGGGTCCGTCGAGCAGGTCATACAGTTGATCGCGCAGCGCGGCATCTTTCGGTGTTGAGTTCAACGCCCAGAGTTCTTTCGGGCCGAGCGTATTTTTGAGGATCTGCACTACACGCCCTGTTTTTAAACGAAAGCATGCCAGGAATGGAGTGCCACTGCCGTCAGGTGATGCGCCTGATCCGATGTGCCGGAAGGCCTGTGCCGTATGGGCGGGAACGCCAAAATGCTCGATCAGCAGCGGTAAGTCTTCATGGCTGACCTGCATCAGGTACAGGCTGTTGGCTGATTTAAGAATTGCGGGCGGAAAATGGTTCAGGTATTGGGAACTCAGTACGGTGCGGATGAAGAATTTACGGTTTTCCAGATCTTGTGTGACCAGTTTTTCAATGATAAAGGGGATATCTTTTGCATTGTGAAGCTCATCATAGACTTTTGTTTTGACCTCCTGAGCCAGTTGCGTCAGACGTTCGTGATGAAAAGAACGGTACATTTCTGGCAGGTGACTCATCAGCTCGTTGCGGTACTGCGGTAGCTCAAAGTGTCCAGCTGCCAGCTGTCCTGCATACAGGTACATCAGCCCGGTTTTTACCTGCCCTGCGCGGGTTTTGCCACCGACTACGTTGTTCAGGTCGATGGCAATGACGCGGGTTTCCGGGTTGAGTTCGAAGACAGTGCGGCTGGCCAGCATTTTGTAAGTGCGTAATGCGTCAGACAGGCAACGATCAATGTAGGCCAATAACGACTCGCTACTGCCCTGGCGGGTAATGGCTGCGTACCGTTTTTTTACGTCTTCGTCATTGAGGTAAACCTGCAGGTCGCTCAGCTCAGGCATTGCCTGATAGTGTGCTCGCGTGGCTGCTTTCACCTCCCCTTTGACGAACAATAAATCCCGTATCTCAAACCAGGTCGCCTTTTGCCACCAGAGATCATCATACTCATGGTTCAGCCCCGTTTTCTCCAGTGCCGTATCGACAATCGGTTCGATAGTCGGGGCATAGCGTACAGGTTCTTTGTCGGCGTTATTATCAAATGCGGTTTCGATAATGGTTGTCAGGATCTGCCGGCAGTCCTGTGCATTGGGTGGGATACCCGTTTCCGGGTTAATACAGAGTGCTTCACAAATATTGACCATGAATTCGAGTTCGGGTGTTAGCGGATATTTCATGCCCAACTGGACATCGAACGGATTTTTGCAGTGCTCGCGACTGTTTTCCAGTACCAAACCAATGACTTCGTGTTTGCGGTCGGGAGGCAGTGCATCGCGCAACAGCCTGATAAAACCTTGTGCGGAAAACCCTTTATCTATACACGAGTAAAATGGAAGTTGACTCTGACCTGAAAAAACATTCGCTTCGCCTAAAGCGCTAAGCAAGACGGATTTACCTGTACCTGATTCACCCGCAACGATTTCAGTGAACTTATTTTGCAGGCTACTGGCGAGTTTTACGGGGATCAGTTTTCCGTCAGGGGCTGAAAACACAATGCTGGCATCGTCTGCCCAGGGGGTTGCCGGTCGCTGCAGGGGCAACAGGGCCAACGCGGCCGACAGCGGGGGAAACATCAGCGACGGAATGCTCAGTGCATTGGCACCCGTGAGTGTTGAGACCCATGCGCCGATAGGGTCACCAAACGTACCCGTCACCTCGCAGATCCCCCAGGACTGCAGACCTTTCTGCAGCAGCGTGCGATTACGCTTAACCACCTCTTTTGAGCGGCCCCAGGTGCTGGCACAGACCGTCATGACGCAGACGGGATCGCTTTTTCCCGCCTGTTCAAGCCATTGCACAGCGTTATAGACCGGGCGCAGAGGCGGGATAAGTGCCGCCATACTCAACACCATCTTTTTCCCGCCCAGCACGTTCAGGCCACCGGGCATCAGGTCCATACGGATGCGCCAGGGAAGCCGGCGACTCATTTTTCTGAACAACTCGCTGAAGGTTTCCGGCTGCTGCGGACCGAGGGACAGTGCAAGCGTCGCATGCCAGTGGCCATCAAGGTGAACAAAGCTGCCATCTGCCTCGGGGTCGCTGTTAAACAGCTGGTAGTTAAGGTGTGGGGCCAGCAGTATCGAGTGGTCCTGGCCTTTGGGTAACCCATGAGGCCATTTTATATCGCCCGGCAGGAAAGGTTTCCAGTCTGGCGAGGTACTGTCACGTTCAACCTCTTCGCGCAGGTGGAAGCCAAATTCGCGTGCATTCATCAGACGGATGCGCGTGCCAAAATCACCGTTGCCGAACTGATTTTCCAGCGTGGTCACAAAGGTATCGTGGCGAATTTTCAGTCCTTCCAACTCATGGAACAACGGATTCTGGCCGTAACGCGCGCCCGGCGCTGTTTTCAGCATCGCTGCACGGCGCTTTTCTTCATCTCGGATTTCGGTGTTGGTCAACGCTTCACGTGCGGTATAGACCACCAGAAAAGCGCGCTCACGGGCGACAAACGGCACCAATTTTTCGATGCGCTCGTCCAGAATATCGGACAGGTCGAGGCCCATACGTTTGAGCCCCCGGTACTGGTGGGCCAACAGTTTGTGCAGTTCCTCTCGTGCCTTGTCCGGGTCGCGTTCGAAGACAAAGCTGAGCTTGTGGCCAACCGCCTGAAACTCGCTGGTCAGCAACGTCTGCAGTTGCGCAACGTAACTGCTGAACAGCGCCTTATCGCGTTTTTCTTCTTCGGTGACGGCGTGCTGTTCATTGAAGGCACAATAGGTCCCTTCCACTTCGAACACGCTGGCGTAATGCCCCTGGTCGGTCACAAATATCCAGGGTGATTGCATCTCTGGTCGGCGTTTTTTGTCGTCATCGGTGAGGCCGATGACGGTGCGCAGGTCGCAGTAGCGGGTAAAATCATGCCCCAGGGCGTAGCGGGACGCATAAGCCAGCGCCTCTTCCACGCACTGGAGCGCGGCGACTAACGGGTTTTTCATGGGTTTTGCTCTCTGACGATGCAGTTAGTGCTGGCTGCGATACTGATTGAACAAGGAAGACCAGGAGGTTGTTGCGTTTGTGTCCGTACTGAGATGACCGGAAATCAGATCAGGGTTAGGGATAAGTGCGATGTGCCGGAGTCGCTGCTGCAGATCTTCGCGCTGGCGGTCTGTGGCCTGCATCAGTGCTTGACCAAGCTCACCAGGATGACTGGTGCCCCAGAACGCTTCCACCTCTTTGCGGTGTTCTGCCAGCCAACGCAGGAGGGTGGTCGCTCCCTGTTTCTGGCGTTCATCACCGTGCTGTTTTGCCACAAGGGTTGCTCTGAGCAAGTGGCTGAGATCCGCTGGCGCGAGTTCCGGCAGATACACCATGACGCCATCATTGGCGCCCAATCGGTTCAGGTGGCGGCTGCAGGCACAGACGGGACAGGCCACGCCAAGATTGGCATCGGCATGATTCTCGGGATTGCTGTCCCTGAATATCAGCGGATTATCCTTGCAGGTATAACCGCAGAAGTCGCAGCTGTCGCCAGTCAGTTTACGGGCTCGGTGGCGCAGTATGGGGGGATGACCGGCACTTTCATGACCCCAGATGTGTTGCTCGATGCCAAAGTTCTGCTGTCGGCGGGGCAGCGTCAGGCGAAGATGGTTGGTATTCAGGGTGTCCCAGTGCCTGCAGGTCTTCAGCAACCGATTGGTCAGTGGCGTCGGGGTGTTCTTTACCATGCCTTTCAGATGGGTGATCAGCGGTGCCAGGGGCAGCAACACGACGTCGCAGTCATATCCGGCCTCCTGACGACTCACCCCGCAGTGATAAAAATGGCTGGCCAACGTCGCGAGTAGTGCGCAGGCGTTGCGGTTATCGGGTTCCTCAAGTGTCATGGCCAGGGTCTCCACGTCGTCGACCTCGTCGGGCAAGCAGGGCTCAAGCACCATGGGAAACAGGATGCTCACGTTTTCAGGGAAGCGGTTCAAGGGGGCGTTCTCCTTCTGCTGAAACAGATATCCTCCGGCACAGAGGTGCCGGAGGGGGAGGGTTTAACCCACATCGACGGGGTTCAGCTGGATGGTGCTCTGCCCTTTCTTGATAAACTGGTCGATAGCAATTAATACAAACCCTGCGCCAAAGGCTGTCAGCACCCAGCCCCATGAGATTTGAGGGTTTTTCTTCTTGGCTACCCAGAGAATGACGCCAAGCAGAACCAGCCCGATGCCGCCAAACTTGGCGAGTTTTAACAGGCTCTTGCCTGATTTGTCAGCACCCTCAGCGACCGTATCCAGCATTCCAAAGAGAGTATCCTCTGCATGGACTGGCAGCGTGACGGTACCCAGCATTGCACCAAGGGCCAGCGTCAGTCGGGTGTGGAGAGACGAAAATGCCAGCCAGAGACGAATGAAAACGGAGAGAATGATATTACGCATGTTGACGACCTCATTGTGGTTGAATTAATTCCAGGTCAGACCCAGGGTTTTTTGCAGTGCATTAAGCAGTTCGGGGGTGCAGGCCAGGAGAATACCGGTGATGGCCATCACCAGACCTGCAGAAATGTCCTCTCGGGCTGACAGGCCGGTATGTCCGTCAACGAGAGAACGCCGGGCGCGAACCACTCCCATGTAAAAGAACAACACGCCGACCGCACGCAGCAGCGTGAGGACGGCATCAATCGCCAGCTTCGCCTGCCCCATGGACTCCGGGGCATAGGCAATGGCGTCGAAGGACACATCACCAAAACTCAGGGTATGGGCGGCTTTGTTCATCATTTGCTGCAGGGCGATCAGCGCACCGCCCAGGCAGACGGACACCAGCGCTTTCATGCCACTGGCCGGCTTGCCGCTGCGGGATTGACGAACGACCGAAACCAGTGTGGCAATGCAACCTGCAAGGCCAAACATAAATCCCAACGCAAGAACAAGGCGTATTCCGCTGGTCTTCAGGCCATCAGCCACGTTGACCAGGATCTGAATGGCGTCCATCAGTCCCCCTGGCGAATGACGCCTTTGTCGGTCATCACCACCCGGTGTTGGTTATCAATACTGAGGATGGTGATGCCCTGCAGCCTGTCCCCGGCTTGAACGGCCCAGGTGCTGCCGTCATGGGTGATCCAGGCCATGCCTGGATACAAGGTGTGAATGCGCCAGCTTTTCAGGCCAGCATTGCCTGCCGTACCGGATGTGATTCGCGCGGCGGGCTTAACCCGGGGTGTGCTGGGTGGGCTCGGTGGTGGCGTTGTGGGTTGGGTGGCCAGCGTGCGCAGTTGGGTTTCAAGCGTTGCCAGACGCTGTTCAATATTGCCAGTACGACCATTCAATACCGTAATGGCCTCCCGGTTGGCGGCGCTGTACTGTCTGATCTCTTCCGTTTCAGCCGCCTGCGGTGTAGCGGGAGGTGGAATGGCCACCGTGAGCTGTTCCTCTGACACCCGGTGCTCTGGCTGAGACGGTGATGTGATCGAGGGATGTTGCGTGACCTGAGCTGTTCCCTCATCCGGGATGAAGGCCCGGGAGGGCGGTGAGTCCGGCCAGGCCGCATAGACCGCCAGTACCACGACGGCCGCGCTAGCCATCAGCAGCGTACTCAAGTCATAGCCGAGAACCTGACGCTTTTTTGGGGGATGGCGGGGGGCCGTGGGGACATTAATGTCAGCGTCTTCCGTGGGTCCTTCCGAGGTTGTCGGCAACAGCGACGCCTCCTGCTCAAGGTCCGAGTTAAAATAGTCTTCTTTCATGGTATTTCTCTTCAGGGGTGTGCGGCGGGGGTAAAAAGTCCGGTGGGTTGTAAACGCATTTCTGCCGAAGGGGTGTCAGCTGGCGTTCGGGTTTCTTTATCGCTCTCTTTCACTGCGGTCATAAAGATCAGGGCGACACTTTGGCCACGATCGACGAGTACCTGCTTAACCGGCAGTTTCTGGGCATCGCTGGCGATGACCTGGCCTGCCTGTTGGGCGGCACCACCGAGGACTGTACCGGCAACTGCCGTGCCGTCAGGCATGCCGACACGGCCCTCCAGGGTGTTGTAGCCATTACTCAGGATTTGCGTGTTGGCATTGGCATAGAGCTGTCCGCCAAGCCCAAGTCCGTGTGCCAATGCTGGCAACAGGATGCGTGAGCCGTATCGGTTGTTCACACTGGACGCCACCGAGGATTGCAACGTGTCTGGCATTGCGGCCCAGACATCTACGCGCCAGGTGTTTTTGTTCCAGGTCATACGCGTAAAATGAATGCTGACACCGTTCCCCGCCAGTTGTACCCCGTTGGCCATCAGCAGAGCACCGGCGTAAGGTCCAGCGGGAATGCTTGCCAACACTTGAGAGCCAGTGTTGTCGGAATCAATCGACGTGTCGATCACCCCACCAGGACGACTGCCCGCAGGAATAACCACGTGGTCGATGCTATCCGGCACCCCGTTTGACAGCGCAGTGTGGGACACTGCCGGTGCCAGGCTCTCTGCCCACTCTGCGTAGAGACTCACCGGTTTGCTGCCGGGTGTGCCCCCGGGCTGTCCGCTGGCCATGCCGGTCATGTTGGCCATCTGACCAGCCGGCGCAGTACGCTGGGTGACCAGCTCTTTGAGCATCGCTTCCAGGGCCCTTTTGCGGTCAGGATCAATACCCTGTTGAGGCGATTGCGCATAGGGGGGGTACTGCACGTGCGGGGCTGGTTGTGATGACTGCATGGGTGCCGTCCCCGGTGATATCGGTGGCACCTGCAGTACGGTGCCTGAGCCGACGGAGGCGATAAAACTGGTGTTGGCGACCTGTGCCTGCTTTGCCCCTTCCGCATTGTTCTCCCGGAGTATCTCCTGGTAGTGCGGACTTTCCGGGGTGGCTTTACCTGAGCCCCCGGCCGCCTTGTCGACGTTGATCCGGGAGGCGGGGGGCGGTGGGGTGTTCATCCATGAGACCAGCAGGTAGCCGCCGGCAATCACAGAGAACACTACAGTTCCGATGACAATGCCGGTTTTTTTTACGTCCCGGCTGACGTCTTTTTCTGTGGACATGGTTACTCCAGTGCAAGGGTCAGATACACCGTTTTGCCGGCATAGGAGAAGGCGACTTCCGGTGTCAGGGGGAGCTTATAGAGCCAGGTCCCGTCGCCGGAGGCCTGTGTCAGTTCAAACTCGTCACGGATCTCGCTGCGTGAACGGATGTAGAGGTCATCCCCCATCTGCCACACCTGGGTATCAGGGAGGGCACCCTGTGTTTTCAGTCGACGAGCTTCCTTTGGGGGAACGCCATCGAGAAAGGCCTGCAAGGTGGGATTATTGAGGCCAATCTTTGACTGCCCGGCAGGCATATTCTTCGCCTGCGGACCACGCTGCGGGATACGCAGGTCAAGACGGCTGTCGATGATCCGTGATGGGGTGTTGCTGGATGCCTCACCGCTGCTGACATCGATGATCACCGGCACGGGCAGGCCTTTGAGGTACGCGGTCACATTTCCTCTGTCATAGTGGCGTTTGGCCTGAACGGTCATCACGCTGCTGTCGGGAATAAAACTGACGGCAAAGCCCTCCGGGTTGCCGTTATAGGGTGGCGCTGCCAGCGGCCACGGGGCGCCGGTGTTATCCGTAAACATCACGGTACTGGCCTGATGCGTGGTGGTACGCAAGACCGGCAGGGAGGCACCAGGAGATAGGTTGACGGTCAGCGTGGAGATACGCGGGACCACATCTGCCGGTTGCCAGGCACGTCCCCGGCTGGCGTCGTCCATCACCTGGCCTAACATTTCAACACCGTGTCGATCGCCGAGTGGGTTGGCCTGACTCATCGCCCATGCCTGTTCTGCAGTCGGTGGTGCCGGCGGCACTGCCGGATCCTGTGATGCCGTGATGTCTGTCAGCGGTATCTGTGGGGCTGCGCCCGTCTGATTGGCCACTGACGCATTTTGGGGCGGGGTCGATGCCGGTGCGGCGGGCAGTGCGGTGGTCGGCCGACTCCCTGTACTGGCAGGTGCCCAGTCGGCTGCCTGAGCAGATACCGTGGAGAGCAGCATGATCACTGCCGTAAACGTGAGTTTTTTCATTGGAGTCCCTGAGTAGCGTTAACGGGCATCGCGGGTAACGATTGACGCGCCTTCAATACCTTCCGGTTTGACGCTGACGTCGGTTCGCTGGACGCGCACAGTGAAGATAAAGTTCTGTGGTGGCAGGCTGCGGGTCTGACCGTCCAGGCTCAGCGTGACCGGATACTGTATGTCCCACATATAGGGACCGTTTTCTCCTTCCCTGCCGCGCCGGTAAATCATGCCTCTTCGTGTGGTGTTGGCGGACATCAGCATTTTATCTTTCACCACCTTTTCAAACAGGTTCGAGTTCGTCAGGGCGTTGTAGTAGCTGGCAAATCCCGCCTCAGATAATTTCTGTTGCTGATTGCTTATCTGTACCCGGTAATTTTTGAAATCAAGCTGGAAAGCATCGCGGATCAACTTATCGCCAAATGCGATAACGTCATCATCAGAATATGCAGGTTCTGAAGTGGGGTACTGCTCCAGTATGCTGCCTTTATAAGTGGCGAAGTATTTTGTCGGCGGGTTGGCTACTTTCCAGACCAGCCAGACGTTAACCGGCCACTGCAACAGGCTGACCGTGGAAGCAATCAGGGCAACCTGCAGGGTCTTGCGGGCAAAGCCCGCGTTGAGCATGTTCTTTCGCTGCAACGCCATGGCCTCCATAAAGGGGGCCGCAGGGGTATCCGGTGGCTGACATGCTTCAGTCGCAGCAGAAGAGGCCTCCGCAGGGGAGGCTTGAGTCATTTTCATCGGAGACTTCTCGGGTTAGTTCAGGAAAATGAAGGAAGACCCCCTGCTGTCAACAGGGGGGGAGGGGACAACGTTTTGCATTGGAATGATTTGCTGAGGTTGTTCTGTCGACCCGAAAGAACGATATGACGACAGACTGGCTGTCGAGGCTAAATCGCCCCAGGGGTCAATCGTGGACGGAACATAATCATTGATTTTATCACGCGCCGCTTTGCAAATTTTCTGGCCAATCTGGTTCATGATATCGGTCAGGTTGGGGAAGGTGGGGGCGGTGATCGTGGTGGAGATGTTCCCCAGGCAGTCCCCCAGTGAGGCAGATACCGTGTTCTGGCGTTGTGCCCACGCGTCCGCTGCTGCTTTGGCGCGGCTGTAGCCTGACTCACTCCCGATTTGCGCGGCGGTACCGGCGCGGCAGGAGGCTGCGTTTGCCGCCGGCAGGGTCGCCAGCAATATGAGCGTGAAATAGAGTGCATGACGCATGATGACCTCATTGGGGTTGCGGTTGAATAGCCGGCTTCGCCTGCGCACGTGGGGCTTGACCGGTGTCCTCAGCTTTCGGCGGTGTATAAGCCTGTGAGAACCCCAGTTTGTTGTGCAGGGCCGGCGGGATCTTTTCCGGGGAAACCAGCGGTACAGCAAATTTGGGCGCGTCTTTACCTTTCATCTGAAACGCAAAGGTGTCGTAATTGGCCGTGCCGTTTTTTACCGTGTTGACGGCTGACGCATGCCCGATCAGACGAAGTGAACCGTCGTCCTTCACCGTGTTGAGTGCCAGATAGGTGTTGCCCTGACTGGGGGTGCAGATCCTGGCCAACACGTGTTGCAGTTCGCCTTCGTGACGGATAATGCCTTGCAGATAATCGCCATGCCCTTTTACCAGGTGCGCCAGCACTTCACCGTCTGCTGCGAGCGCATGCATGACAACGGATCCGGCGGCTTTTGAATGCGGCGGGATGGGGGCATCCCTCGGCGGTGTTTCTGGTGCGGGCTGGCCTTTGCCATCCGGGCCGGTATACAACAGGCCGTGTCCGTGGATGTCGGGCAGGACAAGCGGCAGATCTGCTGCCTGAACCGTTTTCTGCTGCAGTGTCCAGAACGCGTTGCCGTCATAGGTCGACAGCTCTGCTGGCGCGAGGGCTTTTTTGTCGGCGACCAGGAGCCGGTTGTCCATGGCTGGGGTGACCGTCCAGTGATTGCGATGGGTGTCGAGCCGTTCAAATCCGGTGACGTTGCCGTCTTTATCCTTTACCGGAACGTTTACCGTGACCGCTTTCTTGCCGAGATATTGCAGCTTGACCATATCACCGGGTTGCTTGCCGCTGTCACTCAGTGCCTGCTCCAACTCAACGCCCCAAAAGGTTTTGTTACCGGTTTTGGTGCGCAACTGCAGGTAAAAGCTGTTCGTGTTGTTCTCATCGAACTGGTACGGGGCCTTGCCCGCGTCCAGAAGTTTGCCGGTGAGACCGGTGCGCAGGGTTTCTTTCTCCAGCAGGGTCAGTTCGGGGGCGGTGGCTTGTGCCGGTGCAGCCGGTGATGATTGACTGACGGTCGATGTTGATGGCAGGGGGGCCTGAGCGTCAGGTGTTGCCGCCATTGGGGCGGGTTTCATCTCGGATGTCGTGGCCGGTGAGTCAGGTGCGGTTTGCCCCGGTCCTGGCTGTGCCGGTCCGATATCCAGCCCGTTCTGCGGTTTCGCACGCTCTGCCTTCGTTTGCAACAGGGCCTCAAACTGGGCGCGTTGCTGCGGGTTCTTCAGATGGACATCAATGTTGTGGTCTGCAATTAACGTCATTGTTCGCTGGATAAACCCGTCGCTGCCGGTGATTTCAACGGCCCCGCGCTGATTGGCCTTGGCGGACAGCAGTGCCGCCAGGATCATGCGGTCATTCTCGCTGGCTTCCGGGGAGGCCATCACGATGCGGTCACCGTAGTCGCGGAAGGCATCTTGCCCATCGAGCGCGTAGATCCAGGTGCGGTCTTCCTGACGACTGGTTAACCCCTGCAGGAGCTCATCAAGGTTGATGGGGGACACGGTGGGTTCCGGCGGACTGACGTCACCAGCCTGGCGGCCAAACGTGAAGGTCAATCCGTTCTCTTCGGCAGCCGCCGAGTCTGCTGTGTCTGTTGGGGCGGTCTCTTCGGGAGTCTGGGGGCCATGTTTCACCTGAGAGATTGGCGGATCCAGCTCGGTGATATCACGGGGTAGCGGCGTTGTACCCGCAGGCTGAGACGTGTCAGCTGCGAGTGCCGCTTCCTCTTCACTACGCGGTGATGAGGCTTCCGGTGGCGTTGGCGCGGTATCCGGTTGAGACAGTGGCTCGTTAGTCACCGTACCTGCAAGAACGTCTGTTTCATGGGATGTCATCTCTGAGACGGGGCCTGTTTCGACAGAGGGTGGTGTTGCTTCGGCAGCAGTGATTTCAGCCTGCGGTGGCAGCGAACCTGCTATTTCTGGCGTACTTTCTGTATAAACCGGCGGGGTCTGTGTATCAGAGGACTCTGGCATGTTTTCAATGGGTTCTGATACTGACATCCCTTCGGGTACGCCGTTGCTGTTCTGAGGCGAGTGATGCTCACCGCCTGGATAGGGGGCGACGGGCACGTCCTGCAGATAAGCGGCATATTCTGCGAGGTCAGCAGGCCCAGGACGTTGCTCGGCAGGATCGTCCTGTGGTGTGTGAGTCTCTGGCATGGGGTGTTCCTCTGCGAAGGTCTGACGCCAGTCAGGGAGTAAAGGGTCAAGCACCGGGGCCAGTTGGTCACGCACGGCATCCAGCCCCCGGGAGTGGTGAATATCATTGAAATCGCTGAATGACGCGGTACCGGCAAAGGCTTGTGCCCGCTCACTGTCAGTAAATTGCGGAATGACGTAAGTGCCGTTAATCGCCGACGCGGCTTCCCGGGCTTTGTTAAGCCCCTTATTGTCGGCTTTGGTGAAGTCGTCTTCACCCAGGATAATGTGAGCCGTGTCGGGGTACAGGGTGTTAAGATTACGTGACACTGTCACCATATTTCCCGCGTCAACCGTCATCACCACCGGCAGTCCGGTTGCCTGATGAAGGCTTGCCGCCGTGGCGTACCCTTCAGCATAGAGAATAGGGGACAACGGACTCAGTTCGCCGCCGACAACGAAGAAGTTGCCGGTTTTCTCGGCGTCTTTTTTCAGGTTCTTGGTGCCATCGGGCTTGATGTACTGCAAGGTGCGAAGTTCGCCGGCGCTGTTGCTCAGGGGAATGACCAGGTTGTCATATTTATCCAATCTGACACCCACTGTCGCCGATACGTCTTTACGTGACAGGTACGGATGAGAATCTGGCGCGGGCGGCATCTTTGACCATTGGCTTGCCAATGTTTTTGCGATGCGTGCGTAATCATTCTGTGACTGCAAGTCTCTGTCCCAGCGTTTTTGGGCAGTCAGAGCGCGCAGCTTAATCGCGTTCGCCGGGTCATTCTGATAGGTACCGGTCGAGGTCCAGTTCACCTTACCTTCGCTGGCACGGTGATCCTGGTACCAGCCCGCAGGACGACCATCCAGATAGCCTTGATAGACGCCGGATTTGCTGCCTGCTTTATCACCTTCGGTGGCCACACGGTGCCGTTTACCATCCATCTCGGGCAAACCGTTATCCGGCAGAATAAATCCGGCCTCTTTCAGTACCTGAGCAAACTCTTCTACGGGCGTCATGTTATTTGCGACGGTCTGCATGTTCCCGGTGACGGTATTTTCCGGTAGCCACGGCTTTATTGTCTCCAGATCAGCCTCTGACTTGGCAAACCAGAGTTTTTGCGTTCGATCATATTCAAGGGGGTAACTGCCATCGGGAAGACGTCCAGCTGCACGCAGCGCGTCTTTTTTATCATCCGGTGTGATGGTGAGGTAAGTACGTTTCTGCATTACCATGTTCCTCTGTTATTCAAAGAACTTGCGATACCACCACGGACGGCCTGTCAGGCGTTGTCCGCGAAGTCGGTAAATGAGGCGCTGCCAGAGCACCGTGAGGGTGAAACCGAAAAAGGAGAGGATCCGAAAGAAGAGGATGATGCCTGTGATGACGTACAGCGTGGCCGTCTCCGGCCATTGAAACCAGGCGGCATACAGGGTAAATAACACGACCGGAACACCCAGTATTTCCAGTCGGCGGCCGGCATCACGCCAGGGGCAGATATTCACCGCGACGTCCTCCTGTCCAGTTCGCGCTGGGTGATAACACTCAGCAGTTCGTGCTGGTCTATGCGACCTTGCTGGTGAAGATCCCAGGCCTTGTCACTCATACGGGCTTTGCGCTCACTCAAATGGTTATCTATCCATTCACGCCAGTGGGTGTGCTCCCGACGGCCAAGCTCTGCACGGATGTCGTCATCAAACACCAGGTACTCTCTGACCGCCTGCCGTTTACCGTCGGTCGTGCGCAGTAGGCGCTGGGCAATCACGTACTGCAGATTACTCAGCAGGTTGTGCGCCATCGCTTCCCGTTGTTCTGTCGGAACCAGCATCAATGCCCGGGGAATGGTCTCTCCCGGAGAATCAGTGTGCATGGTAGACAGGCAAAGGTGCCCGGACTGACCGTTCATAACGGCCCCATCCAGTGTTTCCAGGTCGCGGATTTCCCCCACGCCAATGACCCCCGGCGCACGGCGCAGGGTAAGGCGAAGGTGCTCACCGAATGAAGCAACATCTCGCCCTATCTGGGATTGTTCGGGCATCAGAATGGCGTGCGGGAAATTCAGCAGGAATTCAATCGGGTCTTCCGCCGTGACAATCTTTCGGTCGGGATACTGCTGTGCGCAATACTGATAAATCGCCGCCAGGAGTGTGGATTTCCCTGACCCTGTTTCACCGACAACCAGGCCGATGCCCTTGTGAGGCAGTAACGCCGGGAATAAATCCTCTTCCAACCCAAAGCTTTCGAGCTGCGGGATCACGGTCGGGATGGTACGCAGTGTGAGGGCAGGCACCATGTCATAGTCACCGATGGTTGCCTGTACGAAGTTACAGCGAAAGCGCAGACGGTCGCCTCGACCGAGCCCATAACGGTTGTAGAGATCACCGGTCAGTTGGAGGGCGCGATCGACACCTTTGCCTGATTTGAGATCGCCTTTAATCTGTTCAGAAAACACCTCATCGATCAGACGCGCCAACTGGGGCGGTTCGATGCGAAACTCGCTGGCCCGGACTTTGCGTCCATGCAGGTCAACCACGAGTGGGCCACCCCCCTGCAAGAAGATATCGGAAACGCTGTTGCGGGCGCAGTGGACCAGAAATGACCGCAAGGCATCGCCGGTGATGCCACCGTGCTGATGGAAGTCAAACGCCGGTAACGTCATGGCACCTCCTTGCGGATGACGGGTTTCCACTTATTCTTGTCCACCACAAAGCCAGCCGGATCCCGAATGCTTTTTACCTTGTCGCCAATCATCAGTTCGTCCCGTGTACCAGTGACGCTCTGTTGCGTTTCCTTGATGTCCGGTGCCTGGATCATGCCCTGCTGCAACAGGGTGGAATAACGGAGCATCCCGGTGTAATCACGGGTCAGACGGTTGAAGTTGGCTTCCAGTGCACGGTCAGCACTCTGGCGGCCTTCTTCCCATCCCCGGCGCACGGCCTCTTCCCAGACTGCTTTCTCCTTGCGGTTTTTGGGACGGACGCTGACGTCGGGGGCGTCGATACGTTTGGCTGACAGTCCTGGCAAAAGCCAGGTGCGCCATCCCGGTGGATTACTGACAAACCGGGCAGGGGCCAGGATGTTATAGGTGCGGTAAGCCGACCTGATCTGTTCTGGTGTGACGTGGGCCATGTCTGTGGCGGTAGCAATCACTGGGGGGAGGTAGCCCTGCTTGCTGATGAGTGGGCGGAAGTCGTACAGGGTGTTCAGCACGCTGTCGCTGGCCGTCAGACTCTGACGAAGCTCCCAGGCGCGCTGGGCTTTCCCTCCCTGGAACCCGACGGTCTGCCCTGCATCATTGAGCATCTGCCACTCCGTGTCGCTCAGCCCGTTGAAATCATTTGTGGCCGAATTGATGTAATTCTGGATGTCAGTCGGTGGTGCGTCTTCGGCGAGGGCGGGGAGGGCGCAGAACAGTAGCCAGCCTGCAAGTCGTAGGCATTTCATGCGAGGCGGCCTCCTTTATCAGGTAGTGAGAAATACAGGTGCAATTCTGACGGTTGCTGTTTCAGGGTGGCACGCCAGCCAATCTGTGTTTCCAACTGGCGCAGCAGGTTCTCAAACGTGATGTTGCTGACGTGGACGCTGACAGGCAAAGGCAGACGAACACCGCTGTAGGCAAAATGCAGTCCGCGTTGACGGGCGAGTTGAGCCAGTAATTCAATGGCGTCCCCCTCCCAATTGAGTGACAGCCGATCACTGTTTGCCGCAAAGCTGTCGATAAGCCGGTTGGGCTTCTGATTGAGGGCTCCGTCCAGGTAGAGCTGTTGTTGTGTGCTGCGGATCTGCGCAGTATTGGCTGAGGTGGGCTGCAGTGGATGCGTCGAATGAGACTGTTGTGCCTGGCAACCTGACAGCAGAGCCAGTGTCAGACCGGTCAGATAGGGGATTTTCATCATGGCGTTCCTGAATAGAGACAGAATTGAAAGGGGGCCGTCGGGAGAAAGAGGGAAATAACTCAGTGGCAGCAGGTGATCACGTACGCGGATTCATTGTTTTGATGACCCACAAACTGGAGGCCCGCCGAGTACCACCCCACCGGGCAAACGTAGTGTGTGAAATCACGACCAGAAAAATTACCGATTTGTCGACATTCCCGTTGCTGTAACGCTCCCCCGAGAGTCCATATCCCGTTTTGACATGACATGACGGCCCCCCTGTCGTCACGGCCGATCAACCCATTCGGGCCGCAGCCTGCTCCGGCGGTCGCCACGGCATCAATCTGCAGAAACTCCCCCGTCGACAGCCGTCCATCGGCACGCAGGCTACCTCCCCTTATCTGGCCCGCGGTATAGATACCTTTATTGTTCACCGACCTGACCCAGTCGTTGTCTTCCATATAGAAGCCCCCGCCGTGGTCTGCATTGAGCCAACCCTTGCCGTGTTGGGTGATGATCCAGCCGCTGTTGCTGCGAATGTCGCCGCCCGCCGTGATCCCACCGCCTGCCGACATGCCACCGGCGGCAGAAACCCCGTCGCGTGACGCCAGATTTTGCGCTGTGACGGTTTGCCGGAAGTTACCGGTATTGGCGTCCACGGTATTGGCGTTGTTCAGGTCGTTGACGCCCATATCAATCGCCGTGTGCATCTTGTTCAGGTCGGGACGGCCGTTAGCCTGGAAACGGTACAGGCGATCGCTTTCTTCCGCACCGCTGGCCAGCACGTCTGATGTCAGATAGGCGACCAGATGTCCCGTCTGCCCGCTGAGGCCGAGACTGGCGAGATTGACCTGCCAGCCCCCGCCTGCACCGTTGGCGATATTGGCAGGGAAGATGTAGCCACCGAGACCCGTGATCGTCTGTGCGATCACGCGTTGGCCCTTGAACGCAATCGCCTGACCCTCCACGGTCAGAACAAAAGCCACCAGTTTATCGGCCTGGGCAGGGTGTCCGATCACGGCCAGGAGATAGGTCTGGGCATGGTTGTTGGTCAGGGCAAATCCCGTGGGCAAGTACCCTTTATCGCGCAGTGTCTGTCCCGTCACCGTGACGTTCCCACCCCCGGCCACCTGGCTCAGCAAGGTGGCGTAGTTATCGTTGACGTAGCGACGCGCCCCCTGACTCACGGTACTCAGGTGCGTGGCCGTCACCCGCCAGGTCTGTTCTTCCACATAATTTGAGTATTTTTCCAGGCCGATCGGGGCGGAGATGAGCACGATCGCCAGCACGATGCCCAGGGAGATCAACGAGAGGCCCCGGTTGATGCGAGGTTTTGCAGCGTCAGTCGTCATAAAACACCGGATAGAGTGAGGTGAGGAAAACCGCTGGCCAGCCCTGCAAGCAGGGCAAACAGCCAGGGGGCGTAAGGTTGGGCCGTTTTCCCGGTCAGTAGCGCCCCGAGGATAAACAGCAAAAATGCACCGCCGCTCAGCAGGCTGGCCAGTGACCAGGGGAGCCAGGCACACAGTGCCGCGATGAGATGAACATCACCCAGGCCAAACCCCTCTTCGCCCCGCAGGCGTTTGGCCCCGACATGAAAGGCATACAGGAAGATAAACATCCCCCCACTGCCGATAAGCGCCGCCCTCAGGCTCAGTGAACTGCCGGGCAACAGGGTAAACAGCAGGCCGGTGAGCCAGAATCCGCTGGTAAACCGCAGCGGGAGCCAGAAATTGCGCATATCAAGCAACACCATGGGGATACCCCACGCGAGCAGCACCAGAGCTTTGACTGTCCCTAACCAGGGAGATCCAGCGAGCACTGTTGTGGCGATCAAGACAGTGCCAGCACCGGCGAAAACGAGTGTGACGCCCCTGACCTGCAGCCGAGTGAGTGGCGGTCCACCATGCTCAAGCAAGAATTGTTTCGCTTTGTTAACACACGGTTGGGCACCCATGAACAGCGTGGTGCTGGCGACAACCATCAGTAACGAGAATGTCAGAAGGGACAGGGGCATCAGGTTACACCTCCCTTGAGTTTCAGGTACAGGGTGTACACCTTGCGGGCGTAGATCATGCGCCGCTCGCCATTGTTATCGGCAAACCCCGCATTATAAGAGCCCAGACATTGCCAATTGACCCCACATTGCTTGAGATGTTTAGCCAATATCCAGGCACCGACCTGGACGTTGAGGCAGGGGTTATTCAGCAGATCCTGTTCGTTATTCAAGATACCCAGGGCGCGTAACGGGGGGATATGGCGCTCATTGATTTGCATCAGTCCATAATCACGGCTCAGGACCGGTGGCTTGTGTCCTTTGGGCATCCGGCGCCGATCAGTTCTGACATTTTCACCGATGGCTCGCGGGTTAAGGCTGCTTTCGACGGTGGCCATCGCGCGCAGCAACAGCGGGTCGACTTTATAGCGCGCCCCGGCTTCGTTAAAACAGAAAGCCTGTACCGGCAGTGAAAACAGCAGTGCGCCGCCCAGCACCAGGCCAGATAGCGCACGTTGACAGGGAGACAACATGAGAATGCACTCCAGAAAGAGGCCGGCAACACCGGTTGCCGGCAGGATGGGCATCAGGTGTTGCTGGTAAAGGTGAGGCTGTTTTGACCGACCGCGCCATTATCCGCCGTGCATTGCGCCCCGATGGCGCTGGCCGCAACCGGACCGTGGGTGGTCGTGCCATTGACTTGCGTCGTCACGATGCTGGGTGCCGCACTCAGTTTGGTCGCCAGGGTAATGCACGCCTCCAGTGGCACCGCCTCATAAGTCAAGGAGAACGAAGACGTCTGGCCGCCCGCTGTGGCAACGGGCTGTACGGTGACCGCCCCGCCCCACAGGTTCTGTAACGTGGCACTCCCAGAGGATTTGGTGCCGACCACCGTCATGTTGGCGGGTGCGCCACCAAACTGGATCATCGCACCGGTCATTGCCTCCGCCGAGGCGAAGTCATAAATCCCGGCGGTTTTCATCAGGGTGCGGGTGTTGGTCAGCAGCTCCGCCGCATTGTTGTATTCCGTGCTGGCGTCGTTGCGGTTAAACAGCCCGCCTCCCTGGGTAATGGCGACAGTGAGGATCACCAGCGCAATCACGATATAAATGGCCGCTTCCAACAGGGTGATCGCGCCACGGTGGATCGCTGAGCGACAGGGCGTGTGTGTCAGTTTCATTACATTTCCTTCAGGTTTTGAGAAAAAGGGGCGGCTTAATGCACGCCCACCAGGTCGTTGAGGTTTTGTGTGGCCAGGACGATCAGGATCATGTAGCCCGCGTTGGTGCCGAGAGCGAGGTTGGCAAGCCATCCCGCCGTCCGTTTGATCCGGGCAACGGTGTGCACCAGCCAGGCCCGGGCAAAATTTTCAATAATGATTTCGGCGTTATCGCCATCGGTGAGCAAAACCAGCTTGTCAATGGCGCGGGGGGAGGGGAAACCGTAACCAGCATTACGCAGGGCCAGTCCCAGATGGCTCCCTTGTCTGACCTGCCGTTGGGTCGCGGCCAGACGCTCATACAGCCAGGGAGTGGCATGGCGACTCAGGATCTCAATGGCGTCCTCGGTTTTCACCTGTGCTCGCATCAGCGCACTGAAGTTCAGCAGGAACCCCACCCCCGACACATCGCGATACACGCTCCAGGGCAACAGACGGTCCAGCACATGCTGCCGCGTTTTCCCTGTCAGGTTCGGCATTGACCAGATAACGAACGCCGTCAGCAACACCGCCAGCCCCCCGAGGAGAAGGGCATGACTGACAACGAACTCTGAGGTGGCGCTCAACCACCACAACGCCCCACGCCAGTGATCCCGGGAGGATAATGACGCCAGGCGCGGCAGAAAATAGACCGTGACCATCTTCATCATGGCGAAGGTGGTGCCGAGTAACATGACGGGGTAGAGCAACGTTGAAATCAGCGCTGTTTTCATCTCGGACATGCCCTTGACCACCATGATGGCCCGGTACAAGGCGGCGGCGAGGTTGCCGTCCTGCACCCCGGCACTGAGAATGGCGGCTTCCTGTCGGGGGATCCATGATGCCAGCCCCTGGTCAATGGACTGCCCCTGACGCAGCGCACTGAGCATATCGTCGAGACAATACACCACGGGAGGCCGTTTATTGCCGTAGCTGCCTATCATCGCCTGGAGGGCTTTTTCCACCTGCAGGTTGTTGTCGAGCAGAAAGGCCAGATCCTCGTAGAGGGTCAGGCGGTCAGCGGTGGAGAAGGTCTTTTGCGCCAGCCAGCGCCCCATCCCCTCGTTCATTTTTTCCGGGGAAGGCAGCGTGCTCTGCAGCCGCTTCAGACATTCACGCCAGCGGAAAATCATGATGTCACCTCCGGTGGCAGCAAGGTCAGACTGTCTTCGTCCAACGGACTGATATAATCCGCCTCAATCGGGTCAACCAGGCCGGCATGCAGATAACGCAACAGGTGTTGGCCTCGGGTCATGCCGCCCATCTCGTTCACCCAATAACGGCGGGCAGCCAGCTTCCCTTCCTGGCGAAACAGCGTCATAAACCGGGCATCGGGACGAATGACCTCGGCAATGACACGCCGTCCGATCACCCCCTTGTAACAGTGCTGACACCCTTCGGGATGGCGAAAGGCCAGTTTTTCCACCTCGCAAAAACGCGCCAGCAATGCGCGCTTCTCCTCCTCCAGGCTCTCCTGAACGTCATTCCAGTGTTGTTTACAGTGTGGGCACAGCAACTGCACCAGTCTCTGGGCAATCAGCCCAATCATCACTTGCGGATCGGCCACCTGCCCCATCGGAATGCCCAGGGTGTCCGTCAGCCGGTCCAGAATGCCGACCGCGTCATTCGCATGCAGCGTGGTTTTCACCAGGTGGCCAGATTTGGCGACCGTCAGGGCCGACCTGACCGAGTTGGCATCACGAATTTCCCCCACGACCATGGCATCAGGATCCAGGCGCAGTGCGGCAGAAATAGACCGCACCCAGGCCCGGCTCACCGCCTCGGGATCGTTTTTGTCGGCAATGATGGGGGTCTGTACCGCCCCGAGGATCAGCCCTTCGGGTGGGTCCTCCAACGTCATCATGCGCTTGCGGTAGCCGGTGGTAGAGAGGTAGATGTCGCTGAACGTGCGCAGCGAGGTACTTTTACCCGAGCCGGTCGGGCCAGACAGGATAATGACACCTTCGGGGCGCGCCAGCATGCGGCGAATAAGGGTTTGCTGCCCGGGGAGAAACCCCAGTTCGTCGAGGGTTGGCGGGGCGTTGCCTTCATCCGGCAAAATCCGCATCACCACATACAGCCCAAACTCGGCGGGCGTATGCGCGTAACGGGCACCGAACAGGTGGAGTCCCTGCAGGAACGCTTTGCGTAACCGTCCATCCTGGGCGCGGTGGGGGTTAAAACTTTTCTCGGCCACATCACACATGGACATGACGATGGTCGAGGCCAGCGTCATCCCTTCGGCCCGATCCAGCTGCGTGACGGTTTCGAGATCGCCATGCACCCGAAACTGCACGATGGTCACGTCATTCATGCCGATCAGCAGATGTATATCACTCGCCCCCTTTTCCTTGGCCAACCGAAAGAAATGGATGATTTTCGCCTGTTGGTCGGAGAAATCCTCTGTCTCTGGCGTATCGCTACGGTGGCGTTGCTGCAACTCCCTTAACCTGTCGAGGTGCACACGCTCAACCTGCAGTCGGGGATGCCGCTTGTGCGCCGCCGCAATCTCGGACTGTACCGCCAGGCTGTCGTTATGGGCGTCTGAGATGTACAGGGTAGGGGTTTCAGGAGAAGACAGTTCCAGATGAAGGTACGCCTGGTGTGTTGCAGACATGGTTACCCTCTCGCAAACGCCAGCGAAACCAACGCGGTGTTTTGACCGCTGACCACCACCTCGTTGAGAGTGATCCGTTTCACCACGTAATCGGTTCCCGGTACACGGTTACCGGTCTGGACCGTCACCTGATTGCCGTTGCCCAGGACCAGCACAGCCATAAATCCCCTTTTGTTGCCGGTGATTTCAAGGATCTGTGGCGGCCCCGCCTCTGGCATTGCGCCCTTAACCGCTGAGTGACCCTCTTGCGACGGCGGTGCCGGATTGAACGGCAGGTCCAGTGAACGGTCGTACCCGTTTTTCTGCAGTTCACTCAGCGCCTTGGCCCGGATCAACTGGGCTTCATACAGCACCGTTTCCGCTTGTATCGATTCCAACTGCCCCAAATCCAAGGTCCGCCCCACGTCGGCTCGGGTAAAGGGAGACGAGGGTGAGGGGGTATCAGACGTCATCGGCGTGATGGGGGCCGCAGAGGCTGTCGACGGGAGGGCGGCCGGTGCCGCAGGCACCGCAGTGATCGGGGCGGCGAATCCCCCCACGACAGTCATCGCCAGGCCCAGGGCCCAGGGTATCGCCCGGTATTTAACGGTTGGCATACAGTAATCCCTCAATGGTGTACTCCAGACGGTTGTTCTTCAGCGTGGTGGTGATGCGGGTGGCCCGGATCCCACGGCTGTCAAAGCGTGTGGGGGCAAACAGCCGATCGGGCGGAATGTCGGTGATAAACGTAAAGTTGTAGGTGCGCCACGGCAGGGTGTTGGCCTCCCCCTGCGTCAGTCGGCTGGCAGAGTCCTGTTCGCTGAGCCGCAGGCGGGCAGTGATACGCTGTGCATAGCTGGTCAGGTGCTGGATCTGTTGGTCGCCAGGCAACAGGGTTTCCGGGTGTTCCGGCCGTGTCAACGGCACGGGCAGCGTAAAAGCCGCATCATCCGCACTGCCCGGGATATTAAATCCGGGTGTGATTTCAGGGCCATACACGGCGGGCAGACGCTGGGCAAAATCCCCGACCGTCCCCCCTTTGGGCAGGCTGTAGTGCAGCGTGATATGACCGCGCGCCTCACACATCGCCGTATTGAACACCCAGCCGGCCAGGGAGATCGGCGCGGCTTTCCACACGGTACTGCAGGCACTGAGCAGCGCGGGCAACGCCGGTTGTGTCGCCCAGGGCTTGACGGTGTCAGCAGGGGCCTGTCTGGCCTGTTGCTGTTTAGCCCGCAGTGCCGCCTGTGCGGCAGCGATACGCGCGTTCTCCTGGTGTGCCTGCCAGGCCGAATACCCGATCACTCCGACACCCAGGCTCACCACGGCGATCCCCCAAAGCCACATGCCTTGCGAATTATGGGTGTTGTGCAAGCGGGCAGCACGGCGTCCGGCAGACGGTTCGAGCAGGGCCGACAACGCCTTGTCCTCGGTGTCTCTGTCCGAAAAGAAGCCGGGCGGGGCATACACCGTCCACCCCGCTGCCGGTACCGACGTGATGTGCAGAAAGTTGGACACCGCCGTGCGGATGGCCGCGTCATTCCCCACCACATCGCCGAAGGGCGATAAGGTGCCGTCCCTGACCGCCACAAACCAGTATTGGTTACCCGGTAACGGGAAAACGCCGTAACACGCGGCAGGCAAGGCCGGCAGGACCGCCAGTGCCAGGGAAACCACGGGGTAGCGGGGTCGGTCGCTCAGGGCGACGGTCCCCAGCAACGCCCCCTGGGCCTTCCCGTCCCCGGTCAGTAACGTCGCCCAATGGCTGGCATGGGCCTCTTTGGCCCGCAGCCGCAGGTGACGCGCGCCGCGTAACGGCAGATATTGCCAGTGCAACCCGGCGACAAACCCGGTCTGTTGATGATGAAGCGTGCAGGTCGTCTGTTGTGTCATGGCTTACCCCAGAATGACCGGTGTGATGAGAATGACCAGCAGGGTCTTGTTGTTCTCACCGTTCGCCCCACCGCCCAGCCCCCAGAAGCGGAAGTTGCCGACACCTTGTCGGCTGGCGGTGTTGTTCAGCGACTGGTAGCCACTCAACACCAGTGTTTGCCCCGACTGCATGTTGACGCGCTGGGTGAAGGTTTTGAGCCGGGTTTTCACCAGTTCTATCGACGCGTTGTCGCTGGTGAAGGTGCGCATGGTCGGATCGTCTGACATGTTGATGGCAAACTGCAGCTGCAGTTTGGGGGCCTTCGGCACCAGGAAGGGCAACACGGTCATGTTGAACCCGGTGGTGATTGTCGATTTGGTGATGCTGCTGGATGAGCCGACATTGGCCGTGTTCTCGGTGGTGACGTTGGAGGCATAATCCTGCTGCAGAGCGACTTGAATAGGGACCGCTGACAGGTTGGTGGTCATGCTGGAGGCCTCGGTCATGACGCTGACGTTGGCCTGTTCGGATAACGCTTTGATAAAGGCTTTGGTCCCCGCGCCCTTGCCGTCGAGGATTGAGACTCCGCCACTCAGGGCATCGGAGGCGGCCCCGGTGAAGGCGTTGGTCAATGACAGCCCGACGCTGCCACTGGTGAACACCGCGTTCCAGTCAATGCCGTACTGGTCCTGAGTGCGTTTTTCGACGCTGTAGACCTGGACGTTGAGTACCACCTGCCGATTGAGTTCGGTGTTGCGGTCATCAAGATAACGACCAATCTGTTCGAGGACACGCGGTGTATCCGTGACGGTCAGCACGCCAGCTGACAGATTCATGCGGCCGGTGTCCGGCGTCAGCATGGACGTGATGGTGTGGGTGACGTCCTCGTACAAACTGGACTTGATCTCCATCTCGGTGGACTGGGAGGTGTTGGAATCACCGCTCAACCCGCCCCCACTGCCGCCGCCCGTCGCCCCCATTGACGACGTGGTGCCGCTCACGGTTTTCGAGCCAAAACTGGCCTTGCTGTCCATAAACATGATCGGGAACGTGCGGGTGTCGATATAGAAAATGGCAATGCGGCCCTGCTCATAGCGCCAGGACAATCCCAGCCGGGTCGTCACGTTATCGAGCAAGCCCCCGAGTTCGCCTTGCCAGAACACGCCCCGGAGCGCACTGCCCCCCGAGGACACCGGCACGGTGCGAGTAGACGTGCCCCCCAGTGTCGCCAGCGGCACCATGCCGTTCGGGTCAGGCGCGGGCACCGGGCCGCTGAGCTGCTCGGTCTTGCCGCCACCGGAGGGGACCAGCATGGCCTGCGCATCCGGCGTGATCACTATCGGTAACCGGCAGGTCTTGCTGATATAGGCACTGACCTCCGCCAACGTCATGCTGCCAGGACGATTGATGGCGACGGCGCAAGGCGGCAGGGGATTATTACCGCCCGCGACGGCATTGATCGGATAGGGATTGATCCACTGGCTGGTTAAATCGCGCACCACAGCCCCTTTTTTGAGGGCATGCAGCTGCTGGTCAGCCTTTTTTTCGTCCAGGGAGGCCTGATTGTCTATCGTGTCAATGCGCCCACTCGGGGCACACCCGGAAAGCAGCAGGCACAGGGTCGCCGCCAGCCCGGTCAGGGGAAGCTGTTTTTTCATGGAAAGCCTTGATTAAAAGAGGGGGATTGAGGTGCGCGAGGTTTATCGCCGTGGTCGGTGTTATTCGAGCGGATTAACGTGCTTTTTCACCCCTTTTCACCGGCGTTCTGTACCCATAACTGGATTTTCCCAGCAGCCATGGCAATAACGTCCTTTGCATCCTCTTTTCCAACAGCGTGAAGGATCAACGAAAGCTGTTCGTTGACGTTCTGCGCTAACCGATAACGCTCTTCTTCAACATCGTCAACTCGCACGTTCTCTTGCATGTCTATTTCCAGGCAGAGGCTGTTTTAGGTTCAGGGGCAAAAGCTGTTGCTGATTTAGAACGTGAAGCCCAGTTGTGCTACGGCTCCGTAAGTGTTGCTGCTCGTACCGACCATGCCGGTGATATCCAGGTGAACGACATCAAACGGTGACAGGCCTACGCCAGCGGTGACCATATTGTTGCTGCTGTTATGCACGTCGGCACGGTAGCCGGCGCGCAACTGCGCCCACTTCCAGGCATTCACCTCCCCCCCGATACCGACATACTGGCGTTTTTCTTCCGAGGCAAAACGGCTGGTCGGTGTCAAGTCGACATCGAGCGCACCAGTGACAACACCGTTGCTCCAGGCGGTGCCCACCGTGGCCTGTGGCCGGATATTAAAGCTGTCCTTCAGACCATTGACTTCTTTGGTCTCGACATGGCGAGCGACCAGGTTCTGGCCGACCAATCCCACGGTCCAGTGGTCGGTCAATGCGGTAGAGAGGCCGATATCAATGTTGACGCCCGTTTTGTCATCACGAAAGTCATTGCTGCGAAAATCTGAACTGTCGTAGTGATTGATGGCGGCGTTGTAATTGAAGGTGTAAACCCGCTGGATTTTAGGTGTGATGCCGACAGAGACTGGCTTGCCGCCCAGCTGCATGTCGTGGGCGATGGCAATCCCGGTTTCGGCGACCACGGCCGCACGGCCTTGCGCGTAAGACGTCAGGTTGTCCAGCTCATCCGGTGTCGGGGTGATACTGCCGTTGGCCACCGCCTCCAGCCAGGCCAAATCACCGTCTGTTACCGCACCACGCACACTGGCACTTCCCCAGGCATTGAAGACTAACGCCAGGGGCAGCGCACTATTGGGAATAGTCACGACAGAGGATGCACCTGCGTTGGCCAACAGGTCTTTGCCAGACACCTCCCTGAGGTTCTTGACCAGGGCGGCGGCTGACGCAGCCCCTTCTCCCCCGCTGTTGACCGTGTCTTTCAGGTGGTTCCAGTTGTCGTTGATGGCATCGAAGCCATCGATCAGGTTGTTACTGTCGGCGATACGTGCCCCGATAGCCGGTAAAATCAGGCTGAAGTCATCGCTCTGGCCATAACGGGTCAGCAGAGCCGGGTTGGTCAGGGCAGCGGCACCGTAGTGGGCTGAGGCTACGCCGGTCCCCCCCATGGCGTCACCACGGGCTTCGGTCCAGGTATTGGCAGCCATGGCCCCGGAAGGGAGGCCGATCAGGAAGGGGGAGATCAGACATAATGTGATGCGATTGAGGTGTGCTTTTTTCACCAGAGTGCTCCTGTTGGGGGTGATAAGGGTATTGCTGGAAATACGGGTTAATTGAGGTACACCAGACTGCCATCCGGGATGACGGCGGGAACGCTGACGAGCATGTCATGGCCGAGGCTGTCACTCAGACGTCGCCCCGCCACTTTCCCAACCAGTGCCGACTGGCGGCTCTGGGCCAGCAGTGCGGCCAGCAGACCAGGCTGATCGGCCTGGTAGACGTACACGCGGTCAGCCTGGAGTACATGCTGTAAGCCGAGCAGGGGTGACCCACCGAAGGCACTGTCGGGGATCACGCCGTCTTTTTGCGACGGATTGTGATAACGCCAGTCGTTGATCTCGTTGAGATAGCGAACCGTCTGGATAGCGCGTTGACTCACGGTGCTCTCCTGCACCTGCTCGCCCATGGGATCCTCTGGGGGGAGAGTGCTCCAGACCAGGAACCCCAGAAAGACAGAGAGCAACCAAGAGATCATTAGCGCAGCTCCTTGTCATCCACCGAAATCACACATTGTGCCTGACGAATACCGGCATACAGCGGCACTTGCGCCGTCCCGTACAACGTGAACAGACTATTCAACGCATCACGGAAACTCCCCTCAAACTGCAGCGGAGCATCAATACGGTAGTTGGCCGAGGTCAACCAGGCGACGGTCCAGTGAGTGCCCCCCGACGTTGCGCACGTCTCAGCGGCAGCCCAACTGAACAGGGTGTCTTTCAGCGTACTTCCCGCCTCAATCCGCCAGACTGTTGGCGTAATAGCGGGTTTGGGTAATGCCACTGGCACGGGGGTGTGAACGGTTGTCACGTTGGCGGCGGTCGGTTTATTGCCGCCAAAAGGGTTTCTTCCGGGTATGGCCGTTGTTGTTGGCGCTTTAGCCGTGGTAGCCGAGGCTGTTGGTATCGATGTCGGTACGTTGGAGGCTGTTGAGACATTGGCTGGCGATAGTGGTTTGCTTGTCGCCGCTGTGGTTGCCGCGCCTGGGGTAAATCCGGCGGATTTGTCTGCAACCGAAATACGCTGGGCCTGCCAATCGATTAACGCCACCTTGCCCTGCTGCTGCAAGACACCGTCCAGCACAAAGGGCCACTGGTCGTTGCCCGCCCAGTGCAAAGCGCCACGCGCATCCGGTGTGAGTTCCTGCGAAAATGACACCTGCCACCCATTCGGGGCTATCTGGCTCAATGCCTGACGAAGTGTTTGTGCTTTGCCTGTCCTGGCGAGCCCTACGTGTGCAGGGCGTTTCCCGAGATAACGGATTGCTTGCAGAGTCAGCACCGGTTGCCCGACCAATGTCTTGGGCTGACTACTTTTGGGCGGTTCACGCGACGGTGTGGCTGTGACAGACGTTGTCGGAGAACGCACAGGGGGCTCAGGCTGTAGACGTACACGGCTCGCCTGAGCCAGATCTGTCTGGGCACGCTGGATTATCGGTATTTGATCCTGGAGCAATGATGTTACAAATGCTTGTGCCGGAACACGCGGCGGTGTAGGCGTGTTGGTCGCACAGCCACTTAACACCACCGGTGCCAGCAGGGCAACGGGGGTAAATAATTTCAATAGAGTCACCTCAATGACACGGTGGGGCAGATAACCCGATGCGTATGGCTACACACGGAAAATCACCGACAGGCGCCGTCTCAATACGTCATCGGCATGGCGCCTAATGTAGGGGGCGGTAACGGTGTTATCAGTGGGATGATGAGAGAGTTAAAGAATATATTCTTGCTGAAATTCAGCGAGTTGATCTTCAATGTCATCGATCAAGCTTCGTAGGGAAGACAATGTACTTAATGACATATTCTCCGGGGTCTTAGCCCGTATTCGACATGCGCGTTTGAATTCGATGATCCGGGCAGCTCGGCAGATCTGCAATTCTCGCAGATCTTTCCCGGTGACGGTGAGACACATAGGGGAAACTCCTCAACATGTTTGATTTAGGGAGGATGACCTGCTTTTCAGTGATAACTCTCTTTGTTGGTATCGTCCGAACGATGTTGCGGCTGCCAGATATCGTCTTTTCTGGGGTTCCATTCATCGGGTTCCAGTGACGTTGTACCGATGTGCAGAGTACGGACGAGGCGTTTGTTATCGAGAGCAAGCTCCCTATTGGCGACCACAACCTGGAATCCTTCCGCGTGGAAAGCCATTTCCACCTCTTCGTCGGTTTTTCCCGTGTTGTTTAACAGCAGTTGGAATGTCACAGGGTGGGCCATATGACCTGTTGGCTGGAATGCGTTTTCTGTGCGCGTCAGTTGCAGTGCATGTTTGCGACGGTCCTGCCGACGTTGCATCAACTCCGTTGTGATATTTTCCGGAAACCGGCAGACCACCAAGCGACAGCCTTTTTGCATCAGGTTATTTAATGCAGAACGAAAGCGGAACAGGTCACACTGTTTTGCGGCTGAAGCATGGCTTAAAAGGACACTGAGTGTCCCATCTACCGGAATGGATTTGTCACTGGTATCCAGTAACTGTCGCAACGAAGTAAACTCGGTAATCATACCCTGAAAGCCAGGTTTACTGCGGGCTGTATCTAGCCAGGCTGTGATAAAACGCCTGCGGGCCATTTCCGAGATAAAGGGCTTATCCCGCTCGGCTGAACGTAGTGCGACCAGAATGCACCAGAGCAGATGGTGAATGGAATTATCTGCGGAAGACAAAGGTTATCTCCTTTATTGAACAGGTTTACCGAATACCGGCAAGGGTGCCTGTCTCTCCCTCCGTCAGAGGGGGAAACGCCAGATAGGGCTAACCGATTAAAAGAGCGGGGGAGGCTCACGGTGGGACCGGTTCAGACACCCTTGCCGGGATCCGGCAAGGGACGTTGCGGGAAGACGACTAAAAAGAACCTTGCTCAGATCCAGGTTAACGGGAGGGTGCTGTGGGTTATATCAGAACCCCAGCAAACAGGGCTCGAATACCAGCTTCATGAGCAGTGTCACTCTCGACACAGGATGGGGGTCTTGCTCCATACGAAGAAGATACTGGTACTGTGCTGTTGTCAGCCAAACTCGGGATGCGGATTCCAGTTCATCCTGGGCCTCCGGGGCCAGTGTCGGGTTCGGATGAAGCTTCATCAGGCCTTCAACGACGGCGGAGCGAAGTGGGGCAATTTGTGAACCGTTCATGACAAAACCACAGAAGGCTGAGTGTCGACGAATTTTATCGACGGTCTGTGTGGCCAGATTTGCTTTCAGGAAAAAATAACCGGGAAACAAGGGTGAAATACGTTTGCGTGTGCAGTTAATTTTATCTGTACGGTGGAGGGTTCTGATTGTTAGTGGTGTCCAAGGTGTGATGTGCTGGTCGCAGAGCCAGTCGAAAAGCCTTTCGCGGTTTTTCCCACCGGAAATATACTGCGCCAGATACCAGGATTGCCCGTTAAGTTCTTCAATATCCATCATGCTCTCGCCTGAACCGATCCCCTTGAGGGGGGAACATTCTGTATTCGGCTGGGGGCCAGAATACACTGGGCGATAGCGCTGAAACAGTGGTTGTCTCACTCAGCCACTTGCATTCAGACAGCGTCATCGCCCAGTCTATTCTTGTTCAGGGTGTACACCGAGCTCTTGGCGGTAGAGCGGGTACATTGCAACAAACTCAGATGAAACAGGAAAAACTCCCTGGTATTGAGTCTTTCATTGGTTACTCAATTGCCATCAATGTGGCATGCTTTCAAATTGTTGTCTCCCGCCCGTAGCCACAGTTTGCGCTCTGGTCTACATCGTTCTGATATGCTTCGTTGGGGCGGTTTTGTGGGCTAAAACGTCAACTCATTCACGGATCTTTTAGGCGGAAAAGATAAGTAAATCAGTGAAATCGGAAATTATTAAAACACAAAAAGAACCAAAAAGAAAATATAAAAACCAATAAAGAATCAATTTGATTCTTTATGCACTTGATATTATTTGGTTTTTTTTTTAGTTTGTAGGAAAGTTCAACTAAAAAAACGCATATGAAAAGCACATTTGGAGAACGTCTAAGCGAGGCTATTCGGGCCCGTGGGTTGTCCCAAGCGGATTTATCTAAAAAAGTTGGGATTTCAAATGGTTATTTATCCAATGTGATTTCTGGAGGGATAAGTAAACCTCATAAACATATTGATGCTTTTGCTAATGCCCTGGGTGTTAGGAAAGATTGGTTGCTCAACGGCAATGGAAACCCCGACTCTGATGGCGAAAAAATAGTTCGTATTCCCTTATATCAATATAATAAATCAACGGGGAAGTTGTCATTTATTAAAGAATCAAAAATCAGATTTCCAGAAGAATTTACGAATGGTAAAGATTTACAAGGAGTAATGTTTGAAAATAAATTAATTTTTGAAGGGACTTCTTACGTTATTCTGGATAAAACAGCCAAAGGGAGTGGGATGTTTTTGATAGAAGATAGGGGTGAGTTATTTATTTCAACAAGGATAGATAATATCAGTAATATTAAATGGATTCATAACTCACAAGTTGAAATTAAGTCAAGCGATTTTAATGTGCTAGGGAAGATAATATCATTTTTCGAATTCTTTAGTGAGGAATAGAATGTTTTTAGAGAAAGTAAGCAATAAAGTAGTTCGTTACAAAGTAAAAAAAAACGGAGCTACTTTTCATGAGACACCTGACAATATGGTAAAAAAAAACTTAATTGACTTCTTCTCAGAGCAAGACAGATCTGAAATAATTGCCTACAGCAGCCTCAATCCCATAAGTCTACGTCAAGGAAGAGAAGCCTTAACATTCATGATGTTATCTGCTCTTTTTTTAGTGACTCTCTTTATTGCAATACCCTTGTCTCCGAATTTGATCAACATACTTGGATATAAACAACCCGGCGGGATACTTATCTTTCCATTGTCTTTTTTTTATTAGATACTATTAATGAGATATATGGAAGGAAGCATGCCAGGAATGTGATATTGATTGGTTCGTTATCGTTGTTATTTGCTTCCTTGTTTATTTATTTATCAATAAACTTATCTTCCATCGACCAGGGGAGTGGAGAACATTACAATTTTGTCTTTTCTAACCTTCCCTACCTTTTTGTTATCAATGCGCTCTGCCTTCTTTTGGCTGATGGCATAAATAACAGCATATATTCCAGGATGAAGTTATACTCTAACGGTAATTTTTTATTGTTACGGTGTTTGATTTCAATTGTGTTTGGACAGTTTCTTTATTCTGTCATATGGATCCTTCTTTTTTTTGGTGCTGAGTTAGGGTGGCGAGAACTGTTGGGTTATGTATTTAGCAACTATTTGTTTAAACTCCTGTATTCATTTTTTGTCTGTATTCCATTGACATTCAGCACGGTGATCTTTATTCGATATTTCTTCTTTAACAGAGCCGTTATTAGATAATACGCTGCCTGGGTGAGCTCGCTGGATGATGAGTTTGCTGCGCATGAGAGAGGGGGGCATTCAAGGGACAGGTACGATCCACACGTTAAGACAGTTTTTATACGGTAACTCAATACATTGCTGACGGTAAGATACGTCACTCAAAGGGAGGTTTTCAGTCGAAAATTGCTCTTGAGAGAGTGTGTACTGGCTTAACATGAGTTTTCGCAACGGTGAGTGTCAGCCCTCAAGTTCATTAGGATCATTGGAGATCCTTACCCTTGATCACTAAGCTCCATGATTTATAATGGTATTATTCAAAATTCGTGTGATCAAGATCGTTCAGTCCGGATCCATAGTTTGCAAGCTGAGAAAAAACGAGTAGTATTTGCAGACAATCATGCTGGAGATCTGTTTTGTAACAGACTGACCTGCAAACAAATAAGAGGCTATGTTGCCATGAGCGACATAGTCGAATGGGATGGGCATATCCTGAAATGCTCAAGGGAAAAGGTACCAGAGCAACGGGCCTTGAATGCAAAAACCCCCTGAAATCTGTCATCAACTTGGCGGAAGGCGTCAGATATCAGGGGGTCACAAAGCAGGCGCTGGCCTGTGAGAGATTATAACTCATGCAATTCAGAAAACAATACCCCACCGCCATAAGTGCGGGCGGGTGTGGCTGATAAAAGTCCAGAAAACCTTTCCTCTGACCCTGCCTGGGAAACTGTCGATTTCGATGCGCTAGAGCGTGCTGCGACGGATGATACCTATTGGCAGTGGATTGATGAAAATCAATCTCAAGCGAGTCCAAAACGCACCAAGCGCCGACGGGGTGATCACTCAACGGCATGCAAGTGCCCCAATCCTTTCTTTAGTAGGCCGGCAAGATACAAGCCGTTGCCGGGTGAGCTTGGTCATGCCTATCGTCGTCTGGTCAAACACGACAAAAAAAGTGGCCGTATATCGCTACGTATGCGTATCTCTCGCCATCCCTATTTTGTGCATATGCGTCACGCAGTTGGACGTAGTCGTGATTTTCGTCCCGATCGGGAGAATTTGTTGGATGCCTGCATACCGTTATTTGTCAGCAGTGCGGACATCTCGACGCATGTCGTGACCATGAATGTCAGCCGGTTGGCCGACGAACTGAGTCCTAAAGATGGCGACGGGCATGTCATTCCTGAAACCGCTGTGACGATCAGCCGGGTATGCCGTCTTATTCAGGAATTGATGCGCTTTGGCTTACTGGAATTACCGGAGGGTGTCCAGTGGGACAGCGTCAATCGTTACTGGTATCCCAAACATGTTGTTCTCTCTGAGCAATTTTGGAAACTGATAGGGGTAAACCTCGATAAACTTTACGCACAGCAAGCTGAACGTCTTATGGCTGAGGCGGATGGTCTACTGGCACCTGACGAAGAGATCAGCGTCAAGGCTGCACGTAAGCGCTGGTATGAAAATATGCGTCACGCTACGCTCGTTCACCGACGTAGTGAGGCGTTAAAGCAGAAACGAGCCAAGAGACTGGGACGCCAAGAATTTGACGATCGATTACATGCAATGGCTGACCATTTGACGAAAACGCTGCCACTGGACGAGCTTTATCAAATGACCTCCGATGAATTTGAACGGCAGACGTATTTACGCCTGTATCAACTTAATCTGGGGCTCGAGCGCGAGCCCCCTGACAACTTACACTGACGCTACTTGAGAGTGAAAATACCTCCCAACCGCTATAGGCGGTTTTTGTGTTTGCCGCCTGCTTACATTTGTCTAAAGATCACACATAAATAATGTTCTCACCTTCAGCACGAAGCCGATAATCAGCACCTATCTTGTTAATCACACTCTTATTCACTCTTATCTGCAATAGAAAAATGACCATTATCTGGAAAGGACAGCTTTGCTATGTGCAAAATAAACAAAACCCAGAGGTTTTATCTTTTAATTAGTAAACTAATTAAAAAGATCTCATTCCATCACACTTCTTCTGTGAATTAAGGGCATAAATGACCGCCCTTGCAGCGAGCTGCGCTCTCGCCGGTTCGGAAAGCAAAGTTAGCTCTTTATCTACAAGCTCCTCATCGCAACGGCACGTTGCGAACTACACCCTGATATCGCTTACAGACTGCAAAAAGACCGGTCTAGCAGGATGGGGGGTATCGAAGCTCCTTATCGATCCGGGCGGCTTTGCCGCGCTTCCGGCGACCCTTACCCACAGCATCATATGGCACCACTTTTGTCGCCTCCATGCGTAAACGCATAACTGAAAATTCATTGAAAACATTTAGTTAACTATATCTCCACGCTATAATTAACCCCATGTCCCCTTCATTTATGGCCGACCGATGGATAACGCCAGGAGAAGTAAAAATCCATGAGCACTGAATTGCTGACAAAAAAGTCCGGCCACCTGGCGTGGTGTGCGATGGTTGCCCTGCAACTGGCAAAACATGATGGTCTGGTGGGCTCTGAATCTCAGGAGAATTTGTTTCTGACTCGCTGGCTGGCCACTGCGTTAAAACAACACCGTTTTTCTCGCGAGGTAGCACCTGATATTGAATGGTGTGTGCCCGGAGTTCAGGCAGAGTAAGGATGCTCAATATGAACCACGAGTTTGTCTGGAATATCGTGCAGATTACTCATGATGAGCAACTTGCCGATCCCATTGGTTGTGGCAATGGTGAATCTGAGCGGCAGTGACCTGCGGCATGCCCGCAGGGTAATGTAACCCGCTGACAAAGGGGATTGAGGCGAGGTCACTAAGCCAAGACGATCTCCAAGATTGAGTGCTGAAAGGTTGAAGAACATGAACCCATTAATCCGCCTCTGAGGGTTGAAATGTCACCACGGCTTACGTGACCTGATAAGCCGTACAGGAGGAACCGACAGAACGTAAGGTACTGTCGGTACGAAGGCATTCTGACAACCATTTGGGATGCCGGGACAGCAGTCCCACCACAGAACGGGCTGCTGCTTCCTGTCAACTTGCGGCAAGCAAGGGTAAAGAGTGCGATGGGCAACCTAATCAGTATGTCTGAGTCCAGACAGATAAACCGGGGAAGGTCAGTGACGGATGTTAAGGGGGCATGGCCCTGATGCCGTACTGACTGGCGGAGCTTCCGTAGTAGTCCGAAATGGGGAAAGCCCATTACATGGCGAAGGGAGGCAGTTTAAATGTATTTGTTGAGTAATATAACTGACCAAATGAGGTGAAGACCTTTGATAATCAGTGAAATGCAACGCAAATTAGCCACATGGGCGACAACAGATCCATCCTTCCGGGTGGACAGGTTGTTGCGTCTGATTACCCACCCGGACTGGCTTGCTGAAGCAGCACGACTTACGCTCTGCACAAAAGGGGCTCATACCCCCGGTGTGGATGGGGTCGACAGGCTAAAATTGCAGGTCAGACTAACTGAGGAATTGAATAATCTCAGAGATGAGTTGCTTTCGGGTAGCTATCGACCACTCCCTGCCAGAAGGGTTTATATACCCAAGGCAAATGGTAAACAACGTCCTTTGGGTATACCCTCGCTGCGTGACCGCATTGTTCAGCGGGCAATGCTGATGGCCATGGAACCGATCTGGGAGTGTGATTTTCACTCTCTTTCCTATGGTTTCAGACCTGAACGCAGTGTCCACCATGCGATACGTACTGTAAAACTGCAACTTACAGACTGTGGGCAAGCCAGAGGGCGCTGGATCATTGAGGGAGATTTATCCAGTTACTTTGATACGGTACATCATAACCTGCTGATGAAAGCCATACGACGGAGGATCAGAGACGCACGTTTCATGATCCTGCTATGGCGGGTGATCAAAGCGGGTCACGTTGATGCCGGGCTTTTCCGCGCTGCCAGCGAAGGAGTACCGCAGGGAGGTGTCATATCACCTTTGCTATCGAACATCATGTTAAATGAATTCGATAAGTACCTGCATAAGCATTATCTGAGTGCTGAGAGCAGGAAAGAGAGAGAAAAGTGGAACCGGTCTGTCCGGAATGGACAAGCGGTAGCGATACCGGAGCACAGGCAACTCAGGCCAGCCGTCACATATTGTCGTTATGCCGATGATTTTGTAATCATCGTCAAGGGCACGAAAGCAGATGCGCTGACCATCCGGGAGGAATGCCGGGGTGTGCTCGAAGATAGCCTGAAACTCAGGCTAAACATGGAAAAGACAAAAGTTACTCATGTTAACGATGGTTTCGTTTTTCTGGGACATCGGATTATCCGTAAACGTAGCCGCTATGGCAAAATGCGGGTAGTCACCACGATCCCCAAAGATCGGGCCAAAAACTTCGCAGCATCGCTGACGGCACTATTATCAGGCAACTACAGTGAGAGTAAAGTCAGTATGGTTGAGTTAATCAACCGTAAACTGAAAGGCTGGAGTGCGTTTTATCAATTTGTGGACTTCAAAGCCAAAATATTCAGTTATATTGACCGGGTTGTGTTCTGGAAACTGGCTTACTGGCTGGCTCATAAATACCGGAAAAGTATCAAGCAACTGATGCGCATGTGGTGTAAAACACCAAAACCAGGCATGAACAGAACCTGGATTCTGTTTGGCAGGGCTAACAATGGCAGTCTCTGTGGTGAAATACTGTACCGTATGGTCGGACAAGGTAAGAAAAGTTTTCGTTGGAGGAATCCCGAAGGTAACCCCTATCTGAGGACAGAATCCAGAAATACATGGACCTCGCGCTACGCTGAAGTGGCTATGGCACTGGACAGCATTTAGACGGAGAGCCGGATGCGCTGAGAGGCGCACGTCCGGTTCGGGGAGGAGAGGCAGGAAAATAGTCCGACTACGTCCTGTCTCTTACTCCACTGCTTAAGCAAGGGAGAACGCTGGGGGCCAGAGCAAAGCTGCGTCACAAGCTTGATTACCTGTGGCGTTCCTGCACGGGTGAACTGTCTGAGCAGAATGATTTGTTCAGGCTGACATACGCCCTCGAAACCGCTAAAGAGATGCAGTGGGTTTACCGGTTGCTGATTGACAGGGAATGGACCGGCCGGAATGCCGTGGCAATGAATCCCCGTCTAAACGGGGTCTTTGTGTCCCGATCCTCATTGGATGTGGCTTTTGATGATGAGGGTAAGCAAATTATGCCGCTTATGGCCCGCGTGACCGGCAATGTGGCAGGGTTTGAGAAACTTTTGGGCCGCTGTGGCTGGCAGCTAGAAGCCTGTGTGAATGACCCCATGCCTTTTCTTTTTCGGCTGATGGCATTAGCCCAACCCGCCTGATGGAAACCTGTTGGCCTGCATTGCCGACGCAACTCACTATGGGAAATGGCTCAAGTTAGCTCCGCTATGGGAAATAGCTAAAGTGATACCGAGAGGGTGATATGTGGGAAATAGCTAAAGTTCACATACCAGGTAATGTTGGCTCAGGGTTTTTGGTGATGATGGTGAAAATCAGCCTGCCGTCTTCGGTTTCTGACATTGAAGCGGACAAGGGGGTTTCTTTATTGATTTTATCCAACGCCGGTTTGATGAAGGTTCGTTTCATTTCCGCGAAATTGTCCCGCTGTGATTGGGGGAGTTGATAGCGTTCAGCCAGCCAGTTTGGAGTCGTAATCCATATACCCGATTTACGGTATTGGCACAGGCTTTCATAAAGCCGGATCGCTCTTACACTGTTAATACGGCCACAATCATACAGATTGTAGGTCGTGAACTGGCTGCTGAGATCCAGTAGATAGGGCATGACTTTATTATTGAACTCAATATTCCACGAGCCTCGCCCGCGCTTTAAGCCTGCTTCCGCCAACCATGGCCGCTTCCGTTCTTCGTACTCTCCCTCAGAGGGGAAGAAGGTGACAGAGCTGTTTGACAGCGCATCAATGCCTTTTCTGACATCGGTACTGGCTGTTGCCTGACTTACCTTGAACAAGCGTTGATAATCGGCAACTCGAACGGTAAATGTGCCGGGGTGATCTTCTTGCCGGTAGGTTTCCATCAGACATAACCACAGTACACGTTTTGCCTGTAGTGAGAGATAGTAAGCTGCCTCGGTGAGTTCGTTCGATTGGGCAATGGCAGGGCGGTTGGTTTTAACAATCCCTTTATTTTCATTCATATGGCTATCTATGGGCTGTTTTTAATGTACCCATAGTTGCACCAGGTTAACAGCCGGGTCAAGGCATACTTAGGGTATTTCCCATACTTGCCATGAAATAAAACTAACTTTAGGTGTTTCCCATGCAAACTTTAGGTATTACCCATAGCAACTTATCCTATTACCCACAGTAACTTTATCTTCTTCCCATACAACGTTGAGCTGTTTCCCATATTGACAGGTCTGAAGGCCGCGCCCAGCAAGGGCTCCATGAACCCTAAAAAGCTTTAAAATCTTTTAAAAATAAATATAAAAAAATCTTTAAAAAACAGGTCTGTAGATATGTGGATAACCTGAGTATGGGAAAAAGCTAAAGTTACTATGATAGTCACTACGATAGCCCCCACTGGAAACCAGTGGGTCCCACGGTGAAAAATGGAACCTACATCATCATTGCTAGAAAAGCCAAGGTAGCTCTTTCGGTTGTAAGACAACTATCGCAACGGCTCGTTGCGATCCATGCACCTGTGGTGCGTCCAGCAACGAAAAAAGACCTGCTTTGCAGGAGGGAGGGGCAAAAAAGGATCCTTTGCGATCTTCTTCGTCTGATGGAAGATCCAGCCATTCATTGGATTTGTACTCTGGAAACGCCGAAATTTCCGTGACGCATAATATTTTGGATATTGTAAGCGGAAAGCCGCCAAAATTTTGTATATCATTGGGCCAGTGACCGGGTTACTGCCAGTTTAAATGCGATGTTCAGGCTTACTTCAACGGACAGAGGACAGTTGAAAATGCGGACGGTTTTCCCTGTTAAATACTATAAAGACGAAGGATTTGTTGAGCGCAAAATAGAGCTTGACGATAATGATCTCCAAGAAATTATTCAGGACTGGCTAATTGATAAGTAAGCGGCTCATTTAGACCGTCTGTCGATATCTCTCCGGTTCAGAGAAAATGATGTCCATCATTCATAATGGACATTATCGCTGTGAAATACCGGACCTTGCTCCTTGATGCATTGCACTTACATCTTGATGTGCGTATATCCAGAGTCGAAGTTGGCCGCCGGCTTGGCATTCCCAAAAGCACCATCTGTGATCTCTTTGTTCGCTTCAGAAAACAGGGGATTAGCTGGCCATTGCCTGAGGGCATGACCTCTGCCAAGCTCGAAGCCCTACTTTATCCAGCGCGTACCACAACAGTCAGGTCTGAGGTATCTGCCCCCCCTGAGCCTGTTTTGTCGGAAGAGCCCGTTGTACGCAAACGGCCTCGCAGGCCCAACTTTCCTCGTGATTTTAAAATCAACCTGGCAGAAAAGTCGCTTCAGCCCGGCGCTAATGTGGCGCAACTGGCGCGTGAACACGGTATCAACGACAACCTGTTGTTCAACTGGCGTAACCTTTACAGACGTGGGCTTCTGCGCCCACGGGGTGATGGGCCATTGCTCCTGCCCGTTACACTGACTGAAACAACGACGGTGGTTGAACAGCCGACACCGGCCATATCGCAACAGTCCATCGGGGAACCCTGCTGCGAGTTGGCGCTTCCCTCAGGAATACTGCGTATCCGCGGGAGCCTGACACCCGAGCTTCTGCGCATGTTGATCAGTGAAATGAAGGCCGGTGCACAATGAACATGTTGCCCGCAGGAACACGTATCTGGATCGTGGCAGGGGTCACCGACATGCGCAACGGGTTCAACGGTCTGGCATCTAAAGTGCAGAATGCGCTAAAAGATAATCCCTTCTCCGGGCAGGTTTTTATCTTCCGTGGCCGCCGGGGTGACATGATTAAAGTTCTGTGGGCTGATGCTGACGGCCTGTGCCTGTTCATCAAACGGCTGGAGCGTGGGCGCTTCGTCTGGCCTGTGACCCGCGACGGAAAAGTACATCTGACACCCGCCCAGTTGTCCATGTTACTGGAAGGCATTAACTGGAAACATCCGCAGCGGATGGAACGACCTGGAATACGCATATAACCTGCTGTAATGTAGAAGAATGGATCGTTCACTCCTCGACGAGAATACCCGACTTCGGGCACTGCTGGACGCTCAGCAACAAAGTCTTCGCCAGATGGCGGAGTATAACCGGCTGCTCTCACAGCGGGTGGCGGCTTACGCCAGCGAAATCAACCGGCTGAAAGCCCTGGTCGTCAAACTGCAGCGTATGCAGTTCGGTAAAAGTTCTGAAAAGCTGCGCCAGAAAACGGAACGCCAGGTGTGTGAGGCACAGGAGCGTATCGGTGCACTGCAGGAAGAGATGGCGGAAGTGCTGGGCGAACAGCATGACCCGGATATGCCACAACCGCTACGCCAGTCTTCGGCCCGCAAACCGTTGCCGGTATCACTCCCGCGTGAAACCCGCAATCTGCCGCCAGCGGAAATCGCCTGTCCGGCGTGTGGTGGTGGCCTGAATCCGCTTGGCTGCGATGTCTCGGAACAGTTGGAGCTCATCAGCAGCGCTTTTAAGGTTATCGAAACGCAGCGGCCAAAACTGGCCTGTTGCCGATGTGACCACATCGTTCAGGCATCCATGCCATCAAAACCCATCGAACGCAGCTACGCTGGCCCGGGTCTGCTGGCGCGCATCGTCACGGCGAAGTTCGCAGAACATACACCTCACTATCGCCAGTCGGAGATATACCGCCGTCAGGGCGTGGAGCTGAGTCGGGCCACGCTGGGGCGTTGGTCCGGTGCAGTGAGCGAACTGTTGGAGCCGCTCTGGGAACTGCTGCGCCAGTATGTGCTGATGCCGGGGAAGGTGCATACCGACGATATCCCGGTGCCGGTACAGGAGCCGGGTAGCGGCAAAACCCGGACGGCACGGCTGTGGGTGTACGTACGGGATGATCGCAACGCAGGCTCACCGCTACCGCCGGCGGTATGGTTCGCATACTCACCTGATCGAAAGGGTGTTCATCCACAACACCATCTGACCGGATACAGCGGTATCCTGCAGGCTGATGCGTACGGTGGCTACAATACGCTTTACGAAGATGGGCGCATAAGCGAAGCGGCGTGTATGGCACACGCCCGCCGGAAAATCCACGACGTCCATGTCCGCATCCCGACAGACATCACAACCGAAGCGCTGAAGCGCATCAGTGAACTGTACGCCATCGAAGCGGAGATACGCGGTAGTCCGGCAGACGAAAGACTGACGGTCAGAAAAGCCAGAACCCTCCCGCTGATGCAGTCGCTGTACGACTGGATACAGAAGCAGATGAAGGTGCTGTCACGCCACTCAGATACGGCGAAAGCGTTCGCCTACCTGCTGAAACAGTGGGATGCGCTGAATCTGTACTGCAGTAACGGATGGGCGGAAATCGACAACAACATCGCGGAAAACGCGCTGCGCGGTGTGGCTCTGGGCCGGAAAAACTGGTTGTTCGCCGGTTCGGACAGCGGTGGTGAACAGGCAGCAATCCTGTACTCGCTGATCGGTACCTGTCGGCTAAACAAGGTAGATCCAGAGGCATGGCTTCGGTATGTCATCAGCCATATCCAGAGCTGGCCAGCTAATCGGGTTCGTGAGCTGCTGCCATGGAAAATCGACCTTACTGCTGAATAAACGTCAATACGGTTCAGGTGAGCCGCTTACATTGATAATGCCGATTTTGAATTTGACGAAGTGGAAGTTGTTAATCTGCGGCCTATGAATATCTGGCTTCACGCCAAGTGCCGCAAGTACCTTGACCCTGACGAACCGGAACATGAGCAATGGGGAGATGCAGAGGTACAAGTATCAGGTTCTTATGACGGAAATCCAACGCCATAATTAATGTAATCAATAGGGTAGATCATAACGGTGGGACTTTTGGAGGAAATGATCGCAGCCCGTATCAATCCAGCCAGTGCGTTTTTCTGGCACCCAGCCGACGAGCCAGCCGTATAATGTCATCAATACCATACCTTTTCAGCGATGGCGGACGCTTGTTCGCCACCTGAGCTATGTCACAGGCCGTATTCCAGACTTTCCCGCGTTCGGCGCGTAGCGCTGTCAGTGCATCGATAAGCAGGGCTATTTCCTCATCATCCAGTCCCAGGATAGGTTCTTTATTTAATTTGCTCATGACGACCCCATTTTTGGCGGTCTATACATAAGACCGCCGTTAACCGGACAGTAAAGCAATGACTATTCGGCGCGAAAAAATATTGATCGCAACGTCTCATATAGCTGGTACGCATCAATTCTCATTGATGGCACCGTAATCGTACGCATCAGTATATGAAAATATGCTCAAAAAGTCGTCTAATCCCTGATGCCGGAAATTTCGGCGGTTCCGGCGAAGAACCCCATGTTGAATAAGTTACGGGTTTTATGACAGGGTTTAACGTCTAAAACGACGGCTTAGCGGGGGTCACTCAATCGGTCGCTTGTGTGACAAAGCCCACAGTGACAGGCGGCGGAAAAATCTAGGTTTGCGGCGTACAATCTCAAACTATTAGAATGTGACAAAATGGCATATTTTGTAGGGGCAGTCATGACAGGATTCGAGTTGAAACTCTGGCGAACGGGTCTGGGTTGGACGCAGAGACGGACGGCGGAGGAATTTGGTATCTCGATGCGCACCTACATCCGTTATGAACAGGCAAGCCCACCGAGGGGGATTGTGTTGGCTATTCAGGCCTTGTCCCTGGCGGCTATGTTGTCAGAGATCGATATGCTACCAGCGGAAATTCTGCGTCAACGGGTGAAAACTTTGGCTGTTGATATCATGGATGACTGACCAAAAATTCACGTTTAAACCGCGCACATTGATACTATTTTATAAACCGCGATCAGATCTTGCCCTCAGAAAGTCACAGGTGAGCATGCCGCGGGTGTTGTGCAGCGATTCGGAGCGTAATCGCAGGATCCCTCTTAGCTGTTGTTTATCCGCAGCTTCGAACCTCTGTTTCATTATCACAAGTGAGCCGCTGTCATTTCTTTTTGTGACAAAGAAGAAAGCGAGCAATGTCTGGTTATGACGCAGCAAACCTTCCGCACACACCTTGTCGGTATAAATAGCCTGATTGTAATACAAAGGCTCAACCCCTTCCTGTGCGGTCAGAACCCTCCAGGTTGACGTAATATCAGCCGCAGATAAATGAAGGGCAAGTAAATGCCCGGCGTCGGTTTTAGTCATCATTCCTCAGGACTGAATTCAGTCTGGGTGGAGATCGGATAGGGCGTGTTCTTTACTCACGCTTTACTCCGGGGTGTCATTTTTACGGCCCTGCAGTCTGGCCTGTAAATCCATAAGCCGATCGGCCATTCGCGTCAATCCGGCACGAACGTAGTCACGTTGCATCGGCGTCACGTTTTCATCGGCATTCAATGTGTTCCTGAAGTTCTCCACACATTCCTGCCATACTTGAAGAGATTGGTAAAGCTGGATTATCTGCTCGTCAAATACCGACAGGGCCAGTCCCTGATAAGCGAGGTAGCCGCGTTCCAGATTGGCCGCTGTCGTCAGTATCTGTTCCAGGGTCTGTTTGTTCGCCACCGAGAATTCAGGCTGGCTGTCATAAGGCCGCGATGGCTTCTGACTCTCCTGTTCAAATGCGGTTTCCATGATGAGGGCGTAGCGATAAAAGCCTGGGTATTCCTGTGCTAATGCCATCAACTCTTTATCGGTGGTGCCGGTCCAGATCTGGTGCAATTCGGGGGTATAACCCATCATCAGGTGGATTATCTGGTGCGGCTCTGTGATGCCTTGAGCGTCCAGTTGCTGCATATGCTGGGCCATTTTTGCTGCCATCCGGCGAAAGTCTGCCATTGCCATCTTTTTCCCTCATCTGCGTTGAATATCAAGTGCCTTGCAGGCTCAACCAACACTCGGCGTGCTGTCCCTGCAGGGTCGCTGTGCCTTATTTTAGCCGGGTGCTGACCTGATAGTCCTTTGCAACGCTGCCCGTGTGGCTCCCTGCATTGATAATAGCGGGCCTCACCCAGATCAGGCGTTCTGCCAGTCTTCTGATATGGCCACGTCGCAGATGCATGCGTTTTGACGGTATACCGGGTGTAGAGCTTCTGTCATGGCCTGCATAGGTGTTTTTCTCATCGGAGATTTGCAGGATCTTGTAGGTAAATCGGGGTTTGGAGCCGACGGGCTTTTTTTTCCCTTTGACCGGTTTTGCAGCAAAATCCTTTGGCCTCAGCGTTTCTATGGTGACGTTTGCGCAGTTCAGGATGCTGCAGGCACCAATGAAAGCGTACAATTCGTCTCGCGTGTTGAGGATAATATCGGCAAACAGCTTTTCTCTACTGCCCATCATCAATTCTGCCTGATGGGCAATTTCGGGAAGGGTAATAAAAGGCTCTGCACGGTAGTGCCGGTTTTGCCCTTTTTTTATCAACCCCGCTTCTTTGATGGCGTCAAGGGCAATGTGAGAGGCCGGGGGCCGATTTTCAAAATTGCTCCCCTTGTTCATCGTATTATCATGGGGAAAGAAGGTCCCGCCATAACAGGGGTGCCAGCGTTGGTCGTGGTCTGTCCAATAGATTGGCACGATGAAGACTCCGCCACCGGGATAAAGATGTGACACCTTGTTGCAGCCTGGGACAGGTTCGAATGCGGCATTCAGTTCCCAGCACAAGGCAATGCGTTTGGTCGACAGTCGGGTTGGAAAATCCGTATAGTGCTCGAGAGCGGCCTCTTTCACCCAGGGGATCTCAAAAGTGACCACGGGATAGGGTAATCGGGCAAGATCAAGATGGGTCTGACGCATTTCTTCTGGAGCGATGAATTCTGCGCAGTTGGTTAAAATAAATTTAGGGCTGTCCTTGAGCATGTCCGCGAAGTTACGGATGACATGGGCGGAATAGGGGGCTGAACGGTATATCGCTCTTTCCATATCGTCGAGATGTTCCAGGGCTTCTTGCGTATAGTTTAGCGGCGAAACGGCATCGTTATTCATCGGTCCCTCGTTTTTGTGTCAGGCGGAATGATGTTCTTCGGATCCTCTCTCTGCCACGCCACTGAACGAGGCAGATATTGCCATGTAGTCCCTCATGCAGCGTGTCGTACTGACAGACTACACAGTAAAAATATCATGGTTCTCAAGACAGATAAATAACGATACTACGGGCAGTATAAATAGTGTAAATGAAAGAAGGTGTATTTTTAACATTATTGTGTTGTATTTTATTTCATTGTTTTTTCTTAAGAAGCGCCAGGATTATTGTTTTTTAATGAACTTTTGCTCTGAAATAGGATGGTCAGGGTTTTCGAATTTACTTGTTATAACGGCTCTGATATAATTGCCCGCCATTTTTTATGACAATATTTAAATGTGATTTAATTTTGGGGAATAGAGTATATGATGGAGTTTTTTGATTTAGATTATGATTCATTGTCCAAGAGCCGTTCGGCGGAGTTGTTTTCGCTCAGGAAGAAAACATTTAAAGATCGCCTTAACTGGAGGGTCAGTTGCGAACACAATATGGAGTTTGATGGGTATGATAATAAAAACACCACCTATATATTTGGTGTCTATGACGGAGGGATTATTTGCAGCTTGCGGTTTATCGAAACAAAATTCCCTAACATGATCATTGATACATTCAAACCTTATTTTTCTCATTTGCATTTGCCTGAGGGACATTATGTTGAAGCCAGTCGTTTATTTATTGATAAAGAACGCATCAGGGCGCTTCACCTGCAACAACATCCGGTCAGTTTACTTCTTTTTCTGTCGATGATTAATTATGCACGAAGCCAGGGCTATGAAGGGATTTATGCGATTGTCAGTCACCCGATGCTGATTATCTTTCAACGCTCCGGTTGGCAGGTTTCTGTTGTTGAAAAGGGGCTATCGGAGAAGCGTCAGAATATTTATCTGATCCATATGCCTGTCGATGAGCATAATCAACACCTGTTGATAAAGCGTATCAACAAAAAATCCCCCCTCTCGAGTCACGCATTAAACGTGTGGCCATTTTCATTCCGCGTCAGGGAGAACCGGTCTGATCAGTTTCAACTCAACGCCGAGCCTTATGGCATGCTTGGCATTGGTCACCCCTAGTTTTTTGATGGCATTACCCACATGGTATTTTACTGTGGTGAGTTTGATCTCCAGGATGAGGGCGATTTCCTGGTAGGATTTTCCCATGCTTGCCCAGTAAAGTATTTCATTTTCACGCTTGGAGAGGATTTCTTTCTGGCTTTTCTTATCGACGTGATGTGGATCGTTCACCTCCTGATAGAGGGCGATTAATTTCTCATGTGTTGCCAACAAGAGCATTTGAATGTCATTTTTTTTGTCGACGATTGTTTTTTCTATATTATCGTCACAAGACTTGTCCATGATGAGAGAGAGAACCACCAGGTTATGATTATGGTCGTGCAGGACAAACGTATACCCATTAATGACATCGTAGTTTTTAGCCATGTCGAAAATTTTGGGCATTTTTAATCCTGAGCTGATCATGATGTTCTCATCCCATAAAAAGGGGGTGAAACGGTATGAGGCCGTGATCAGAACCGGATCGATGAACTGAAAGTTATTCTTGATGTAAAAATCAAACCATTCTGTTCTATTCGAAATGATAGCGAAATCATTCGGATTCTTTTTATTCATAATGGCATAAGCGTATTTGATATTATGAAAAGCTTTTAGATTCTTCTCTAAATAATTTTTTATGGAGGTATTAATAAACGTATTATTAAAAAATGAAGTGGACACCCAAGTATCTCCTTGATAAAAATCCATCGTAATGTGAAGAGTATAGCATAAGATCTTGCAGCGGGATAATTGTCATACCCCTATGAATGCTTATCTGAACGACACGCGGGTATTTCATGACGTGAACAGGAGAGTGTGATACTGATGACCGCAACTCTTTAAATACAGGCGCTGTTTAACCTTATTCTGAGAAGCCAGCATCAATTCCTTAATATCAAAAGGGAAAATAGCGAGATAAAGAGTAAGCACGTCAGCAGAATGGAATGGGCGTATGATGCTATCCCCTCCTTGAGAGAGGACCTTGATTGAGGTTTTTGAATTAATTTTTAAATAACAGTGTGATAGGATTTTTTTTATTCGCCAGAAACACCCCTGTAGCCTCACTCGGTTATTACAGAATGAGACTAAAATTGACAGGTTATCGGCTATTCGCAATAATGGTGAAAATTTCCCTGGTGTTGGCCAATTTGGCACCTGATCCTCCAAGCAGGATCAGTTTTTTTCGCATTCAAAACACTTTAATTCTTATGCAGAAACAATAGGGTGTTTTATTAATGAATGATAGATAGACTAAAGTACAGTCTTGCACTGTACTTTATTGGTAAACCGCCTTCATCCTCAGTGCTTGTCATGCCTGATAAATTCGCACATGCAGGGTGACCTTTCTGTTACAAGAGCCTCTTTACTTTTTGCCGGCTACCGTTATCTCCCTGTCTGGTATCGTTGTATCTGCCTGCTGTGACATTGCCGAGAACATTCCTATAAATCTCCATTTTTCGGGTACCTATGACCTGTCTGTGTGCAAAAGTGCGGCCCAGCCCAGCAATTATGCCGGTTAAAAAAGCTGGCAAGACCCCTTGAATTTTATACAATGGCGGGTCTGGATTTCAGACGGTGGATTAACGTCACAGCGATAACGTCGGCTCCTGGTGAACGGTTCCCTGACGATGGCGTTGTGTTAAAGGGAATTGAACAATGAGCATTCAGGACTACATTCTTGCCGGTGGTAAATATCCGATCCATAACCATTACCAACTGCGCTTTCCCAACCTGGAGGCCAAGCAGCCGGGGATCGGGATTTCGGTATTGAGATTTTCGGGTGTTGAGGCCATCAGCACCATTCTGCGTTACGAGATTGAATTTACCAGCGCGACCAAAGATATTCCCGCGCACCCCATCATCAACTATTCCGCCCTGTTTCTGATGTACCCCGATGGCAAGCCCTGGGAATCGGTCAAACCGCGTATTCTGCCGGGGGTGATCACCCAGTTCCGTCAGTGCGGCACCTCCGCCGATGAAACCCGTTATGTCGTGACCCTTGAGCATCGTCTGGCTCGTTTGACCCAAGGCGTAAATAACGCGGTCTACCAGAATGACAGTATTATCAGCATGATGGAGAACACCCTCCTGCGTTTCAACATGGACCGGCTGGATTTCCGCTTCGCGCTCCGTGACCAGTACCCCCTCAAACCCATAATGATCCAGTACGGAGAGAGTGAATATGCCCATATTGCACGCCGTCTGGCTGACGGTGGTGTCTCCTATTTTTTTGAATACGACGAGGAGAACCACTGCGATGTGATGGTCCTGGCGGATAATGCGCACGCTTTTGCGAAAAAGGGGGCCATTCCCTTCCGTCACCCCGCCGGGTTGTTTGACGGCGGGCAGGAGTCAGTCTGGGGGATGTCGGTAACCCGCAAGGCCATCCCGAGAAAGGTGACCGTCAACGACGACTATTACCCGCGTGCGCAGAGCGACATGCTGGCGGTGACGGAGACCAACCCCGACTATCCTGCACTGGTTGCCGAGGATTACCGCTGGGGGGAATCGTATCCCGAACCGGGCAAGGAGTACAGTACGGAGCCGGGGCAGGGCATGTGGTATGCCAAGCGTCGCCAGGAACGTTACCTGACGGAGCAAATCACCTTTGAGGGCCAATGCAACAGCATGATGCTGCGCCCCGGCATGGTCATCACCACACCGGGCAAGGACTGGCCCGAAGCCCCGAACGGCCTGTTGATTGTGGGGTCTGAAGCCCAACCGTACGAAAATGTACGTTAAGTATGTTTTTTAACCAGAATGGTATTTTCGCTGCCATGACGAAAGATAATTATAAAGGCCATTCATCGCTCTCTTCCGCTTGCTTAAGTGGCCTTAGCGGTCCTTTTGTTACCTGTTCTGCCAGCGTGAATGTATAGTGACCCAGCATATTAATATGCGCATGGCGCAGTGGTGACAGCCGAGACTCATCGTCTTCATTAATGGCTAATGGCTTCGCCCTCATCACGTAAATGTGCCAGTGCCGCCCGCATATAAATGGTATTCCAGAGCACGACGGCATTGGTCACCAGCCCCAGAGCGCCCAGTTGTTCCTCTTGCCCATCCTGATAGCGCTTTCTGATCTCGCCTTTCTGCCCGTGACAAATGGCTCTGGCGACGGCATGCCTGCTTTCTCCCCGGTTAAGTTGGGTCAGAATGCGACGTCGGTAATCCTCATCATCAATATAATTCAGCAGATACAGTGTCTTATTTATTTTCCCGGCTTCGATAATTGCCTGTGTTAATCCTGAAGGGCGATCGCTGCTCAGCAACGAACGAATCAAAACTGACACCCGAATTGTCCCCAGCGTCAGGGAGCCAGCTATGCGCATCATGTCATCCCAATGTTGCTCTATCTTCCGGGCATTCGCAGCATTGCGGGCGATATCATTCAGCACGCCATAATCTGCATCTTTATCCACACGCCAGAATACAGAGGCTCCTGCATCAGCCAGACGGGGGGAAAACTGATAGCCCAGTAACCAGAAAAGACCGAAGATCAGATCACTGGAACCGGCCGTATCTGTCATTATCTCCGTCGGGTTTAGTCCGGTTTGCTGCTCCAGTAGCCCTTCCAGCACGAAAATGGAATCCCTTAGCGTGCCTGGAACGACAACGCCATGGAATCCGGAGTACTGATCTGAAATGAAGTTGTACCAAGTGATCCCACGGCTGGAACCAAAATATTTTCGATTAGGGCCTGCATGTACCGTTCTTACCGGGGCAATAAATCGCATGCCGTCGGCAGAGGCTACCTCACCACCGCCCCATTTCTGAGCCAGAGGCAGTGTAGACTGATAATCAACCAGTCTAGCGTTTGCTTTTACCAGCGTTTCTGCTCTGAGATAATTTTGTTTGGTCCAGCTCAGGCGATAACGAGTCAGTGCCGGGATATTAGGTCGAATAAAGGGCTCCATACCAATATTACAGGCTTCAGCCAGCAATACGGCACAAATACTGACGGTCAGATCATCCATACGTGCGCCAGCCTCGCTTGCATGGGTAAATTCATCTGCAAACCCGGTATGCGCGTTAATTTCGAGAAGGAGTTCTGTCAGATCGACAATTGGCAGCAGGTCAGATATACGTTTCGAGAGTAACTTCAGCGTCGGCGGCTCATCCAGTCCGTTCAGATGAGTAATGGTCAGCTTCGTGCGTTTACCGGTGAAATCCAGTGAGACAGCCTGATTATCGGCAAAATTTTTAGCGACCTGTCGGTACACAGTGTCCAACTGCCTGGTCAGTGCATTGACGGCCTCTCCGGCGTTGAGAGGATGCCCAAGGGAGCGATATACCTGCACTCTGTTGGTGTGCCAGTCCTGCCCCTGGAGAAGTTTAGCCCGCGGATCTCCCCAGCGCTCGCTCCGTGCGACGTAAATATCCCGACGTCGCAGACTGTCCTGTAACTTATTCATAACACAAAGGGTATAGCCCTGTCGGGATAAATGGCCGTCTTTGCCATAGCAGAGTCGTTTCCAGGGGCCGGTAATTATCGCCATTGGCGCATCATCAATATGCTGCCTCCGGGTTGACCTGATCGCCGCAAGGTAGCGTATAGCCTCCAGCGTTGTTTCACCTGCCGGAGCGGCGCTGAATTCAATATTCTCCAGCAAACTGGGAAGAAATCGACGGACTCTCCCATACTGCTCCACCATTTCATCGTGAAAACTGGCGTCAGAAGGTCGGGCGATGGTGTTTATAAATGCGATGGTATCGGCCAGCCTGGCCGGAGGAAATTTCCCGAATATCGTCGAGCGGAGCAACTCACTGTCAATATTTTCATCCAGGAGCACCGAGCAGATATGTGCCAGTTCTAATGCCGACTTATCAAGGTCTTTTAGTGTCCGCAGTCGTTTTTTCTGCCCAATTTTTTTCGCCTCCCGGCCGATATCAGCGATAATCCCATCCAGAACGTCCAGCGCGTCATCCAGTGCCGATATTTCGCAGGAACGGACAAACGCAACCAGCATCGCTGTTCGTCTTGCGGGCTGCATCCGGGCTATTTTGTACACTGAAATCATATCAGCATACCGGGCGAGTGCATTGAAACGCACCGGAGGAATACCGGTGAAGTCGAGATCCTGCATGCCAAATGCTTTCAGTTTCAGGTAGCGCGCAACGGCCTGATTAAATGCTGGGCCACTGATGGCAACAGGACCTTTTCTTAACTGATCAAAACGTGAGGTTCGTACTCCGTCAGACACCTGTAACAGTTCTTCAAGTAATGAGCACTGCTCGCCTGATGCCAGCCCGGACAGACGTGACCAGAGCCTGTCTGCTGATTTTTCACGTATTTCGGATATCAGACGGGTCAGCGTGGTGACGCCCGGCAACAGTATTTTATTTTGCAGAAGCCAACTGGTAGCCAGATCGAAAAGCAGACCCGGTCGTTCGTTGCTGAGCCAGCTGCGGGTGAACAGTAACCGGCTCAATCTGAAAGTCCACGGCCACGAAAAATCACGATAGCCATACTGACGACGGATCAGTGCCTGATGTTCACGCAGCGTAGTTTCTCTTCTGGAGTAGTCGGACAGAACGCCCGTATCGGATATTCCCAGCTGTCGGGCAACAAACCACTGTACGTTGGTCGGGATCGCTGACAAGTCATAAGGCCATGTGCCAAGAAATCGAACGCTGCCAATCAGCAATGCCACTGCCAGACGGTTTGCCCTTCCGCGCCGGTTGTTAATGAAATCCATATCCACTTCGTCCAGCAGAAAGAAACGAGCAAGCTGAATGTCATTAGGCTCACCAGAGAACCGACCATAACTGGCACGTTGTTCCGCGTTTAAAAAATCTGCTGGCAAAAGTGCCTCCCTGGCTACGGCTCACATACGAATACATAAAAATGAGATGTTAATCAGACTGTTTCAGATACTGATACAGCGTTTCACGGCTAATACCAAACTCGCGAGCAAGCTGCGCTTTTTTCTCACCCTCTGTTGCTCGCCGTCGAACTTCAATTTGTTGTTCTGAGGACAGTGATTTTTTCCGTCCACGGTAAGCTCCACGCAGCCTGGCTAAAGCGATGCCTTCACGCTGACGTTCATGGATTAAAGAACGTTCGAACTCGGCAAAAGCCCCCATCACTGAGAGCATCAGGTTTGCCATCGGTGAATCTTCGCCAGTGAATGTCAGACATTCTTTAACAAATTCGATACGCACACCCTTATGGGTAAGCTTTTGTACCAGACGGCGCAAATCATCCAGGTTACGAGCCAGCCGGTCCATACTATGAACCACCACGATGTCTCCATCACGCACGAATGACAACAGTGAATCCAGCTCTGGCCGCTGGGTATCTTTACCCGATGCTTTATCGACAAAGACTTTATCCACCTGAGTCTGATCCAATTGCCGCTCTGGGTTCTGGTCAAAGCTACTTACCCTGATATAGCCAATACGTTGACCTTTCATACGCCTCCAATACTGAATGTGTCAGGAAAGAATCTATGACCTTTAATTACTTGTGTCAATAAATATGCAGAGTGACTTTATTCTGACAGTTTTTCACTGTCCGGCCTGACGTCAGGTTAGGGTATAGCTTATATTGACATTAACTTTCACTTTACAAACGTTTATAATTTATGTGATTATAGAATTCACAAACATTACTAAGTAAGGTCAATAATGAAAATCCCAACACATCTTAAGCACAAACCCATTTTGGAAGTCCCAAATTACGACAAAATTGATGGACCTTATGTCGGTGATACCGACGCTATGGGCTTGTCCATTGGTATTGCTCAATGGAATACAGCGGGTTGGACAGAACTGTCGGCCAAGGTCTGGCGAAACCCAGGGGATAAATGGTCCCGTCAATCAGAAGAGTTACCACTTCACCGAGTTATAGATTTAGCATCGTTGATCTGCATTGCAATGGATTACTGTCGTAATAATAATAACCTTACATCTACGGATGATTTTCCGGTACATCGTTCAACAGATAATCCGGATCTAAAGCATCATATAGAATTAATGAAAAAAGAGATTAAAGAAAACAAGGAGTATTTAGATGAAAGTTTAAAAAGGCTTTCCACTGAATTAAAAAAACTTGGTTATTGATGCAGCGTATTTACTCACATAGAAAGCATAACTATATGTGTAATATTTCATAAAGGAGTGTCAAATGGAGTTAATTAAAAAATCAAATGTAGGGGTTAGAATTGTCAATAAAAATTCACTATTGGAAGATGGTGAAAACACTTGTTATTTTAAAAATAGAATTCATGAGATTGCATTCTATTTCAAAGAAAACAATCAAATATTTGACAAGTATCTTGGAATAAAAAAAGTACACATGGTTGACAAGAGGAAAGCAAATGATCTAAGGAAGATTTATCTAAGTATTTTTCATCCAGACAAAAACGTTAACGTTGAAAATGATATAAATTTCAATAAGGTGTGCGAGGATATTAATAACGTATTCAAGCGGTTAACCGGTGGTGAACTATGAGTGCGAATTTTCCATCATCAAATTTTTATACATTAACTGCTCTTGATATTAATATGCATCAGCATACTATAGAATTTAATCCTGCCTTACTAGATTGTTTAAGCTCCAGAACACTTACGGGGATAAAAAATTCATTTGAACGAAGCATTTTAGTTTGGAGAAATGGATTGTGTTACATTAAAATATCTGAACTTAAAAATTTGTTAAGAACCAGTAATTCTGGCGCTCACAATGTCTATGTTCGGCAGGGTATCGATGGGTATGTCTCGCCTTCAAATCCTTATGAAATAGATAATGAATTGTATATTTCCGGGCCTGATTTTAGTGGCATTCTTGATTTTAGAATAAATTCTAGCTATGGGAACACCCACCTATATTTAAAGTATGTCAGGACTATTTATCAATCTATTTCGGCACTCTCAGTTCTTAATGAACTTAGAACATCATTTGTTCATCAGATAAATAGTCAACGCAACCAACTAAAAGCACAAAGAATCAATTCTTATAACATAAGCCAGTGTGAATTTTCTAGTTATATTTTCAGTAATTTATCTGAGGTTCAATTTGCCCATATAGAAAGTGTAACCACATCACCTTTATTAGCATTGGATATCAATAATGGAGTGATAATTTGCAATCATATCCATGCTGAGTTAACTAGGGAGGGAATTCATGACTTTGCTGGAATGTATGATTTTTGCATAGCTAATGATTATTCCACATCGTGGGCAGATAACTACGCCTTATAAATGACGACGGTATTTAATTATAGTGACTGTTGCGGACTCGACCCGCAACAGTTTGAAAACCAGAATCCCGCTTCATACGTGTCCACATGTCGTGAGTAACACCGTTTCCTCAAAGCATTATTCAGTTCAAAAAATGTACTTAGCGTACGTTTTCGTACAGTTGGGCTTCAGACCCCTAATAAGGGAAAACGCAGAGAACGCGGGTTTACTTTTTATCTTTAGCCTCAGAAGGTCAGAAACTCGGCACTTGTAACGGCTGCCATCGACATCCCTCCGACTTGCAATCAACACCAATTCTCGGCTCACAATAACGGTGCCAACACTACTGCAAAACTGATAAGCGCTATGTTGTGTGCCAATCTCTACACAACCCATGATGCTCGTGACCTTCCCATAACGGTTTTAATGTGTATATGCATACAGTATTTGTGTGCTTTTTATTAAAACACAATTGAGGATAACGATATGAGTGGAAATGGTGCTGACAATGCCCATAACAACCAGTTTGGCGGCGGTGGACGCGGGCCAACTGGCGGAGTAAACATGGGGTCGGGGAGTCCCAGCGGAAATGCTGGAGATCGGGGTAACGGCTACTGGAATTATGACCCTGGTGTCCCTTCCCCGAAAAAAAATGATCCTGCGGGTGAGGTACGAATAGAAATCACAGGTGGAATGAAATGGGTGAGTGATAACTCCATTCACTGGTCCGATGGTAAAGGGGGGAGTGGCAATGATAATGTTCGCACCAATGCTACTGCCAAGGTAGAAAACGGTTACCGTGCTGCGGTTGACGGGTATATCTACACGGTGACGGTCAACGGGAATAACGCTATCACGGGTGTATATCTTTACTCTCGCCCGACCATCCCTTCCAAACAGAACTGGGCGCAAACTGAAACTGCACGTATCAATCAAGCTCGAGCCCTGGTTCAAACCCAACTGGATGCACTCAATGCCAAAAAGTTGGCGGAGGAAAAAGCGGCAGCGGAAGCCAAACGCAAAGCCGATGAGGAAGCCAAGCGAAAACAGGATGAATGGGATGCCGCACACCCTATTGAAGCCGCTGAACGGAAAATCAATGAAGCCCAGCAACGCATCAATCAGGCACAATCTGACAAGACCAATGTGGAACAGAGGCTGAACAGTAAAACCGCCCAGCTCAATGCATTGCAGAATGAAATTGCGGTTTTGAAAAACCAGGCTGCATCGGCGTACGCTCAAATGGAGGCCATAGCGAAAGTATACGGCCCTATTTTTAATATCAAAGATTGGAATGCTCGCCAAGCCGGTATGGATGCTATTGGCGATTATAATATTGCAACGAGCGAGCTTGCCAAAAAAGAGCCGCAGGTTGGTCCCTTAAGCAATGAAGTTAATGCCCTGCGGAATGCCTTGAACGATGCCAATATGCGTCTCAACCAGGCTACCAAGGACAAGACTGATGCACAGACCCGGTTGAATGCACTCAGGCAAGAACAGCAGGCTTTGCTGGATGCTGAAGCGCGTCGTCAAAAAGCCGTCAATGATGCCAAAGCGGCGGCAGAAGCCAAAGCCAAGGCCGATGCTGAGGCGGCAACCAAGGCGGCAGCAAAAGAAGCGGCCATGTCGAAACTGGAACAACCCAACGTGTTTGGCCTGTCCGGTTTTCCTGCTGCCATGGCTGCTTCCGCTGCGCCTATCACCTTTGCTGAAACCGGCCTGGGTTCTTTGGCACTGGACGGGGCTGCAGCTACAGCTGCCTGGGCATCCGTACGAACAGCCCTTGCCGACCTGATTGGTGTCGTTATCAAAGGTAGCGGTTGGGGGACGGTGATAGCTTCCATTGCCTACATACCCAGTGCCGGTGAAGGCAGTGACAAGGTGCCTGGCCGTGACGAGTCCAATATGTTCCTGTCGGCCATGCCTGCGGATGCCGTTAAACTGCCTGATGATAAAACCCTGAGAGCGGCCGCAGCCGCCAAAGGGACAGTGGATTTGGCTGTTCGTGGACGCGTGTATTTCAGTGATAATACATTTAAAACCGCTCTGGTACGCACGACAACACCTACACCCGTGCGGGTTGTACAGACGGTGCGCGATGAGGTCACCGGGTTATACAGCTATACCGTTCCGGCGGAAAATGAAATACCGTCGCGAACCATTCTGATATCACCGGATAAAACGCCTGGGTACAAAGGGTTACCTCCACTTGTCACCCCTCAGCAAGGAAAGATTGCTGCAGATAATACAGGTAATCAGTCGCCTGTCACGACCAAACCGCTCATCGAGTCATTCCCGATGGCTGATGATCTGGATTTTCGTGATCTCATTTTGGTGTTCCCTGCAGAGACCGAGATGAAATCTCTCTATATCATGCTGCAAAGCGGGCGTGACTTGCCGGGCAAGGTTGAAGGAAAAGGTCAGACAGTCGGTGAGGGGTGGTTGAATAATGCAGGTAAAGAACTGGGTGCTCCCATCCCGAGTCAGATTGCTGACAAATTGCGTGGTAAGGAGTTTAAGAGTTTTGATAAATTCCGTGAAGCTGTGTGGACTGAAGTCGGTCAGGATCCTGCCCTGGCGAAACAATTTAACTCCCGAAATCGCGCTTTCTTTAAAAAAGGATATTCTGCTTTCGTGCCTAATAAGGAAAAATGGGGTGGGCGGGATAAGTACGAAATCCATCACGTTAAACCTATCAGCGAGGGTGGAGAGGTCTATAATGTCGATAATCTTCGCGTGTTGACACCCAAACGACATGTCGAAATTCATTCAAAGAATGGGGGTAAGTAAAATGACCAACAAAAAAACAATTTCAGAATATACAGAAAAAGAATTTCTAGAGTTTGCTAAAAAAGTGTGTAGTGCTGATTACCCTACAGAAAAAGAGGCAGATAACGCGGTGTACGAGTTTATCCGCTTAGCCGAGCATCCTGATGGTACGGATATAATTTTCTATCCTCCCCCCGACCAGGAAGACACCCCTGAAGGGCTTGTAAAGCAAATAAAAGAATGGCGAGCTAAAAATGGTAAACCCGGTTTTAAATCTGCCTGATTCATGATTGGTAACTGATGCCCAATAATGTCGCATTTATTGGGCATCATCATTAAAAATAACCCGTTATCTGAAAACCAAATCACCACAAGGTCTGAGAGAGCAGCAATGGGAAGAGAGTTACCGCCATTTACCTATGTCAGTGATGAATACGTTAAAACCGTATTTGTAAAAACAACCTCAACATGTGATTGTTGTCAGAAGGAAAGTCCCTATAGCTATTCCGGCCCTATTTATGTAGCAGGAAATAAAGATATCACTCTTTGCCCATGGTGTATCCATGACGGTAGCGCGGCCAAAAAATACCAAGCCAGTTTCAATGAGATATACGATGAGGAATTAGCTGAGCTCATTGTCACCACAGTTCGTGAGCAGACGCCAGGTTACAACTCATGGCAAGATCAATGCTGGGCAACACATTGTAATGATGCGTGTGTCTACCATGGGGACGCCACGTCTGAAGATGTGGCCGAAGCCAGTGAACAAACGCGCCAGCAGTGGATGCATGATTATGAGCAAGATGCGGAGAGTTGGTCTTATTTTATGAGAGACTACCATCCTGGTGGTGATCAAGGTGTTTATAAATTCATCTGTCGGCACTGTAGCCTGGTTGTTTTTAACTGGGATTTCTTCTGAGTGGTTTGTGCTTGTGATTGCTATGGGTGAGAATACCCGGCCTCTTTTTGGTGCTTGATCGTCAAGATCACCACACGGTCTGCGCCCGTATCGTGGCGATAAAGCAGGACATATCCGCTATCACCGAACGGGATTATCCATTCCTGATAGTCCAGCGGGAGATGCTCGATCGGACGTCCGATATCGGGCAGGCTCTCCAGTTTTCGGATGCCGTTTATCAGCGCCTCAGCGGCTTTTTTTGCGGCCAGCCGGTTTTTCTTTCTGAGAAAGTCCTGCAGTCGCTGCAAATCGTGTCGGGCCGATGCGGAGACAATCACTTGTGGCATGCTGGTGCGCCCTGTTCGTGCTCGGTTCCCCAGGATTCGAGCCAGGCGATCGTTTCATCAGCGGTAATATGCTCCCCGGTTTCCTGGTATCGTTGCCAGGTGGCCAGCGCCTCTTTACGGTAGCGGCTGCGTTTTTCTTCCCGATCAACGTACTCGGCAATGGCTTCGAGCATCAAGGCATGGGTGGAACTGTGGCGGTCTTCTGCCAATGCTTTCAACCGCTCCTTGATATCCTGCTCGATCCGCAGGGTGGTAGTCTGGCGTGAGGATTCAGTCATGGGCACTCCGGTTACTGTCGTTGGTGTCACCAATGATAGTAGCTGGGATGAATTTCTGTGTCACGTACACTTCTTCGTATTTTGCGGGTTCTGAGTTATCCCCAGACGGTCTCATTCAGGTCGCCATGCACAATTTACCCAGTGTTCTTCGTAGCGTTTCGCAAAGTCTTTCATTTCGCGAATGTTGGTTGCCGGTTCACGGCAGGCCCGTGCACAGGTAGAAACAACATCTCGGTAGAACGCTGGAGAAACAGGTATCATCCCTCCATAATTCATCAGCAATTCCGGTAGGTGATCTGTGATTTTTACGCCACGAGGTGCCATTATAATACTCGGAGGGGCACCATATGTGTTGATCAACACGTATCGCCAGCTTGGATCTGCGCTTCCCTGATGGGGGACAATCTCAACGGGACAGGCATCCCCGCCATTGGAAAGGCTTTCGTAGATTTCCCTCAGTGCGCGTTGTTTGTGGGCTATCAGAACATAAGGCCCTGCGCAGACATAACTCCCTATTCTTTCGCGGTATTCAATCCCCAGCAAGTTTTCCAATTCAATACGCACTTGTTGCGTAAGCGGGGCCTTTTCCGAAGTGAACCATTGAAGTTCCCGTAAGGTGATCCCTGCATACCGGGCAATCGCTACAAGCGGATTGGGCCAGCATGCCACAAGGTTGTTGATGAGCCTTGCCGCGTTGTCATCCCAGAAGTCCTCATCATCCGCGGTCTCATCCGGGATTTTTTCGCCAGTCAATAAACAAATCCTGTTGTCAAAGTCGTCGTGGTGGAAATAACGGGGCTGATCGGGGGGTAACGAGGACAACCAAGATGACAACCATGGACCGGGTTTCCAGTCGAGCCCTGCGTTTACCACAGGTTTTGGCACCTGCAGCGGTAAGGCCAACCACTGCTGGATCCTGTCTTCAACCTCGCGGTTGTTTACATATCTGCAGCCCGTTCTGATACGGAAGTGGTGTTCATTGTTAGCCGCCTGACAAAGAGCCTGGAGGGACCCGGTTAGAGACGGGTCTTTTGGGGCACCTTTTCTCGGCAGCCACCGACTGGCGTCCTGGGCAGAGCGCAGGGAAGCGGGAAGCGATTTATCCCAGGCATTGGCAATCTTGACCTGAATACCTGTCTTTTCCATATCCCTTAGCAGTTCTGGACTGGCTGCTGCGAGATGGCGGTTAATCCGCAAGTTATCAGGTTGACCACGTAACCCCTCTGCGTGGTGCCACGCCTCCTGCAGAATCTCCTTGAAAGGCCTGGGGTGATCTATCGAGGTAAAGGTCATCCATCGGATGGGCAAGCCAGAAACAGACAAGCCATAGAGTATGAGGGGGCTGAGCCCATACCGCTCTGCATCTTTGGGTTTTATCGGATCCTGTACAGAGACAATCCCATGCTCTGGATGATAGAAAAGGAACTTGGCGATGCTAACGAAAAAATGATGCTCTCTGGGTGATGGTACTCTCTGTTGATCCATACTCCCTCCTTGGAAAATGAGGTATATCTGGGGGCTGAAGTCCAATCGTACGAAAATATACGCCAAATGCGGTTTTTTGAACAATCATAAGTTACTCACACGGCTCAGTAGTACTCTTTTGTCCTACCACACCAATAAAAGGAAACCTCACTAAATTCTGTTTCAGAGAGATTGAATGTGACTTCTTCTGCATCTTTCCTTCTGTATTTTCTTTTCTCATCCTCAGGGGTATTTAGATGGCTTTGCAATTTCTGAATTGACCAGTTCTTCTTGAATAAGTATAATGGACGAACAAACCCCTTATAATTAATTAGTTTTTTTAATAGATATTCCTCTGATATAACATACTTATGCCATAATTCAGTAATGTCAATTTCATGCTTTTTCTGAGCTTGGTAGACAAATAGAGATGAAATTATTTCCAAGGCTTTCATTGAAAGCCATATTGGTTCTTTTTCTCCTGTATGACAAAAATCACAGCTCCACTGATAGATATTCAATATGTTTTCTAATGAGCATGGTAAATTCAGGCACTTTATATGCATTAGTTCTTTGACAACGTATGAAAAAGGCAGGTCATAGGATTTAATTGTCCCTCCTTGCCACTTTTTTATTTCTAAATTTTTAAAGCCGATAATGCTTTTTATTTTACTTTCAAGTGATATTCTTATTTTAAATGGAATGGAATAAATATTGAAGACTTGCCCTGCGTGTTGCTCTATCGTTTCGTAAGTGCTTGGTAGGAGTGGCGATGCTGCCAAGTGGAAAAAAGCGTGCTCCGGTATCTTGGATTGAGCATACGTGAGGATATGCTTTCCACCTAAGTGAATCCCTTTTGTTGTAGCGAATTGTTCAAGATCTGATAAAAAGTGTTCTATTAAAATTGCTTTATCTTTTGGGTGAGGGCTTAATCCAAACAAAATGCTATTTGGGTTGAGAGACAGCAACTTTTCACCTTGCTCAATAATGATTTTTATTTGTGTTTTATTATTCGATTTAAGTTTGTTTTTATTCGGGAAGTTGTTTGCGCGTCCATCATCGCAGTTTTCCTTTTTTAAGTTGTTAATATAGCCATTTAACTTTACGCTCAGTTCATCCAATGACTCATCCATAATTTTATCTCCTCTGTAAGATTTATTAATATCCAACTTAATGGCAAAGACTGTTAAATAAGTTAGTGCGTCATGCAGAAATGTAAACCTTGCAAGATGATGGTCACTTCGTGTGAACCCTTGCAATTATCCAGGCTCGGGAAACGTTCAAGTGGGCTCATGTGCAGACAGCGTTAACGGTAAAAATTATGATGCCACAGGTCAGCCACAGTAAAGCAAACTGACCGAATGAGTTGATACGTTTAACGCATAAGCAGATTGCTACTGCGGCGAACAGTCCGCCGATGAGAGCGTATATTGCCCAGACAAAGAGTACCAGTCCACCGACATAACTCATCCTGTTCCCTCATAGGGTTCTACACTGGACCGCCGAAATTTCCGTGACGCATAATTCTGGCGTTCGACGGCTTGTACGTAAGACCGTCTTAACCGGACAGCAAAGCAATGGCCATTCTGCGCGAAAAATCACTGATTGCAATTATAGCTGGTACGCATCAATTCTCATCGATGGCACCATAACCGTACACGTCAGCATATGAAAATGTGCTCAAAAAGTCGTCTAATCCCTGATGCCGGAAATTTCGGCGGTTCCGGCATAAAACCCCTTACAGCGATAGAGCTGCGCCCCTGAACTGGAACGACCCTTTCGGATAGCCCCCTGAGTTTCAGAGCAACGGGGATAAACTACATCAATCCTTGCCATCAATCATCCAAAGGGCAAAGAGTACAACAACACTAAGTTTGCGTCACGACCTTATCGTTCTCAATATACTTCAACAATGAAAACTATTGAGGGCCAGCAACCATGTCTTTTATGCCTATTCGTTAAATCGCTCAATAGTAATCCCAGTCATTTTTATTTCTATTTTTTTTATATTTAAAATCCTCTTCAATGTGTGGCTAAAGTTATTTTTCTTATGACATTTCTTGCAAAAAATCTCGGCCTCAAATGTAAAGTCATTCTCGTCTCTTTCTATTTTGCAAACTTTATATTCAAGGTTTTCTGAATCATTACAACGTGGGCACAAATAGCTATCACATTCAATTGGTATCATTTTTTCAGCAGCGGTGTACATCATGCCACACATCGGGCATCGGCATTTAACATGTATAGATCCTTTGCCGTGGAGCCTCCAACCGTAACTCAAATTCTTTTCAACAGTCATTACCTTAACATCACTTACATTGTGAGCTTGGCAGTGATGACATGAACCAGGCTGCTTAAATACAATCTTTTGATCTGGTAAAGAGTTCATACGTGTCTCCATTCAGTGGCTTCACTAAATGCTGAATTGCATTTCTATCCTAGCCCCTCAGCTATCAGGGCTAGATGAGATGATTAAGTATCCAATGATATGCAAAACTCTTTTAAATAGCATGAGTTATTTCAAAATATCTGGCACAGAGCCACCTGTCAGATTAGGTTTGGCTCTGTGCAATAGATGTGTCAAGTCAAATCTGAGCTAATAAGGGTAATACAACTCATTACTATGGCAACTTCTGGGTGTCCGCATTTTGGTTTTTATCCATCACTGCGAACTAGTCCTGGTCGAGCAGAAACCAATAAATTAGAGTATGCCAGATCGTATATCTGGTTCGTCATGGGTGCTCAGGCTTCTTCAGATATCCCACAACATAGTTGGTCACCTCACTCAGTGTGTTAAGCAATGCCTTCCTTGCGTCTGCGCTGTTCCTAATCGCCCCAATAAAATTCTCCTTCTCAATCTTAAAACTGCGTTCGCCGGAATGAGACAGTTTAAGGGTGTCAGAATCGGGATCGCACAGTACGAAAACCTGTATATATTCCTTGTTCCTGGATCCTGAATTATGTGTCATGGCATTATTATTGATATAAAGTCTGGCGGTTTTTTGCAGCCGGTAGTCATCATTGCGTTGCACGACACCCACAGAAATCTGTTTATTCGTCAGGGTATCCCTGATATGCGTGATGTACAGGTTATCCAGCGATTTATAGTGATCGATAATGATAACGTCAAACGCTTCTTTCTGGTTTTCATCAATCGCTGTCGGGACCAGGTCATCCGGATGAAACAGATAGGAAATCAGGGTTTTCAGTTCATCCGTCATGTTATAAAGCGGTTTTGCCCTGATATCGCCACTTCTGTTCTCATCCAGCAAGCCGTGATTAATCAACTTGTGCAGTGATTTCAGCGTGATCCCCTGTTTGCTTGATGTCAGCGCCAGTTCCGCATCCTCCAGGGATGTGTACCCTCTGAGTGGAACGGTCTGTCTGATATACAGCTTGCGGGCAAAGTCAATATCAGCCCCGGTCAGTTCGCTCAGCGTGTTGATATAATATATCTTCTGGTCTGGATCGAGGTCACTTCGGGCAAGTTCAATGGTCAGTTTGATATAAAATTCCGTTTTTCGCTTCTCGTCATCCAGTAATAATTTTGTGACGATGGCAGAAAAACATTCGGGGGATAAATCAAAATTATCTTTATCAATCCCTGAGTCCCGAAGGCCTAGCGCGAAATCAAGCATTCGATCCTGGTGTATTTCCTCCCTGATTTTTGCATACGCCTGGCGTAGTTCTGGAACAACAGCGACGCCGGGGATCTTACGGGATGCTACATTTGCAATCAGATCCAGCATCTTGTCCAGGGGAGAGCCCGGAGCGAGTGTGATCACCTTGTCTTTCATACCGCCTCTCCCTGAGGATTCGTTCCCTTCCGTGCCAATTGCAGCAACTCAGCCTGCAGGCTCCGTGTCTCTTCCCGGGCACCCTTCAGTTCTGCCTTCGTCTCTTTCAACTGTGCCGTCAGGTGTTCACCGGTGGCGGTCAGGCGTGCCAACTGTTCGCGCAGCGGCAAGGCTTCGGCACGCAGCGTCCGCACCTCGTCCAGCAGCCGGTCCCGCTCGGTGACCACTTCGCGCAGTACCGCCAGTTCCGCCTCCCGTTGTGCCACTTTTGCCAGGGCCGCCTCCCGCTCCTGGTCTGCCTGCATAATGTCGGCGTCAGCCTGCTCGCGCGCGGCCAGGGTGTCGGCGTCGGCCTGTTTGCAGGCCGCCTGCCACAACAGGCCCAACTGGCCGGTCAGCAGCTGCAGCAGCTCGGGCGGCAGCGCCGGGGTCTGTTCCGCACGCTGTTCACGCTGCCGGGCGCGGAACGCGCGCATCACCGGGGAGATGTGCGACAGGGAGCCGCCGCCGAGGTGCTGGCGCACCTGCTCATTGGTCGGGGTGGCATTGCCGGCCGCGATGAGGGCGGCGGCGGCGTCCTCGATACGACGGACGGTGTCTGCGGGGATGGTGCTCATGGTGGTCTCCAGAGAAGAGGGGTCTGACGGTAGGGTAACCGGTGAACGAAAAATACACAACATGTAAAATACAGATAATACAATTCATACATGAAATACAATCAGTACATGTCGTACACATCATACATACAGTATTGTCGTACATACCATTCGTACTGTTTTTTCTGTCCGGATCCGAATTCTGGCAAAGGTAGAAGTGATAGGAACCCTGACAAGGCTGAATAAAAGGGCTCCAGGTACCGACATCGCCAGCGTTGCTGGTAAATTATGGGCATACCCAGTAAATGATGTGAGATTTACGATGACTGATACAAAGAATGATGCGGCAACCCGGGCGCTCCTGCTCCTGACTGAAAAGCTAAACCACTGGCGAACTGGACCTGATGCGGCCTGGAATTCTACATGGCCGGTATTTGAGCGGCTTATTGTGCGACACAGCGAAATGAAAGCTGTGTATGTCGAGCTGGAAGAAAAGAAGGTGACGGATCTGCGACTCTGGGTGCTGCTGGAGCAGTGTGTTTTTGCCGGTGGGTTTGGTACCGCGGATCGGCATGCTGCCCTGCGCGCTGATCACCGGGAACTGCAGGTACTCTGTGAGGATATTTCGGTAATGAGTATCCAACTGGCACAGTTAATCCGGCGTAGGAGTGAAATTCTCAACAATAGCGGATGTTTTAATGTCGACAGAATGCTCAGGCTGACGGATTACATTGACGAAGCTGGGTATGAAAACGGGTTATACCGTACATATATTCAACCGAAGTTGGATGAACTGAATGGCTTTGATCTGAGATACTGGCCGGATATTGCCGACCTGCTGCAGACTCTGGGGGAAGAACCTGCTGAGGTAGAGTGCAGGGATGAAGCTACGGCTGCGATTGTGGGAGCCAGACGCGCATCACATACTGATTTTTTCAGGCAGTTTTTTAGCAGGTTATGTGAGGTATCCGATGGCTCCTACCGGGGACTTCCGCTCAGATTCCGGTTATCAGATGGGGCGATGGCCACCCTGAGTAATATTATCTGTGATCGGCCGCCTGACGAGATGATTGATGAAGTTTATGTAAAACGCCTCCGACAGCGGCTGAGAGATCAGGGATTTTCAGCGGTGTGGTGATGGACAGTTGATCTCCCGTCTGATGTCGGCACTGTGCAGTGGTTTGAGCACCGTTTACATGAACGAAAGTAGGGTTGACGGTACGTACCGGCACAAAATAAAAAGGCCACCGACGTGGCCTGTGGAATATCGAGATCCTGGGTGTGATGGTAGAGATCAGACCACCAGTGATTGCAGGCGCGCATCAACCACATTAGCCAACTCGGTAACTCCTTAGACTGACAGATTGTATGAACTGGCCAGTTCCGGAATTTCTTGGCAGAGCTTACGGACTGGCCTCTCAACCCTGAATGCGTCATACAGATTAATTATTGATGACTGTGAGGGTTAAAGTGGCACTATCAGTCGATTCAGAGTCTTACAACCTGTTTTTTTGTTTTGTTCCGTCGTTATCACAGTGACCCTCCATTTTGGAAAAAATCTCCATTCATCCTCTCATGCTGTTCACCCGTGACACGCTGCCGTTTTTTTGTTCTTACCCTGGCGGTCAGATCCGACTTTGGGTAGAGGTAGAGTTTGATGGTGTCTTTTCATTTTCGTGCTAATTAAAAGACTTTTAATTATTTACTTATTCTGAAGATTTTGAATGCCTCTGTAGGACCATGCTTAATTGTAGGAAATATTTACTTTCAAATTGTTTCTTATTTTAATATAAAATCAACATAACTTCATAATTGCTTATAAGCTATACATTCATGCGCAAAAAAATCAACTTAACATACTGAATATAAGGGATTTTTTATGAAAGAGTTAAAGGCTGCAGAGTACAGTGAAGTCGCAGGCGGTGTTGGCATTGGAAGTTGTGGTTCTTCCAGTAGCAGTAGTTGTGGTGGTAGCACCGGGTCAAAAGGGAGTAACTATCAGGACAGAAGCTGGCAGACCTCAAATCGGGGGAGCGGCAGCCAGGCCAATAATTTCGGAAAAGGTGGCGGTAATTTTGGTTCATCCGGTGGCTGTACCGGTGGTGCCCGTTCGCAGTGTCGCACATCCGCTGATGGCCGATAATCAACAAGCATGACAACGCAGGGGACGCCCTGCGTTTTTTACGGCTTTAACTTTTTCAGAATATCCGCAGGTTTTACATTCCCAAGGAAAACGACGGGTTCGGGTTGCAGGACAACCATCACAGGGGTGGCTTGCACGCCGACACGGGAAGCCAGAGCGGATTGCGCTTCAATCGTGTTGACACAATCAGGAGTGCTGTCATTTTCTGGCAAAAAGCCCGCCATCGCCTTTCGCAGGCTTTCATGTGGCTCCGCAGAACACCAGACTCTGGCCATGTCACTCACCACCTGATCACGAATGGCTGGCGGGGCGACCGTAATAAATGACAGGGTCAGACCCGCGTCAGTATATTTATGAACATTTTTTACAACGTCCGAACAGTAAACACACTGGTTATCGATGAAGACAACCAGATGGTGTTTCTGGGCTGCAGACGTCCATGTGATCGGTTTGAGTGAAGGCAGATGATCTGAAATTTCCCTGACAGACTCTTCAGGTGTTAAGGCGTGGACCCCTGAGGTCACTGTCAAGAGTATGAAGGTGAAAGCAGATAACAGAAGAGGGTTTTTCATCATGGGTCGCTCATGTTGGTTCGCTATTGCAGTCGTTTGCTAAACGACCGGTATTTTTATTAAGCCGGATCACCCTGTCGGCTGACGCGATAGTTGACGGCCTGTGCGCAATAATGATCCTCGTCATATCAAGCGCGGATATGGCTTCATTTATCATTTTTTCATTTTCTTCATCAAGATGACTGGTGGCTTCATCCATAAACAGAATACCAGGCTGACGATACAGTGCCCGTGCAATAAAAATACGCTGTCGTTGCCCTCCTGATAAGCCCTCCCCAAGCTCTCCAATGAAGGTGTCATACCCCATGGGAAGATGCAGAATGTCGTCGTGGATGTGGCTGAGACGGGTGCATTTGATGAGCCATTCCTCATCCACTTTTTCCGCAAAACCGGTAATGTTTTCCCGGAGAGAGCCAGCAAACAAGCGATCTTCCTGAAGTATACAGGCTATGCCTTTTCTGTAGTTATTCACACCTGCCGTATGAATGTCATAACCCGCGGCGATTATCTCCCCGGTATCTGGTCTGATAAGACCAGCCATGATTTTCATCAGGGTGGTTTTCCCGCAGCCAGAGGGCCCCACTATGGCTATGCTTTCTCCACGATTAACGGTAAAGGAGATCTCATGGAGGGTACGTGGTGATATTTTGTCGTACTGGAATGAGATATTTTTTAATGATAATGTCATCGCACCAGAAACTTTAAAGACTTCTGAGATCCCCGATTCTGGTTCAATACTGGCAAGCGCAATGTCAGAAACACGTTCATTATGAAGACTCTGGATTTTAAAATTAAGAAGGATGTCAGTCAACGAGAGCAGACGATCTGAAAATAGTCCTCTGAACGTTCCAAATGCCACGAATGCACCTAGGGTCATCTCTCTTTCCATTACCATGCCAATACCTAACCATAAAATAACGATATTATCGCAAGTGCCAATAAAGGTACTGACCACCTGAAAGAACATATTGAATTTATCAACATTGATGGACGCATTAACGGATGACATCATCAGCGTTACCCAGCGGCTCCGGCGTCGCTCAGTCAGGCCCTGTGCACGAAGCGTTGAGATACCATATAGCGTCTCTGTGAGAAATGATGACGCCCCTGCTTGCCTGATTATTGACTCCTCAGAAAGCTGTTTATATCTTGAAAAGGTACATAATCGCAATGCAATATAAAAACTGGTAAATCCAATAACCACGAATGATAGCCCTCCGCCATATTGGATAAGCATAGCGAGTGCGCCAATGGTCATGATAATATTCATGATACTACCGGTGATATCATGAATGAAGGTTAATCGTAGGTTGTTCAGGGATTCAAAGCGTGACTGGATATCACCTATCTTTCTTTTATCAAACCAGACAAGAGGTAATCGAATGAGATGATGAAAAAGGCTGTCACTCCATTGGACATGGGTCAACGTGTCAAGAATTATCACAGACCAACTTCTCCAGAGGAGAACAAATGTCTGTGAAAGTGTCAGGATGAATAACCCAATGCAGATTAATTTGAGTAATCCAAAGTCCATCGCAGGTATGACATGGTCCATGACCAGTTGTGTGCCGATAGGAACCAGCAGGCTGATCATTTCAATTAATAGGGAGATGAGAAAAATCTTGACGAGCGCGCTTTTAAATCCACTGATATTATTGATAAGTTCACGCGTCTGAATAAGGATCTTGTTCTTATTCTTGACAAAGCCAGCATCAGGCCAAAGTTCAAGGGCTACGCCAGTGAACAGTTTTGAAAACTGGTCACGACTTATCACCCGTTTACCTACAGCAGGATCGTTGATTGTCAGGTTGTGCCGAGTGACCTTCACCAGGACGACAAAATGGTTAAAACCCCAGTGAATAATACAAGGTAATTTAAGCTTATCGACTTCGTCCATTTCAAGCGATAGCGCCCTGAAGCCCAGTTTAAGCGCTGTTGCGATCCCCGTTAACGTTTCAAGTGTTGCCCCTCGCGATGAGATACCGAATTCCTGACGCAATGCCAGTAAGTTGGTATTTTTTCCATAATAGCTGGCAATCATGGTCAAACAGGCGAGACCGCACTCTGCGGATTCGGTCTGGATCATCACCGGCACAGAGCGACGGAGAGAGAGTGTGAGTGCTGACAAGGCGATATTTTTATTCAGGTGCATTCAGAGGCCCTTCCGTACTGTTTCTGATGTCGTACAGTGGGGAAAATATCCACTGGTACAGTTTTCTGTTTTCGAGAAACAACACACAACTGGCTTTCATGCCGTTAGAAAAGGAAAACTTTTTTCCTCGGTATTCGAAACCGTCTGTGTCAGGTTTCACCAGTAGCTTGTACCAGACCTCCGCCGATCCGGGCGCTTGTGTGGGGGTTGATGGATAAGTCGACATTTCCTGCACGGAGGCCGGTACCGCTGAAATTGAAACGACGTGTCCAGGAAACTGACCAAACTTTTCTGCCGGAAAAGCGTCATATCGGATGTTGACCTTATCACCCGGAGAAACATAGGGGGCAGCATGACCGGGGACCCACATGACCAGAATATAGCGACTGACCTTTCCCGGTAATATCTGCAGAAGACTTGCGCCTGGGCTGACCATTTCTCCAGGCGTTACGCTGATTGACTCTACATGTCCTGAAAGAGGGGCTGAAACGAGGATGACACCGTCGGCGTCGGTGTCGGCAAGCTGCCTCTGTGCTTCACTTTTCTGGATCAGCAGTTCATTAATACGGTTGTTGAAATCCGTTTCCTGAGTTTTAAGGTTTGTTTGTAAATTTATTAATTGCAGTTCGAATTGACTGTCTTGATTTTTGAGGTTAAGCATATCATTCTGTCTTTGATAGAAAATTGACATTTGATTGATGAGCTGTTCCTTGTTAATGAGGCCACGTGAGAGATAGGTATTGTAATTCTGCATGTTTTTTTCCATGAATATGAGGCCGTGTTCTGCCCCCCCAATGGCACCTCTTATTTTTTTAAGTAAAGCACTGACATTATCAATCTGCTTTTGTAAGGATGCCAGAGTGACCACTTTGTTGTTTTCAGTTTGTCTTATAATCTCATTGATTACGGCCATTTTTTTTAGAATGTTATTTTTTTGCGTCGCATTGAGAATACCTGAGCTGGTTTTTTTACTGGTATCAAGTTGGTACAAAGACTGACCTTTAGTAACGTGATCTCCAGCGTGAACAAACTGACCTGAAATATAACCTTGTTGTGCGGCAAAAATACTGACAGCCCTAGGTTCAGATATCACCTCACCAGAAACAAGAACTCTGCGATTATACCCACCAAAAATAAGGTATAAGATGATTATTGACAGGATAAAGATGACGGCGGAGGCAACTATCCATACTGGGATCCCTTGAGGAAGAAATGATTTCGATGACCAAAGGTCATTTCTGTTTTTTAAAGCTTGTTCACGAAATAAATCATTTTTCATCAATATTATTCATGGCCGCACGTAATGTAGACACATTCGCCCGAATGTTAACTGTACGTTCAAGCGGGAATTTTTCATGTAAATACTCATCTTCTGTCAGAGACTCTGATTTGTCTAGGAGTGCTTCAATGGTTTGAATATCCTGTCTGAATTGTTGGTAACTGGCCTGGTATGTAGCCTCAGTAAAAAGCAATGTTGTGTCATAGTCTTTATAATAAGTATACAGTTGAGATGCATGTGCGAGTGCTGTACAGTACTCACCTTTTTCAAGAAGGCACATGATTAATCTTGATTTTGCATTGAATGCATAAACTTCAATATTGGAAGAATATGGGAGAGGGAGATCTCCAAAGTCATTAAGTACCGCAAGAGCCTCACTGGAAGCATGATCAAGGTAGCGTAAAATAAAATATTTCCAGCGAAAATTTTCCGGCTCTTCCGCTATCTGAAGTCTGAGGAGTCGGCTATTCCTTGCATTTTTCTGTTTTCCTTCATATGCTTCAAATTGATAGCCCGTATGTATTATGATGATCCCATCCAATGTGACGAGTTGAGTTGAGTCTTCATCATGAAGGTATTCATGCACTCGCCCTCTGTACTCCAGTGTTTCTCTGCGAAAAAAAATTCTTGGGTTATTTCTTAAGATATGACCATTCAGATTATCAATGACAGGAGCATACAACGCGTGCGGATCCTTGAGCATGCTTTTTTTAATTATATTTCGTACTGCAGATCTGCAGGCGTCATCTATATACTCGTCTGCGTCCAGAACAAAGCAATATTGATACTTGCAGAGTGATAGCGCATGATTTCTGATGGCAGAAAAATCATCGCTCCATATTTTCTCGTACACTTCAGGCTGCAGGACGTGAGATCGGGCTATCGATAGCGTGGCATCTGTTGAACCGGTATCAACAATGACAATCTGATCGGCGATCCCGGACAATGAATTGAGTGCTCTGGCAAGCGTCTGTTCTTCGTTCAGGGTCATGATGATTACACTGATACCGTCCTGCATTATTTCAGCCCCATTGGTGTGTCAAGTGTTTGATCCTTTTGTGTCAACCCGAACATCTGATCCTGAAGGCGCTCCGCCAGTCTTTCAGGGGGAACTTGGCTGCCAAGTGGCATGATCCTGAATACCAGTCTCAGCAGTGTATTGACTATCATTCCTGGACCGGTCAGTGATAGCGTAAACGCATCAGAGAAAAAATCATTATTATTTCGATAGTTGTCAGTATTTTCCAGTATCCGCCCCTGGTCTGTCGTGTCGGGGGATGCAAACAAGGCATCTTCTCGTTTCAGAATTGCATAACGTCTGGCAATGTTCATGAGAATGATCTTGATCAGCCGTGAACCCGGTGCCGCGCAAAGAAAATTATTAAAAAATATCCCCGGCAGAAAATGTACTGCCCCAATTTTCATCAAGTCCGGGTATGAGAGTACCTCACCCAGTGGGGGGATATCTCGGATATTGATGTTCATGATATCAAAAGCAACACTCTCCCTTAATTTCGTATAATCATTCTCTGAGAGGTGAGTTATCTTTCTGATATAAAAATCAACCGAAGCAGTTATATTTTCATTTCCGTCAAACCAGGCCAGAAAAGCAGCGGACTTTGCGAGGCAGATGAGTTCATGATTTGCCATGCCCAAAGTGTTTTCAACACGTTGAGTCGCTCTGAAAACCTTCTCAACATCGGGAAGGGTATCTAGATCGATATAGACTCCCCCTATTCTATACAGGATCAGAAGCCGAATGATATCGCTGGCGGCCGCCAGATTTCCACGCAGGATAAGTTCATAATAATACAGCTTTCTATAGGGGAGGAGTTCATCTGTAAACAGTGTCTGTATATCACACAGCGTCACCATCCCCTGATACTGATCGGTATTATTATTGTGGGCTGTTTTGTCTGATTGTTCAGGAATTCCATTCATAACAAGGAAATGGCTGGCCGCAGTATTGAATGTTTCTCCTGACGTGATGCGAGGATAAATGAATGTAAACGCGGCATTCTGCAATTCATACAGTGAGCCATGGTCGGGATGATTATGCGAATATTCTTTGAGAGAGTGCTGAAACAAACAACAATAATCGCTGGACTTATCTGTCCATAGAAACAGTGCCTTATCAGGATTAAATCTGTGCCAGACCGAGAGATAGCTAAGGTCAGCTCTGCTGACTTCCCCAATCCAGACAAAATGCAATTTATCGGGTACTCTGACTTTATAAATCGCAGTTTCCCTGAGCATCTCCTCAAGTGCCGTTACAGCATCCGACTCTGTGGTTTCCTGTTGAAGACAAACATTCTGGATCAGGGTACCCAGAGCCAACAGAGAGTAAGGTTGTACACTCATCCCTGAGTTCCTCCTGAAGCGGTCAATTAACGCAATAATGACTCAATGAGCGAACTGAATGTAATGTCACCGGAGAAATTTTTAACCGCGGTCGTGTTTTCACCAAGATGGACCTGAAGTTTTTTCAGTGCCTCTTTTTTGTCTGCTGCATCCGCTTCAAAGTCCAGCTTCTGATAGCCAGAATTGAGGAGCTCAGTGCTTTCGGCATCGCTGTCAGTCGTTCGAACATCACTTTGCTTCACGAAAAAGGTATAATGGGGCATGAGTTAACTCCTTCTTTAGTCTGCATCTTGTTGCCGGTGAATGCGCTTATTCTGAATATTCCGCTCGCAGACTGCTTTTCAGAGAGTGTCCCCCCCAATATTTCTGCCTGAGCGGGGGGACGTATTGTCAGTGAAAAAACTGGGTGGCGACACGCCGGATAGTCGTCCGTCAGTCTTCAAAGACTACAGCTATGACGTTATTCGGTTTATAAATGTCTTTATGTAACTAAATGAAAAATAATATGTCATTCAGAGAAATGAAAAATATAAAGAAAAGCTAATCTATCTTCTTTTACGCTTTCTTCGTCTACTCCCCGTTTAAGGTTTGTTAAACCCGGTTTACTGCCTGGAAAGGGGCATCAGTGATCCCCCCGATATCCCGCGATTGTCACCTGGCCCGGCAAGGGGGACGACGTATGATGACTTTATATCGAGCCAACCACGGTGTATTCACGGTGCGTAGTGAATTTCGGGGGCTCCTTCAGCCTACGCCCTGGAACGTCAAGGGCTCCTTGACTCACTCTCCCCAGGCGGTACCTGCCTTTTTTCCTCGAATGCTCGGTGGACAGGCTAGAGATCGCCATACAGGGTGCGCAAGGCGTCCACTGCCAGGGCCAGTGGACCGGTGTCCACCGCGTCCGTCAGCTGCACCACCAGTACCGCGAAAGCCTCGGCCGGTACAAATACCCGCAGCGCATCCAACCCCAGAATGGCCTCTTGTGAGACGGCTCCGGGCGGCGACAGGCTCACATGGTGGCCCTCGCTCAGCCGGCGGATGGCCTCCGGCACGGTGCGGTACACCTTCAGCAGGCGATACAGCTCAGCAAAATGGCTCCACTCAAACGGCATGACAAAGTGCTGCCCCGTCACCACCAGAGACAGGCACGGTACCCGGTACTCAACACTGGATACCCGGCTGTCGCGCTGTCCGTCCACGCGGATCTCGAGCTGCAGTGAACCGGCGGTCAACGTCTGGTGTATTGCCGGGATCGGTGGCCGCATGTCCTGGATGAAGGTTTTCCGCTGAGTAACATCCCACGCCCGGGTGTGCATCAGCAACGGGAAGATCTGCTGCAGGCGGCCGGTCGTGAAGATCCTGGCCAGCACCTCATCCGGGAAATCCGTCAGCGCAAAGCCGCCGGCGGCCAGCGGTCGCAGCAGTATTTCCGCATAGCCGGGGCTGACGGCCGGACTGAGCTCCTGCAGGAAGCGGGCGGATTCGACCTCCCAGTGCTCCGTCTCAAACTCAAAGGTGCTCTTGAGATAATGACGGTCGATCGGCAGGCCGTTTTCCACCTGCCAGAGCAGCAGCTCAAACGTGATCCGCAGCAGCGTTTCCAGCACGGCCCCCCGGACGTATTCCCGTGATTTTCCGCCCCTGTACGCCTGGTGCGCCGTCTCGACCATGAACCGCAGTTCTGCCCGCCGGATAGCCTGGCGCCCCAGGACTTCCCCCAGGATGATTTTCCGGTACAACTGGCGGAGGGTGTCATCCGGATCGGTGATCACCCGGAGGTAGTCATCATCCTGGCCGGGCGCCTGCAGTGCCGCGTCCAGGTAACGTTCGGCCAGGGCATTGACGGAGGTTTTTTCACTGGCGGCGCGGTTTTTCAGCGCCTCGATCAGTTTTCTGTGAAAGCGCAGGTTAAGCTGGCTGAGCATCATCATGTCCTTTATGTTTTGCTATATCTTCAATGCTATCATAGCAATTAAAATAGTGTGATGAATTTAACCCATCATCACGTTATCAATGTGATGTCATGATAATCGCTGCTGTGATGACCTCTGAACATCACCTAGCTGCGGTGTCTCTCTTTTTCACTGCAGATCCGAAAAGTGATACTTTAGGATCTCCCGTTCGTCGCACCGCCTGTTTTCGCCCCCAAACACCCCATGTCGTGGTCCCCTGTGGCGTGCGCTACTGCATGATGTGTTTTATGGCGCGATCGTCCGCCCGCTCAAGCGGGGGTGTCTGGGCTGTTGGCGGCTCCCCTCCCCGTGGTACACTTCCGAAAATCCGAAAATACGCCAGAAAGCGGATCACCTGAACACCGGCGTTCAGTAATTACATTACGTGATTATATTCCTAATTATTATTAGTGTGATTATTTTAACTCTGATTCACTTTCACCTTTGGGATTATTTCCATAGGGAAAATGAGGGTGATTAGGGTAAGTGATTTCAATGAGTGATTATTATTCATCAAACCAACAGGAGGGCATCATGGGACGTTCCATCCCGGTAAACATCGGTCAGCAGACATTTGCCTCTCAAAAAGCCGCCGTGAGTTATTTCATGGATCAGCGTGAGGCGATCAAAGAAAAAGGCCCCGTCAAAGACGGTGCATTTTTTGACGAGCTGAAAGATCTCTATAACCGCTATTGTGACTGTTCGCCTGAATGGGACCGACCGGGTTTAGTGATCCAGACATTCTTCGTGGATCATGAACCCCGGAAGAACGGGCAGACCTGGGCATCGCATTTGTGTTACTGGGTGCGTTTTTCCCCTAAACAAGCGCTGCCTTTTTCTGTGGAAAAGGCGGTAAAGGCCATTGTGAAAGCCTCTGCGGAGGTCGGTCAATAATGGTGACGGAGGGGATTTCGGTATGGGTACCGGTGATTTCAGCCCTATCGGGTGGGTTACTTGCCGGGGCTATCGCGTTGACCGGTATCTGGATGACACACCATTTTACCCGGAAGCGGGAGCAAGAGGCTGCTGAGCGGAAACTTGCCGCCGATCGCTATTTCATTGCCACTGAGCTGGTTTTCAAACTGGAAGAGTATGCCGAGACGTGTGCGGCTGTCACTCAAGATGATGGTGAGCCGGATGAGCGCGGTTTGTATCGTGCTACCACCCAAGTACGGCCGCTCGAATTTGACGATGTGACCGGCGACTGGCGGGCTCTCCCTGCTTCTGTCATGTACCGTGTGTTGGAGTTCCACGTTCTTCAGCCCGAAGCCAGTGGTGCGATAGCTCACGCCTACGATCATGATTCTCCCCCCGACTTTTCCTGGGCTTTTCGTGAACGGCAGTACCAGTATGCGCGTCTCGGTCTGCGGGCGCTGTTCCTGGCCAAGCGTCTGCGCAAGATCACCGGCATGCCGGCTTCTCGCCTTGATAAATATACCTGGTCCCCCCAGAACGCGATGTGGCAAACCTGGCGCAGGGAGCGCAAGAGCAGGAACACCATACGACACTGTGAGGCCAATGAATGACAGGCAGACTGACGCAAGAGAACCTCCCGGCGCTCCCCGGCCCTTTGAGCACACCGCTTGTGCCGCTCCCGGTGGCCATCGACTACCCGGCCGCGTTGACGCTCCGCCAGATGGCGCTGGTGCACGATACATTGCCCCGTTACCTGCTGGCCCCGGAAGTCAGTGCCCTGCTGCATTATATTCCTGACCTGTACCGGCAGACGCTGATCGCCACCCTGTGGAATACTGGGGCGCGCATCAACGAAGCGCTGGCCCTGACCCGGGGGGATTTTACCCTGACGCCGCCGTATCCGTTCGTCTTGCTGGCCACGCTGAAGCAGCGGGCAGAAAAGGCCGCCCGCCCCGCCGGCCGACCCCCGGCCAACCGTCCCCCGCCCCGTATCGTGCCCCTGTCCGACCCGCAGTTTGTGGTGCAGTTGCAGACGATGGTGGCCACGCTGAAAATTCCGTTAGAGCGCCGTAACACACGCACCGGCAGAATGGAGAAGGCGCGCCTCTGGGACATCACCGACCGGACCGTGCGCACCTGGCTGAACGACGCGGTGGAAGCCGCTGCCGCTGACGGCGTGACGTTCTCGGTGCCGGTCACCCCCCATACTTTCAGGCACAGCTATGCGATGCACATGCTGTACGCCGGCATTCCGCTCAAGGTGTTGCAGTCACTGATGGGACACAAGTCGATCAGTTCGACGGAGGTGTATACCAAGGTGTTTGCGCTGGATGTGGCCGCGCGCCACCGGGTGCCGTTCCTGATGCCCGGTGCCGAGGCGGTGGCCCTGCTCAAGGGGCAACGATGAGCCGAAAGGTGATACCCACACGGTGACGGGCCCGCAGGCCTGTCAGCGGGTTAACGGGGTTTCTCGGCGTCGAGCACACCGTGCTTGATCAACAGATCGCGGATGGCTTCGTCCAGCAGGCGGCTCTTGGGAATGCGCGTGGTGGCTGACAGGGCATCAAACAGCGGCACCAGCGGATTGTCGAGCGAGGACGTGAAGCGTTTGCGGTTTTTGAGGAAAGGTTCGGCCATGATCATACCCACGGTGAAATGGGGGAGTGTAAATGGCTGTCAGATGGAGTAAACTGGTTGCAGATAGTACCTATATAGTGTTTATATAGTGACTATTTAGTCACCCCACCATAACGATAACAACATCCGGGAAGTTTTTTAAGTCGTCCGTCGTGACGGCTTTTTTTTTGCACGGGATCTTTTGGCCGAACCGCGTACACGCCCCCAGGCGTAATGCGGTGAGTTTTCGTTCCGCGGTTCTCCTTCCTTGTTCACTCTTGCTTATCTTTTCGCCATAATGACGGCAGGACAGGATACCAGGAGGTGAAGGATGTTGACCGTGTTCATTGAAGAACCAAATGGAACGCCGACGATCGTTGACATTGTCGCGCATCAGCAGAGAACGCGAGGCCGCGAACGACCTCTCTGGCCCAAGATCTCTTGTATCGCCTGTGGCCGGGCGTGCTATGTCAGCGGCCCTTATGCCCCCACTGAAAGATTCACTGCTCGATTCTCTCATATTCATGATCCGACCAACCCCGAGCTCTGCCCGTTGAGCGCTAAATCCCAGCGATTTGGATCGTTAGCGCGTATCGAATCTAACGCTCACCAGTCGGCCCAAGTGAGGAAGGACTTCCTGCAGTTTGAGAGCCTCAAATGTGCCTACCTGGTATGCCGAAAATTAAGAGGGGGGCATGGAAAACTGTCTCAGGACGACTTTCTTAAACTGCTCAAGGTGGCCGATAGCGTAGGCATCTGGGGATATCGGTATCTGCCCCCATGGGGGATCCCGCTGCTGTTGATGTTGATGGATAACCACCCTACTCCCAATGGTAACGCCGCCTTTTTTTACACCTTCAAAAAGGACCGAAGCCATTTCAACGCATCATGGTGGAGCCGCAATGTTCGGCTTGAGGCGCATTGGGTTAAGGGGGGCGGGTTGATTGACACCTATGCTTCCAAGACCCCTTCCTTTCTCACGCGGATACCGTTCTCAGCGTCGGTGGTTGAGGATATTATCCGTGCAGAAAACGTCGCTTGGTATACCCCGGATAAGCTGAAAAAACTGCAGGCGTATAGCGACGAGGCGGCGCTCGATGATTAGGTGTAACGGCTCGCAATCAGCGCAAATTTGAGCTCAGATTAAATGGCACTGAAAAAGGCAGTGGGCTCAAATTAACTGCAAATGAGCTCACATTTATCACGGTCAGCGCACAATCCATTTTTGTTGGCTCACAATAAGTGATAATGAAATTTGTGCCTCTGTATAGCCCCGATGTTCCGTATGGGTGTACTCCAGTAAGACGGCGTAATGAGACACTTTCAGCGTATTGTAAGGGTTGAGAAGAAGCTTACGAGATAGCGACTATCGAGCATCTAGATCCAAAAGAGACGATTTTTCATTTGCAGTTATTGAGAGCCCGTAACGATGGAATGCAAGCCCGTTAAGCTGATTGCAAGCTCATTATCATTTAGCGTGAGCCCAACTCGATTTTGATTGGCAGTTAATTTGAGCCGAAAATCGCGCTGATTGCGAGCCCACGTGATGTCAAACGCGATCCGTTACAATTAGGTGTAGCGACCTGACATCGAAAACCGCCCGACTTGCAATCAACGGCGGTTTTCAACCCACATTATTTGCCTCCAGCCTGCATTCCACTTTTTCCAACCCAGATTACTTGCAACTGAAAAAACATGTATAGGTATCTCGTCAATAACTAGAATTTCAGGACGTAGAAACATGAACACGGTAAAAGAACGCAAAAGATCGCATTTTTGTGTTAAAAGCACACAGAACCATCCATGTTCAACAAACGGTCGTTTTCTGGTCTAACCCCTCAGCATATTTTCACTTGCAGATAGCGTGGGCTAAAAATCATTTAATGTAAGTCAGTGTCAGTTTATTGCAGGCTCATTCGCAAATAATCTGGGTTTGGGCCTCCGTCAATTGCAGCTAATTTGGGTTCAACATGATCATTGATTGCAGGCTGTTATACGTATCGAATCAAACGTTCACCAGGTGACCCAGGTTGTGACTGACGGGTAAAACACGGACAACGCCGTGTGGGTGTCCATGAGTGTAAGCAGGGACCAGGACTGGAAAGCTCACTTTTCCTGCCACAGGGGTTCCAATTTCCGCTGAAGTTGGAAAGGGTAACCGGCCAATCTGACTACCTACGTCCTGGATTAGGCCACACTCGACTTTGTAGAATATTTTCGACAGAACCGCGTGCGGAAGAATGCCGCCTTTTCCCTACAAAACGGGGCGCGCGCATTGCGACAGGAAGAGTAATGCGTAATGATGTTTAAGAATCTTTTTATTCCGCTGGCAGGTACAATGCCGGTAATGTACGGACACGCATATGACCGATAACAATAGGCCTGAGCAAAGTCAGCCTGACGAGCATTCTCAAGTGCAGCGAACATTAGCCAACCTGAAATCCGTCAGTCAACTCGCTGCGTTGAACGGATTGACTAATACGCCGAAATTGGTTGATTCTATTAATACATCTATATTGCCGAGACACATTTTTCCGGAATCCATACTGAGGAACTATTTTCGCTATGAAACAGCCTTAAAAACCGCGTCTAGTAGCACCAGTTTTATGGCGCTTTACAGAATACAAAGACAAACGGATTTTTCGAAAACTCTATCAGCTATATCTGAAACCCCATTTTTTAAAGTGATGGAGAAGTTTAGTACCGTTACAGATTTATATCAAAGCCCTGCGATGAAAAATATTTATGCGCCCTCGGCTATAACGATTGCAGGAGACAAAATGAAGAAGGATGTGGAACTTCTTAAATCAATGGCTAAAGGAGCAGGTATTAACCCTCATCTTATCAGCGACCATATAGCCGCCCATGAACTACTAAATCAGTCACACCGAAGTCTGTTCGACTCACAATGGGAAAAACTTTCTCAACGAAGTGTTGGTGCGATCAGTTTAAAAGATCAAGTGCGTGCACTTGAGGCTATAAATAAGCTTTTTTCAGAAGACAGAAATTCATTTATTCATCTGAGAGAAAGTATAATTGATTCACTTGAGAATCAGCCCGAAGAAGAAGTTGCAGAAGTCAGGGAGCAGGTTAGGTCTGCGCGAAAATTTTCTGATTTACCTTCATCATTTAAATTAATTTTCATGTTTCTATTAGCTCACTTTATTTTAGAACCAGTAAACGAGATAAAAAACGAAATAATTATGAACTATATAAAGCTGCAGTGCGTTACGCAGTTTCTGTGCGAAAATAAAAAGGAACAGGTGAAAATACTTACCGTCAACAGACCGGATGACCTAACGTATCAAGATTTGAACCGTATCCGTGTCGTCAGACGTAATAACGTCCGACTCAGAACTGGCCCCTCAATGCAGGCTGAGGTTATAGAAGTATTACCCATGAATTTGCCTTTGGTAGTTATAAATCGGGATAACAGGATATGGTTGCTGGTCAGGACCGAACTGAATGGTGAAGAGATAGAAGGGTGGGTAAACCGCAGTTACACAAAAGTATTGATTAAATAAAGACCGTATAAAAGAGTAGTGAAAGCTGACCCGCTCATTTGAAACTCCGGCTCAATCTTTTAGAGTTATGCTTGCGTCGCACTTGAGCTATCCAACATAAGTGATCAACATTTTGAGCGTTGACCAAGAACAGCGGGAGGTCAGGTGGAGAGAATGGCTGAACGTCCAGGTAGTGCTGGAATTAAGCGAGCAGCAAAACTTTCGCCCATTTGCGGTACCGAAAATTTGGTCGTGATATTTTCCTGTTGATGCGGAATCAGCCGCGCTGAAGAGATTACCCATGAAAAATGACATCAGGTTGCAGCAGATCATCCGCACTGTCACGCAGGCAAGACATACCTACCTTATTTCCAGGAGCGTCATAAACAGGGAGGTTTTCAGGCGCGGGTATATGTCGTTGGGGGAAGTCGCTCTTGATGGATCTGAAAAAATGGAAGTGCGGCAGGAGGCTCTTGACGCTATGCACCGACTTCAGTTGTCTGAGGAGTGACACTGGCTGTGGACAGAATAATCGCTATGCCCAACGAAGTGAGGATAACATCCCCGATAGCCCATGGGTTACGAGCAAATCCAGGGGGGATCATTGTCCGTCGAAGATTGCCTTCGCTTTTTTACGGCCGGCGGCGGTCAACGCAAAAGCCAGTTTCAAGGACGGGTTTCGGAACTTCGCTACCAAGCCATGCCGATGCAGCGTGTGCAGCGAGGTTCGCAGGTTGGTGGCATAGATATCCTTATTCGCTGCCGCGTTGAGCATGTTCAGCAACTGTGTAACGGGCAGAGGAGCCGCGTGGCCACGCGCTTCAAGTGCTGACAGCACCAGGAGCACTTTTTTCTGGAGTTCGGAGGTCCGCATGTTCAGTTTCCTTATTCATGTGACACATGAATAGTACGATAATACGTGAAAAACACTACTCATGTTAGACATGAATAGCGCTGAAAAGAAATAAAGTTTCAACCGACTAATTGTGATAACCAATCGGTTGAATCTATAAAGAACTTGAAATCATTTATCATTAAGCTTATTATATAGACATGTTCCGGCTCCACCCGAAACATGTCTTAAAGATTGCTATCTAACAATCAATACTTTTTGCAACAAATTTCAATAGTTTCCTGACCTGTGCAGTGACCAAGCCTCCTACGCAGGTCGCTATGCTTTTGCCAACGAACAGCGACACCCCCCAAGTCGCACAAATCCATTTAGTGAGAAATGCAATTAGCAGCGGTTTGACGAACAGCACAGCAGCCAACATGGTTATCATCACAGCGAATAAGGTAACAACCCGCCACCACTTCTTTGTACTACAGGCGGTGTAGATATCCCCCATGTAGTAATACCCTTCTTGAATAACACTGTGTACTTTTACTTCTTCGAACATTGAATTCATTACGACCTCGACTGATTGTGAAATAATAGATAGATCTAACGATGTTTAAAAATCGCATAGAGATTTCCTTCATGATTTAAATGTTACCGTTGGGAATATGTTCCCTTATGGCATGGTGATTTTTTGAAGATACTTGTTTCTTTAGCCACTCATGTTCTGCCTCCTTTATCAAAATTCAATAATGGTAATCTACGCTCCCTCATCCTTATTGCTGTCTTCAGGCGTAGAGAGCTCCTGGTGTAAGTTTTATAAACTCACACCAGTAAGAGATAGACTGATGTTGTATTGAATGCGGACTGACGGGTATAAAAAACCTCCCTGTGGGAGGTCGACGGTAACGTGTGTGGAAATAGATTCAGGCTGGTAAGTCACTCAGCGTGGTATCAGGCTTTCTTTCACATTTATTTTCGACCCTGTCTTGTCACATCAATTATCTTTTGTTGACCTGCAAGCTTAATTTTATGCAAAGTCAACTCTTATTAATTAGTTTACAGCAATCCCTCTTAAATGGCAATACCTAACGGCCCCAAGGTGCATATTTTTCTTGACCCATGGCTAATTACTAATGGCGAAAATTTCGCTGTTTAAACTGCATCCCGTATTTAATTAGGTGTCACGGAAATTATTTCAGACCTATTGTTAATCTTTAAATCGTTTTACAAATACGGAAATTTAAATAACCAAATTTTTTAATTAATACCCTATTGATATCCTCTTTTCACTAAACCTTTCCGGACATTAATTAATTTTATTCTTGGCTGACGCTTTGTCATATGTCCTTTGTTTCAATAACACCATTTTCGCATTGCGAAGGGTAATGAGGCACGTACATTTTTCAAGTTTCGACCTCCGACCCCGGTGCACGGGGCTTCGCATGATACGTTGGCGAGAAACGGCCCGCCGTCACGTCGGTGATTGCCAGGGAGATTGGCCGGGTACCGGAAGGTGTTCTTCCTGACCAAGATCGGCCTTTCCGCTTTGCGTGTTTCTCGGAATCTGTCTGGCGAGATCCACGTTTGTCCGGTGGCGGGATCACCTTTCCGCTTTGCGTCTAAGCCGGATCGCCAGTCGATTTTTTGGCCAACTTATGTAGATACCTATGCTTATGGGGTATGGGCGGTTTATAACTACTATACTTTTAACCAATAAACTGATATAGTGTGCTTGTGAATGAAGCGGCGGCAGTGGAGTCCCCGCACTATCAACGAAATGTCCACAAATACAGAAGCTGCGCCACTGGAGTGCCAGCATTATCAATGAAATGTCCAGAACTAATGATATTCACTCAAGAAGCCCCCAAATGGGGGCTTTTTTGATCATACTACTAAGGAAGTAGCATGCTGAAAGTGGCGAGCCTTACATCTAGCTTCATACAGAAAACAGCCGGTCTAAAAGAAACGATTCAAGACAAATCTAGACCTCACGGTATAGTCACTATAAGTTTTAAGGGGTTGATATTCGCAATACCACTCAGAACTAATCTTAACCACACATATGGTGTAGTACTGGATACTGTGGTTAGAGATGGACGGAAGTTGAAACGAGGATTGGACTTTACAAAAGCGCTTATCATCAATGACGAATCGACTGATATTGGTATGTTATATATTGTCCCAGACAGTCAAAAAAAGGCGCTAATAAATAAGAAAAAAATGATCGTTAACCAATTTCAAAGGTATGTTGAAGAATACGTAAGAGCAGTTTCTAATAATGTAATAAACACAATAAATTCAAATGCATATAAATATAGCACTTTATGTAATTATCACCTCGAACTTGGAATTCATTGACGATAACAGGGGTAAAGCACACTGTTAATGTGAACAAAGCACATTCTGAGCGTTGGATATTGGGGTTTGGGGAGCAACGGAACAGTAAACGCCGTTAAGTAGTCAATTTAAATGGCCATTAATTTATTAATCAATAAATTATTCCTCTTCATTGAAAGCTCTCAGCTCACCCTTACTGACGGATTCCGGCACTGTAAATGAATAGCGCCCCTGCATATTGATATGCCCACACTGTAACGGTGAAAGTTTCTCAACGTCTGAATCTAAAACCGGATAACCCTCACGCCTGAGCTGCTGAATTGCTGCATCCATGTAAATCGTGTTCCACAGAACAATAATATTGAGCACCAGACCTAACGATCCAAGCTGATCTTCCTGGCCTTCACGGTAAGCCTGCCTCAGCTCTCCCCGCTTACCATGAAAGACATTTCTGGCCACCGCGTGGCGACCCTCTCCACGGTTGAGTTGTTGCAACGTTCTTCGCCGCTTGTTTTCATCGTCGAGGTAAGTCAGCATATGGATAGTTTTATCTGCGCGGCCTATTTCGGCTATAGCCTGCGCCAGACTGGTTGGCCTGTCGCCCGTTTGCAGTGTTTTCATGATGGACATTACGTTCAGTCGTCCAAGTTTGAGGGACGCAATCAGCCGCAGAATATCATCCCAGTGTGGCTTTGTTTTTTTCCCAAAATTAAGACGATGCGAAGATATCGCGTTAAACGGACCGTAATCTGCTTTAGGATCGGTGCGCCAGAATCTGGCTCCCCCCGTATCCGCGATCCTTGGACAAAAACGATATCCCAGCAAGCGGAAAAGCCCAAAAATAACATCGCTGTATGCACCCGTATCGGTCATTATCTGGTATGGGATTTGATCCGTTTGTTGCTCCAGCACGACAGCCAGGATGACCAGGCTATCCCTGAGCGTTCCAGGAACAACGATGTCGTTTATCCCCGAATACTGATCAGATATCAGGTTGTACCATGTAACCCCACGTCCTTCTTTGAAGTATTTAGGGTTGGGGCCGGCATGTACCGTGCGCACAGGAACAACAAATCGCATACCATCGGCTGACGCCACCTCACCACCACCCCAGATGTTCGCCAGGGGAACGCCACTTTGTGCTGCGACCAGAATGGCGTTGGCTGCCCTAATCGTTTCGTCCCTGATGTAATTGCTGTCTGTCCAGGTCAGACGGTCACGCTTCAGTGCCGCGACATCATTGCGTATAAAGGGCTCCGGACCGGTGTTACAGGCTTCTGCCATCAGCATGGCGCAGATGCTGATATTCAGGTCTGAGACGCGGGAGCTTTGCTCTGATGAATGGGTAAAGGCACCGGTGAAATGTGTCCGGGCATCGATTTCCAGTATCAGTTCAGGCAAATCAACGCGTGGCAACATGTCGGTCACCCGCTGCCGCAATGCAATAAGTGATGGCGTTTCTTCAATGGCATCCAGAGGACTCAGGATTAGCTCAGTTTTATCGCCATTCTCCGCAAATCTGACTGCCGGGTTTTCCGGTAGTCGGTCCAACACATCGCGATATGTTGAATCCAGCTCTGTTGCAATGGCCGACAGAGTGGCACCTGGTGCTGATGATAATCCCAGAGAGCGGCAGATTATTGGACGCATAGCTTCCCATTCCTTACCTTCGATGAGCCCTGTCCGGGGGTCTGCATAACGCCAGCTGGGATTGACATAAATATCCCTTTTTTTCAGTGTAAACTGAAGTTCCTTAAGTGCACAAAATGTATAGGCGTGAAAATCAATACTGCCATCTTTTCTTGTCACATGTTGTTGCCACGGTTTATTAATTATTTCGCGTGGTGCATCGTTATCTGTCTTTTTCTTTTTTAAATTAACTTCAATCCAGCAAAGCGCTTCAATTAATGCCTCAGCTGAGGCATTGCCTTCAAAATGTATTCTGGAAAGTAAATCAGGCAAAAAACGTCGTACCGTTTTGAATTTAGCATCAAGCTCATTGAAGTAAACGTTATTAGCTGGTCGAATAATTGATGTCACATTATTTACAGCATGTTTCAGTACATCTTCGGGAATAATGTTGAAGATATTATCACGAACATCAGTATCAGGTAACTTGTCATCAAGGATCATCCGACATGCTTTTGCCAGTATTTCCGCTGCGCGATCCAGATCTTTAAGCGTTCGTTGGCGGTTCCGTTTATCTGCCTGAACCGCTTCATTGAACAGATCCCGGAGTAGTGCTTCAAGTAATTCAAGTGCATCATCCTGAGCCGTCGCCTCCATACAGGAGGAGAATGCAACAAGCGTGGCCAGTTTTCTTTTTTCTGGTAAGCGCTGAAGTGCTGTTGTTTTAGCCGTTGAGGCATAACGGGCGAGGGCAGCAATACGGGTATCCGAAACTGGCGTAATTGCTGGTAATGTCACTCCCAGATTACGTATTGTCTGAAGGCGGTCTATCGCCTGCACCAGTGATGTGGCATTCACTTTAGTGGGTCCGGTACGTAACTGATCGAGTAACGAATAGCGGCTCCCGGCAGGAACCGAAAGAAGCTCCAGAAGCCGTTGAGCCTGAGAGTCATCAATGCAGGCCGCCAGTGAATACCAGAGCCGGTTTTCAACCCTGCTGCGTAACCGGGCTATATAGCGTTCGAGCAACGAATATCCGGGTAATAAGACTTTATGTGATAAAAGCCATCCGGTACATCTTTCAAAAAGAATACCCGGACGACTCGTTCCGGTCCAGCATAAAGAATATAACCAGCGAGTCAGTGAAAACGCCACACGGGTGTCGGTAAACTCCGTGTAACCATATATTTTTGTAATTTCATCTATATGTTGTCGACGTTGCTTTCCTGAGTTATATATATTAACCTGCTCACTACCACTCTCAATATGTAGTTGCTCTGCTAGGAAATCAATAACAGCAACCGGAATTATTGTCGTTAAATCGGGGAAACGACCGAGGTAACGGACTGTACATAATAATATGGAATAGCCCAACCGGTTATGGTCCCCCCGTTTTTCTGAAATATTCATCCGGTCAAAATCATCAAGATGAAAATAGCGAGCCAGTGTTTCCTTTGTCAGTTCGCCATGATAGTTACCGTAACCTGCTTTTTGATCTTCGGAAAGAAAATTAACTGGCATCGTAAACCATCCTTAGTTCAGGGGCATATCACGAATTTTTTTGCGACTGATGGATTGCCCAGACGCGTTTGACCTGGCTGATGCTGCAGCCGGCCAGCGTGGCCGTGCGCTCAATGGTTAATCCGGACTGCCGGAGGGTAACGATACGTTCATGGGTCACGAGATCGGCCTTCCTGCCCGCGTACTTGCCTGCAACTTTGGCGAGCTGAACACCCTGTCGCTGTCTTTCCCGCCGTATTTCGTAGTCATCTCGTGCGGTCTGAAGGGCAAGTTTAAGCAACAACTCCTGAACAGATTCAAGAACAATGCGGGAGACACCATCATTTTCTGCTACCACTTCTGACAAATCCACTATGCCTGGAATAGCCAGCCGGGCACCTTTGTCTCTGATGGAAGCAATCAGTTTTTCAGCTTCAGGAAGAGGCAGACGACTGATGCGGTCAATTTTTTCGGCTATCACCACATCACCAGGCTGAAGGTCGGCGATCATACGGAGAAGCTCAGGTCTGTCAGCTCTGGCACCCGATGCTTTTTCCCGATAAATACCAGCGATATAAAAACCACTGGCAATGGCCGTTTTTTCGATGTCAGCCTGGCGTGTCAGATCCTGCTCTGATGTACTGACCCTTTCATAGATGCGAGCAATTTTCATTTACGGTAGCCAAAATGAGTATAGTCAATCTGGCTATCGTAAAAGAGATGGCTAAAAATGGCAATCCGCGATGTAAATTAGCCAGTGTGTTTTTGGCTATCCAATTTAGCCATTAAGCGTTATTTTTCCTGTCTTCTGGTTAGCATACCCACTCATGGATAATTAACTGATATTCATTCTCATTAATGGTGTATAACGTCACTCAGATAGATTTTAATACGCTTTACCACAATCCTTTAATGTCATGGAGTCTGCATGCTATCCCGTTTCTCCACACTGCAACGTATTCCCTCCGGAGTCTGGGTCGTTGGTGGTGTCAGTTTGTTGATGGATATCTCGTCTGAGATGATACACAGTCTGCTGCCGTTGTTTATGGCCACAACGCTGGGTGCCAGTGTACTGGTCATTGGTCTGATTGAAGGACTGGCAGAGGCCACCGCGCTGATAGTCAAAGTCTTCTCCGGAGTGATCAGCGACTGGCTGGGTAAACGCAAAGGTCTGGCCCTGCTGGGATACGGTCTGGGCGCGCTCAGTAAGCCGCTGTTTGCCATCGCCGCGTCTTCCGGAATAGTGCTGACCGCCCGTCTGACGGATCGACTGGGGAAAGGGATACGCGGGGCGCCGCGGGATGCCCTGGTGGCGGATGTCACACCGCCGGAACTGCGTGGTGCCGCTTTTGGCCTTCGCCAGTCCCTGGATACCATCGGCGCGTTTCTGGGGCCGCTGCTCGCTGTAGGGCTGATGCTGTTGTGGCAGGATGATTTCCGGTCCATCTTCTGGGTGGCCGTTATTCCGGGACTGATGGCGGTGGCATTGCTGTTTTTTGGCCTGCATGAACCCCGTACCTCCGTGGAGCATAAACGTTCCAATCCGGTCAGCCGGGCAAACCTGCGACGTCTGGGAAAATCCACCTGGTGGGTGATCGCTCTCGGAGGCATCTTCACCCTGGCGCGTTTCAGCGAGGCCTTTCTGGTTCTGCGGGCACAGGAAGTGCATATCCCGCTGGCACTTATTCCTCTGGTGATGGTGGCAATGAACCTGCTGTACTCACTCTCGGCTTACCCGTCAGGTAAACTGGCTGATCGCATGAGCCACCGTCATCTGCTGCAGCTGGGTCTGGTGGTGCTGGTTGCGGCCGATATCGTGCTGGCACTCAGTACACACTGGGTCGGTGTGCTGGCCGGCGTCGCCCTGTGGGGTATTCATATGGGTATGACGCAGGGGCTGCTGGCCGCCATGATTGCTGACACATCACCGTCGGACCTTCGGGGGACGGCATACGGACTCTTCAGTCTGGTTAGTGGGGTTGCCTTATTGTTAGCCAGTACCGGCGCAGGTCTGCTCTGGAGTCTCTGGGGGTCAGAATCAACCTTCATAGCTGGCGCCCTCATTTGTCTGCTGACCCTGCTGTATCTGAGTGTGGTGCCGGTCGGACAAAAATCCGCTGATCCGCCCCCTGAATGTCAGCGGTAAGGATCATGTTAAGGTTTTATTAAGCCCGCCCGGTCAGAATAAAGGCTCGCCTGTATATTCTGACCGGATCTTACACCTGATGATGAACACCCTGGAACTCCTCAACCAGCGCTGGTTTTTGTCCCTCAATGCCGCACCCGGTACCCCGGCAGGCCTGATAACGTTTGCCACCGTTTGTGCGCAGTATACCATCTTTATTATTCCCGTGACGTTGCTGGGGCACTGGTTTCTGGGCGGAAAAGACGGGCACCGACGGGCATTGTTCTCCCTGGCCACCATTCTGATGGCTCTGGGGCTGGGCTTTCTCTGTACCGCGCTCTGGTTTCATCCCCGTCCGTTCATGATGCCGCTGGGACATACCTGGATTTATCATGCCCCGGAAACCTCGTTCCCGAGCGACCATGCCACGCTGTTCTTCAGTGCGTCTCTGTCGCTGTTACTGGCTGGCGCGAGGGTAAGCGGCGGTCTGATCCTTCTGCTCTCGCTTTTCGTAGCCTGGTCCCGGGTCTTCCTTGGCGTACATTTTCCGCTGGACATGGCGGGAGCAGCTCTGGTGGCGATGCTGGCCTGCCTGCTGGTTCGTCCACTCTGGCGTCGCCTTGGTGAGCCGCTGACATCGCTCTGTGAACGCATCAGCACACGACTGTTTTCCTGGTTACCGGCCAGATTCACGCCCTGACAGGATTTTGGGGGGCATATCCATCGTTAAGCAATCGTTAAGGCTGCAGACCGATGATGACGGTGCCCTTAGTCAGTTGTGCCCCGAAGGAAAAATGATGCTGAACATTGTGTTGAATACCGTACACCCGTACCTGAAGCACCAGATGAGATATGTCAGACAGTTTATTAAATCCCCACGGACATTTGGCTCTCTGGTGCCATCTTCGCCCTGGTTGTGTAACCGGATGACGGGATTGGCCGACTGGACACAAGCCTCCGTGGTAGCGGAACTGGGCGCAGGGGACGGCGTTCTGACCCGCCGGCTGCTCGCCAGACTGGCACCGGATGCACAGCTGGATGCCTGGGAAATTCAGCCAGCGCTTTCGGAGCAACTCCGGATGCTGGCAGAATGTGATCCACGGTTGCAGGTGATCCCCCGCTCAGCAGAACAACTGGAAAGAAACTACGACGTTATTTTCTCCTGCCTGCCGCTGCTGTCACTCCCGGTCATGCCCCGCCTGCGTATTCTGCGCCAGGTATGTGAGCGACTGAACCCTGGAGGGGTATTGATCCAGTTCCAGTACAGCCCGCTGTCGGAAAAATTACTGTCCCGCTATTTTGAGTGGACCCGGATTTACGAGATACGAAATGTTCCCCCGGCCTGGATTTACGTCTGTACACCACGCGGGAAAAGCGCAGTATGACGGACATACTGCATGCCCTGTTGTCCCACGACCTGGTCACCCTGAGTCGTCCGGATATGATATGGGGAATATATGGCATCCTGTTTGCGGCCCTGTTTCTGGAAAGTGCGTTGCTGCCGGCTGCGTTTCTGCCCGGAGACAGTCTGCTGTTGCTGGCGGGAGCCCTGGTGGCAAAAGGTGTACTACCATTCTGGCCTACAATGGGTTTGCTGGTTGTCGCCACCGGAACCGGGTACCAGGTGAATTACCTTCTGGGGCGCTGGCTCGGACATACTCACAGGGTGCAGAAATGGCTCAGTCGGGTACCGGAGCATTATCATCAACGGGCTCATCATCTTTCAGAGCGGTACGGGCCGCTGGCGCTGCTCGTCGGGCGATTTATCGGTTTTGTCCGGACGCTGTTACCCTTGCTGGCGGGGATCTCCGGTATCAGACAGAAACGTTTTCAGCTTTACAGCTGGGTCGGGGCATTTTTATGGATCGGCACGTTGATGATGGCCGGAGAGGCGCTGACAACGATCCCCTTTTTCAGGCAACATGAATCTGCGGGAATGACACTGTTACTGGTGTTGCCCTTGTTACTTCTGGTTGCCGGTGCGGCAGGAAGTCTGCTGGTCGTCTGTTGCCGGAAAGGTAAGGGGCCAACTGAATAAAAATAATGCATTGATACTTAATAAAATGGCCATTTAAAGTAACCGCTTAACGGCGTTTACTGTTCCGTTACTCCCCAAACCCCGATATTCCGTTTTCAAAGCGGATCTCTTAAAACCAACGGCGTTTAATTAACTCAAGTACAGCCAGGGTGACACACTTTAGTATCTTTGGAATCAAAATGACCACCGGCAAGCCCAATTTGAAAACACTATACTCGTGATACTTCAAGTTGCATGCTGCTCGCACCGCATCAACCCCTCAAGGCTTGGTCTGCGTCACCCCGCCGGACGCTTACGGTGTTGTCACACAAACGACCAGTTGAGTGACTATCACAAAACGCAGATTTTGACGTTAAAATCTGTCACATAACCCGTTATTTATTCAACGTCATACAAATCAGGCAGTTTTTAGCTTTGGTGACGGAATTTTCTGGAGTTCCGGCATACCTAATTACCATTGAAGATCTACCTGATGGGGGGGATTACTTTATGTAGAAGGCAGGAAAGTGATAAAAGTGTATGGCTGGCCAGGTAACGCTTTAATGACTGGTTTAAAAAGAATATGTGAAACCGGATAACATAAGGGATTAAAATGCTAGACAGTTGTTTTGAAAATAGGATAAGTGACTATCTGCTATCAAAAATGTCAATATCATCAGATTCAACAGGCTTTACGGATAGAAACGTTCGAGAAGCTATTCGGATCCTTGAAGGACTAGGACCCGTCGCGCCATCATCGAGCGCGATGAGGCACAAAGAAAGACAATTTAAGGGCTCACTTGGCAACTACTGGCATGTTCACATACCCGAATCACACTTAGCGCGGGCGTATAATAATTTGGGTAGTGACAAATCGAATATTAACGCTAACCCATCACCATCAGAAACGGTCGCTAAAGGTACACACCATGCTCTGGTAAGTTTTGCCAAGTCGCGAGCTATTCCCTATGCGGGTTTAAGTGTCGAACAGATCCGCGATAATATTATTAATTACGCGAACCGAAATCGTATATCGGAAAGTATAATAAAGCACGAGTTGAGTGAGTTAATAAAATCGATTATTAATAAGCCATTTAATAAACCTAACTCTTCGACAGGTGATTGGCTGCTATTTTGGAAAAATGATCAAGGTATTCGGTTTTATCTGGATGTGAGTAGACATATAGCCGCCGATGATACGGTGGCTCAGGAACAGTTGAAGGAACATCTTGATGCACTACGCGCTATTTTGGTTGCTCCAATTTGACTAGAGCATGCGAGTGAGTGCGGTTACCCAATTATAGAGCCTGTCTCACCTGCTGCGGGTTCAGCGTTCGCGTTCTCTGCTCTTCTCGGAAGATGCTCTGGCTATTCCGTGCTCTGTATAACGCGCAACAACTCCACAAACAGAGCACCGAATCATGAGTTCCTTTATTAAAATAAAGGTTGATGGTTTTGACTGAAAGTTAATTTCTTTTTCGCTGTTTCTATATACATATTCATTGACTGAACAAAATCAATAATATTTTGTATAGTAACTTTCAGATTTTCATTAGTAAGTTTATGCTCATTTCCGTCCTTATCAAAACCATTGCGATGAACAATGTCATGTCTTATCCTGACTATTTTAATAATATTTTTCATTCTATCGTAAATTATGGATGGTAATTTTTCATTAAACACGCAGTTGTATACTGGGACTATCTTGGCAATATTGTGATAGAGGTAATCTGATAAAACACTCAGAACATATTTCTTAACCAGATCGTCAATTTCATACACTTCGAGTAATGAAACTTTTTTTTGTTTTAATTCTTCGACATTGCGAAGAGCATTGGAAAGAAAAATCTTTTCATTTAAAATTGCATGTTTCAACATATCACCTAGACAGGATTCCATCAGGGTAACTGAAAAAGAATAGTTCATTTTTAAAGTCATCGATGATGGACTATCGGGAATGTTGTCTCTTAATTCCTCTATTTGCGACAGGAAGTTTATGAATGCTGTATTCTCTATTGAAAGTCTATTGAATTCTTCGTCGTACAATTGCATATTCAATATTAGGTAATATTTACTCGAGCCATCGACAAGGTCGACCCATTCTTGAGATGATGCATCTTTGTGTAACGTTATCGACTCCTCATCTATCTCACTATACCCCAACTCTTTGTACTTTTTAGCGTTACAGTCGATTTTAATTAAGGTATACCCTGTATAGTCTATGCCGACGCGTTTTGATATAAGCGTTATATGTCCATTGATGTCTTTGGTTATTGAGTTTATATCGATAAAGTATTGTCCTTTGTCTCCAGGATGGTTTGGATAAGGTACATAATTGCGAATAATTTTGTCAGATTGCATCATTTTCTCCAAGGTAGATATTTACTCTGTACACGCACAAAATTTGTTGCTCCTAAAATAAAGTTAATTGTCGACTTGTGCTATTAACGATAGGCTTCTTAACTTTGCCGATTATACCCTATTCTAAATACTGCTGTTTGCGATGGCGGTGATCACATACTCCGAATTTCATCATCATTTAAGCGATATCGTCTTTTTAGAATAAATTTAATTTTGTACTTGGGCAGTCATGGTCTGAAGAAGGATACCGTTTTATGCTGCTGGGGATAGGGTGTCTCTCAAACGCGCGGTTGCGCAGGTGGCGATCCAGGCTTCCCAGTCGTGGGATCGGCCTTTCCGCTTTGCGTGTCTCCCGGCAAACCGGCACTCTCCCTCCAAAGACACCAGATATTGTGGTTTTAAGTGATGATTGGCTACTGTATGGTGTGTCCTCTCGGGTGGGTTCTGTGTCAAATGACTGAAGTTAAAATCTCTCTATATGTTCTTATCTGGTAAAATGCCGTAAGTCGGAAACGATCCAAGATAGTAAAAGGAGTCTCACGACGAATTTATTAAAAGTCTGTTGAATTACATGTTATCTTTTTATTCTTATCTCTATTGGTTGTTAGCGTGATCAGAATTCTCGGCCAATCTCAGGATGCGACAAGCCACCTTTCCTGGCCTTAATAGCGATTAGGTTTTTCCGTCAGCCTCCCCAATCCCCTGACTTCCCCTCGCCGATCCGTTATACTCCGCGTCAGCCGTGGGCTTGCATACCGTACGGCTGGCGGAGGCCCCGTTTCGGGTGCGTTGCGGCGGCCACCGTCATTTCATTTTTTATGCACATTTCATTTCCCCCCAATTTTTACATGATCCTCTCCTGACCGATCACCGATTTATTCGGCTTCCTTGCGCCTGCCCTGGAGAGACAAAATAATCTGAGTCCAATCGATCCTTGGCCACAAAGGCATTTTTTCACTCCACCTGGCGTGACAGATCCACCTTGTTGACCCTCAATAGCACGATGTGTGAGCAGATTGTGGAGAGTAAAAAATTGAGCCCTTCATCCTCACAACATGAAGCAGATTTCACGTAGCGCGATCAGTCTGCCCGGAGGTTACGCGAGATCTTGACGTGTCCCGCTTCCCGTTACCTCCTGGCCCCCGGAATTACGCGGTCATTCGACTTGTTGACCGAGCTGTGCAATGGCACGACAGCTTCTGGTATTGCTACACAATCATGAATGAGAATGGTACTTGCGCTTGTTTTTCTAGCTAATTATGTTGATTTTTGTTTTTTTATGTAGGATTATTGATTTTATTCATATAAATTACATAAAAGGTGTTTTTTTGATTATGGATTCTCATCAAACAGAAAAGGTTGCACAACGTGCTGAAAAGATGCTGACGGCGTTGACTGAACAGATACAATCTCAGAAGGAAGAACTCAAGGAAAACGAGTATTTTCAGGTATATGCCAAGGCTGCTGTTGCCAAGTTTCCAAAACTGACTCGCGCCAACGTGGACTATGCGGTGAGTGAGATGGAAAACAATGGCTATATTTTTGAGAAGCGTGCTGCAGGTTCGTCAACAAAGTACGCCATGACAGTCCAGAATATCATCGATATTTATCATCATCGCGGTGTACCAAAATATCGCGATCGCCATCCTGAGGCGATGACTATTTTCGTTGGCAATCTGAAAGGTGGTGTGTCAAAGACCGTTTCTACAGTATCACTGGCTCATGCACTGCGTGCCCATACTCACCTACTTTATGAAGATTTACGCGTACTGGTTATCGATTTAGATCCGCAATCATCAGCGACCATGTTTTTGAACCACACTCGTGCTGTGGGCTTGGTTGAGACAACGTCAGCCCAGGCTATGCTCCAGAATGTCAGTCGTGAAGAGTTGCTCAACGAGTTCATCGTGCCTTCTGTTGTTCCTGGTGTTGATGTTCTCCCTGCTTCTATTGATGATGCCTTCATCGCTTCAGGATGGGAAGGTTTGTGTGCCGAGCATCTGCCTGGGCAAAATCCCCACGCTATTTTACGCGAGAACATCATTGATAAGCTGAAGTCCGATTATGACTTTATCTTTGTTGATAGTGGTCCTCATTTGGACGCATTCCTTAAAAATGCGATTGCGGCCGCCGATCTCCTGATGACACCGATCCCTCCTGCACAGGTTGATTTTCACTCTACTTTGAAGTACTTGACTCGTTTACCCGAACTGGTCAGCATCATCAATGCTTCAGGTTGTCAGTGCCGGTTACAGGGAAACATTGGTTTTATGTCCAAACTGTCTAATAAGCCTGACCACAAAGTGTGCCACAGTCTCGCGAAAGAGATTTTTGGCGGAGATATGCTTGATGCCGCGCTGCCACGTCTTGATGGCTTCGAGCGTTGTGGTGAGTCGTTCGATACGGTTATCTCTGCTAACCCTTCAACCTATGTCGGAAGCAGTGAGGCATTGAAGAATGCACGCTCTGCGGCAGAGGACTTTGCAAAAGCGGTGTTTGATCGCATCGAATTTATTCGAATGAATTGAGGTGCCCGATGAGTACAAAACGTCAGACAATCGGACGTACGTTTAACGCGCCAGTTCTTAACAGCGAAGCTGAGTCGGGGGAATCCAAGCAGGTATTTACCTTGTCATCCGGTAGGAAAGCTGTATTTATCAAGGTGACGGTCCCTGCAGCAGAGGTTGAAGCCAAAACATTCGTTCTCCAGGAAGTCAACGGACGTGATCAGTCTGCGCTTACACCTGAGTCACTGAAGGATATTACACGTACCATCAGTCTTCAGCAGTTCTTCCCTGCTATTGGGGTACGTAAAGATGACCGCATCGAAATTCTGGATGGTTCGCGCCGCCGTGCATCTGCCATTCTCAAGCAGGTTGGACTGGATGTGTTGGTTACGGGGGAGTCACTCTCGGTCAGTGAGGCCAGAAAACTGGCACAGGATATTCAGACAGCCAGAGAACATAACATTCGTGAAGTGGGGATGTGGTTGCTTGCACTCAAACGGGGTGGGCTGACACAGAAAGAAATTGCTGAAGCTGAAGGGTTGTCACAAGCTAAGGTTACGCGTGCCCTACAAGCTGCTAGTGTTTCTGCTGAGTTGCTATCCCTCTTTCCCATTCAGTCAGAGCTATCATTCTCTGATTATAAGGTGTTGATGATGGCGGAAGAATTGTTGGCTCGCAATAATCGTTTAGTGTCTGAACTTGTCGACAATATCAATCATACAGTCAACGACATCTGTGAGCAGACAGTGTTAGCTGCGGATGAGGTCAAGAATAAAATCATTGCGGCAATACGTGATGAGGCTACCGTATTAAGAAAGCCTCAGCATGGAGACGCTATTGTTACCACCCCTCTCTGGCAGTTTCCTGACAAAAACAGATATGCACGTAAAAAGAGCAGAGGTCGCATGTTCAGTTATGAGTTTAATCGTGTACCAACTGATCTGCAGGACGCCATCGATGAGGCTGTGAAAGCCATTTTGGAAAAACATCTGAAATCATAGATTAACATGTTCTCCACCTATTATTCAGTGCTAACTGTCTAAATATATTGGTCTTTTAATTGGGATTTCACGGTGAAATCCCAATTTTTTCATTAGTATGTTCCCTACCCAGCTGCATTTCTCTAATGGCGTAAGATTTCATTGATACATACTGTTGAAATTTCAGAAACTCCCCCACTAACAATTTCTTCTTAACTTATTGTATTTTATGTTTATTATCCGTTAATTTCACGCTGAAATCTCCAGGATTAAAAAAGACTTGAGGAGATAGTGGTTCTACCTGAGTTGCAGCCTTGCTGGACGGTGGTGTTATGTCGGTATCGAACTGCTGTCGTAGTATCACGGCGCTGCACTGGCTGAAGTCAGCATGCTCGACGTCGATGCTTTTGCTCAGGAACAGCAGAGTCAGTCATCATCTATTAGGGCGCTTATTCCCGGACAACAAAATTGTCGGCGAGTGAGATTTACATCATAAATGCCAGTGCTAAAAGTTGCTGGTATCTTTTTCCTTGAACCTTCTATATCTGCAGTGACTCCCACACCGCTTAACAGTTGCACCGTGCCGGAAAAATTCAAGCCACCGGTTGCGGCACCCGTTCGCATGATTTCCCTTTAGTCAGTCATTTACGCTGCGGCCTTGCATCCGGAGCTGGATTTTTTCCTTCAGGCCCGTTGCGTCCTGCGCGGCATGGCGGGAGCACACCGCAAACCGCCGGAAAGGAAGGAACACCAGAATGACGCAGATGGCCCTGGATATTTTCCCGGAACAACTGACTCGCAAGCATCCCGTACACACGGGCAAAAACGGTTACGAACACTATCGCCGCACGTTTGTCAGCCTGTTTAAAGAAACCGCGCGTAATCACCATCGGTATGAGGTTTTCCGGGATTTCGCCGAGATGGCTGCATTGGCCATGCAGAATGCCTTTCTGAAGTCACCAACGTTGGAGAAGGAGTATCTGGCAATTGCCGGGCGCTATAAGCCTGATGACATACAGCGCATGACGCGGTTGCTGGGGTGTCTTGCCGGGGCACTGGAGTGTCAGTATGGGGACTTTTTAGGTCAGATTTTTATGGAGTTGGACATTGGCTCGGAGCACATGGGGCAATTTTTTTCCCCTTACGATCTGTCACAACTGATGGCCAGCGTCACTGCCGGTGATGTTGCGCAGCAACTGGAGAGGGAACCTTTTATCATGCTGGATGAACCGGCTGTCGGTGCCGGAAGCATGGTGATCGCTTTTGCTGAAGTGATGATGGAGCAGGGGATTAACCCACAGCAAGCGTTGTTTGCCCGCTGTACAGATATTGATCCCATCGCCGCACATATGTGTTATCTGCAGCTGTCGTATTTGGGGATCCCAGCAGAGGTTATTATCGGTAACACGCTGACCCTGGTTGTTCGCAAAACCTTTAAAACGCCGCTGTGGTATGTCGGTAACTGGGGTGAGCGTCTGGGGACCCGAGACGCCATTGATAGGCTGCGACGTTTCCTTAAAAACTGAACGCGCCGGGGCACGGGCCCCGGTATTTTCTGCGCCTCCGGCGCGTCATGCCGGCCAGTCTGATGAACTGGCCAGATAAGGATACCCGCCACGCGGGCCTGTAATGTTTAAGCGGCTCCCCGTTCCCTTCTGCCGGACATTCGTTATCTCCTGCCCTCGCTTAAACGGTTGCACCGTGCCGGCAAAACTCAAGCCGCCCGCTGCGGCACCCGTTCGCACGCCCTCCTGACGTCGGTCGTTTGCGCTGCGGCTTTGCACCCGGGGCTTGATTTTTGCCCGGTGGCCCGTTGCTGCCCGTCGCTCATGGCGGGAGACAACGACCCGCCCCAAAAGGGGGAACGCCAGAAGAACGCTGGTTCACTCCCCGATAGCCCTCAGTAAGGAGAGTCCATGAACGATCGCCAGATAGTTAGCAATCTGCTGCAAGCACTGACTGACAAGCTGCTGTACTCAGCCCCGGAGTTCGCTGCCGCGTTGGCGCATTTTGATATAAAAACCACATACCAGGGGGTTAAGGGCGATCCAGACTGGGCCGGGTTGTTCGGCCATAAAGGGTGTTTCTATGTTGATGTTTTCTCGGCTGAACACCCGAAAGGCCAGCGGTATGAGTTTGATCATCCTGATGACGCCGCTGCGTTTGCCACTGGCGTTCGTGAGGGTGAGCTGCCCGGGATTGAACGCTGATTAACGTCGTTTTGCAGCCTATTATTCTCCCGGGTGACCGGGAGCCTTTTGACAGAGGTATTATCCCATGCAACAGTTTTCAGCCCCTTCCAGACGCGCCCCTTTCCGGGAGCCGCCCGCAGATCTGATGATCTTCGCCCGCTCAATTTCAGACGACGATCTGTGTGCTTGGTGCCAGCACCTGTTCTATAGCCCGGGTGATGACAGTGTATGCCAGCGTCATGAGGGAGCTCATTGGCCTGGTAGGCAGGATGTGGATGGCTATTATCAGTGCTGTCCCGATTTTTTACCGTGTACGGATAATGAAGCGCCTTAAGGGCGCTCTTTTATCGCCTTCCCGGCGTGAACACATCGCCCTTCCTGGTGTTCCTCTGCGTGTTGGCCGGTGTTTCTGGCCGTGACTCACGCTGAGCCGGTGCGGTCCGGCATCAACAGCCCGTCAGTCCCCCGGTCACCGCGTCTGTAACGCGGCGCTGCGGCCTCCTTCCGGTTATTGACGCCGGCCCTGGTACCCCGTCTCGCGGAGGGGTCACGGCCATCACTTCCCGGCCAATCAGGGGAGTCAACACCAGAGGAAACACACGATGACATTTCAGACCCTTCACAGCCTGACCAGTGCGCTGATCCACACCATGGCAAAACAGGAGCTGCAGGCCCTGAACTGGCCCACGTCACTCCACCTTGAATATGGCCTGCAGTGGGGGCAGAGCGACGGCGTGGTTTTCCACGGCACCCTTTCCAGTGCCGATCTGCTTCGTATTATTCCGGGGCTGCGGGGGAAGCGTTATCTGTCCAGGGGGCATGCGCGGGCGTTATTCACGGCGGTGAAGGAGCTGGGTATTTGTGTGCGACTCGAACTGACTCAAAGCTGGTACAGCCACTCTGGTGATGCCCGGCTGGTTGCTGAGGGTTTTTCTGATGAGATGGAAATGCTGGAAAAGCGTCTGCTGCAGGCGCTGCGCGAACAGTATGACTGCCTGTGTCACAACGTGAAAACACTGGGTTACAGGCTCACGGAAGGGACGTATCCGGCTGAATATAATGAGAACCTGTTTACTCGGGCAACGGAGAACATCACCCTGGAAGCCGTGGCTGTAGACCCGTGCGACTGTGGCTACTGTGATACTGATGAAGCCATTTTGGAGGAATATATCCGGATGATCCTGGACGATAATGCGCGTGTGGTTTCCGTCCGGTTTCAGGTGAAATGCGCGGGCCAGCTGATGGCGGAGTCCTGGGCCAGTGAGGTCGTCATTCTCCCCGGGCAGCCGGTCAGAAAATGGGTCTGCCGTTCAGAAATCCAGTATGTCGCAAACGAAGCCCGCCACGCCATTACTGAGCAGGTACAGGCTTTCCGCAGCTTTGTTCACGCCGCCTGATCCCCAACACCACCGGGTCGCTCCCCAGCGGCCCGTTTTCCCCCTGCCGGATACCCCCGGCGTTGAGCCGGTGTTATCCGGAGTCAAAAAGGCCGCGCCCGTACCGGTCGCCTTCTGTCGCCGTACCGGCGGAGGGTGGCTTTTCCCGCGATACGTTTTGTGCCCGAGGTGGCTGACGCCGTGCCCAAACCTTAGCCCGGGCGGCGTGAGCAACAAGGGAAGCTACGCCGCGCTCCTCACCCGTTCACGTCAAAAATCAGCGCATTCAGCACTGATTTTCGCCTGCGCTGCGGCTTGCGGGCTCGCCCTTGTTCCCCCCGCTGACCGCCCGGTCTGGTTAGTGGTCACGGCGACAGCCGTATCCACCAACCTTTATGGGAGAAAGAACGATGCCGAACTGGTGTGTCAACCGAATTAAACTCACCGTGCCTGCGTGTGTGCAGGCCGAGGTAGAAGCCTGGGCGAACGGGACGATGTACCCGTATTACAAACGTGCCATCAATCAGAGTGCTCGCATGTTCATCGCTGGCGTGGCCGGGCGACTGAAACCGGGTATCGAGATGCAGTATCTGCCGTATCCCGCGCTGACTGCGCATGGCAGCACCGAGCCGACAGAAGCCTCACTCGCTTTCGGGGGATGGGTCGAGATGCTGGAGAGCAATGTGTGGCTTGATAAGTCCTGTTGTCATTATATTGACCAGTATTACCGGGCTACGGGGCTTGCCGGTCTGAAGTGGGATAACTTGACCGCTGCCGAGCAGGCGCGGGTTGATGCCGTGATGCGCAGTAAAAGTCATGACTGGAGCCATTTGTGGTCGCGAAAGGTTAGTCGTGGAGAGCTGTTCGATATGCTTGAAACCGAGCCTGAAGGCGATATGTGTGATTTACTTCTGATTATTCCCACAAGGCTTGCCTGTGAACTCAACGGGTTCAATGGTCGCCTGCTGGAGAAAGTACAGAGTGCGTATGACTTTTATAGCGCGAACTATGGCATCAAATGGCCTTCAGCCAGTGAGGCTGAAATAACCAGCGGACACGGCTGGTTGGATATCGATATAGATACGCCCTGGTCTCCGCCAGATGAGTCGGTCATGGAGGCGTTGTCAGATAAATGGGGTTGTACCATTGACCATTATTTCAGTGAGGCCGGCTGTGACTATTGTGGCTACCGGCGTTATGAAGAAGGCCGTCTGGTTGAGTGTGCTGATGACAGTCTGGAGTATGACGACGAGGATGAGCACGGATGGAGTGATGTTATCGGCCCGGACTGGCTGATGGGTAATGTACCGCACTATGGTGGTTAAATAGCAACCACTCAGGGGCGTGTCGCGAACTGTGCGCTCCTGAGCATGTTATCCACAGGCTGTCCGGTACCTTACTGACCTGCACTGTGGACAACCGACTTCGGCAGGCCGGAAAACCCTTCTGCAGGCTGAAGCCTGCAGGGACCAAAGCCTGGTGCCTGCGGCGCTTCGGCCCGGGTCCGGAGATCCTGAAATAATGCGATTCAGGGCGGAAAACAATCCCGATTTTGGGTTAAAAATTGCTAGGATTATGATTTAAAAAAGGTGCAGAAACTGCACTTATTTTTAGTTGTATTTTCAATAGAATTTCGAGGATAGAAAGTACAACCATCAAAGAAATTCAAACCCGACTGGGCCCCTTCGGCTTCCCGGTGAACCGGGGCGTCGCCTGCACTTCGCCGGGTGTCCCCGCGGTGGCCACCAGGCTACGCGGAGCCAGGACGTAGCCTGTCTCCGTCCCGTTGGGATAGCAAGCGATGCCTGAAGGGCGGCGTGAGCAGCTGCCGTTCCGGCAGCGCCACTTTCACTGGCCGCCGGTGGCGGCCGCTAAGGAAAGCCGGTAAACCGGCTTCTTTGGCTCCCACTTTGGCCCCGTTGTCAGCGGTGTTCACTTTTGCTGTGACTGACGCTGCCCTGTTCCGGTCCATAAACAAGGGGCGGCTGAAGCCTGATGCCTGCACCCGTTCGCACTCCCTCCCGTTGGTCAGTCGCTTGCGCTGCGGCTTTGTCATCCCCCTGGTTTCCGTCCCCGTTGGAACAGGGCGGTCATGTGTCACAGCAACGTGCTCCCCGCCTTCCGGAAACGGAAAAGTGAGGACACTAGAAAGAAGCCGAAGGAGGCCACGATGACCACGACCGCAGCGACCATTTCCCAGACTGAGCAGGTAACACGTATTGAAATCACCCACCCACGCCAGCGCCAGGTATTCGTACCTCGTCTTTTCGCGACGCCGTTTGGCGAGCAGATGGTGCAGTCATTTCTGGACAGACACAGCAACTATGAGGGCGGCATGTGGCAGTTCTGGGAGGTGCCGCGCGGGATTAGCGGCCATGTCGGCCCATATACAGACATCATCACTACCCGCCCGACCGGGTACATGACGCCACCAGAGGGAACCTACCAACTGAGCATTCCAGGCAATTATTTTGATGAAGAAGTCTCCGCAGACGCTGCCGGGATCATTGCCACGCTTTTCGTACTTAACCAGCTGTGCTGGAAGACTTCCGAGATGGGGCCGCAGTACGCGCAGACCTGCCAGGGGCTGGTTGACCGTCAGGACGCCCTGAAAGACTACGTGAGCATTATTGAGCATCCGGAACGCAGCAAAATTTTCCGCGCCATTGACTGACATCGCTAGGACCCGGGCAGGGTGCCCGGGTCCAGTAAGGAGAACGAGAACATGATCAACTCATTAGCAGTAATGGAAGGGCTGACGATTCTGGCCCGCTGGCTTGAAGACAATATCAACTGTGGATCAGAAATCTGTTTTGATGACCCGGAGATAGGGACGGGCTCAGAAAAGCTCCTGCCTTGCGTGGAAGCCGCGCTGGCACTGATGTCCGCCACGTTACCCAAAGATGAGCAGGGGCCGGGCAGCGAGATCCGTATTCGCGCCCAGGGAGAAGCCAACAGCTATGTGCTGCTAAAAGAGAATACCTGGTTTGCTCAGGTACTGATGAATGGCGAAATGACCACGACCCGACAGGAAGGTTGTTTACGGGCGATGGTCGCGGGGCTGAATAACGGGCGTGGAGCTGAATAAGATGGCAGATACGATGACGGGGATCAGGGTGCTGGCCGCGATGGCCATCGAAAGAGACTGGCCGACTTTCAGGGAACCAGATAACGCTGACCGATCAGCAATGGCCGCAGAAACACTCTGCTACTTCGCCCGCCAGACTGGGCTGGCCCGCAGCGATGAATCCGTAGACACCATCATGGGCGATCTGATCACCGATTTGATGCACCTGTGTGACAGGCTGGACATCGATTTTTCTGGGCTGCTGACAGTTTCGTCTATGCACCATGAAGATGAGATATGAAGGCTGATCTGCTGCCCCTGCTGAAGCCCCCGCGCATCGAGCGCGGGTACTTCAGAACCCCGTCTGCCTGCGTTGTGCCAGTGTATCAGTGCAGCATTCTCTGGAGCATCTCAAGGGCTTTAGTCTTACTGGTCTGAGGCCGTGTCATTAGCGGTATCAATCCTCGCACGGAAAGTGTGATCGTGGCCAACTCTATGGCCCGCTTTACTTCTGGCGCGTTTTCGTAGTCTTTGTAAGAGCGCAGGCAAACACCCAGCTCCTCTGCGGCCCTGTCGCGGCTCCAGCCCAGGCTTTTTCGCCACAGTCTGAGTTCAAATCCGGTCATTTTTAAACCTTAAAAAGTGCAGAAATTGCACCTATTTTAACTCAATATTCAATCGAATTTCGAGACGTAAAAGCGCCACAATCAAAGAAATTCAAACCCGTCTGGGCCCCTTCGGCTTCCCGGTGACCCGGGTCGTCGCCTGCACTTCGCCGGGTGTCCCCGTGGTGGCCACCAGGCTACGCGGAGCTCCGTCCCGTTGGGATAGCAAGCGATGCCTGAAGGGCGGCGTGAGCAGCTGCCGTCCCGGCAGCGCCACTTTCACTGGCCGCCGGTGGCGGCCGCTAAGGAAAGCCGGTAAACCGGCTTCTTTGGCGCCCACTTTGGCCCCCTTTGTCAGCGGTGTTCACTTTTGCTGTGACTGACGCTGCCCTGTTCCGGTACGAAAACAAGGGGCCGGCTAAAGCCTGATGCCTACACCCGTTCGCACGCCTTCCCGCTGGTCAGTCGCTTGCGCTGCGGCTTTGTCATCCCCCTTGCTTTCGCCCCCGATGGAACAGGGCGGTCATGTGTCACAGCAACGTGCTCCCCGCCTTCCGGAAACGGAAAAAGGGGACACCAGAAAGAAGCCGAAGGGCTTCCAACGATGAGGAAATGACTGATGACCAAGATGGCATTCTGGAGCAAATCAAGTGGAGTCAACGGCTGGCGCAAAGCGCACTTTGTGGACGGTGCGTGGCATACCACGGCCTGTGCCACGTCGAAGACGTTGGAGGCGCTGAATGCTCACGGCGACCACTGGGAGCTGGTGACGGTGGAAGAAGCGCAGGAACGCTTTACCCAGGTGAATTATCTGCCGGTGAGTGAAATCACTGAGACGCGCTTTAACGACATGCTGGAAGTGCTGCCGCCGCTGGACTGGTGGGGAGGCGAACACAGCCAGTCATTCAAGCTGATGGAAATGTACAGCGGCAACATCACCGACATTTTCGCACGGTTCGGCACCCGCTATTTCCAGATGCGCAATATTGTCACGCTCACCCACGCGCAAATCATCGAAAAGGTCAGGGCATTTATCGACGCCGAAAGAATTGCCGCGTAAGCGGCAATAAAAAAGCAGAGCGGGCGCTCTGCTTAATCATTCCGGCCTGTTCTAGCAGGCTGGACATAACACGTCTCAGATGGAGATACATCATTAAAGACCGTTTTATCGTTGCATGTCAGGACTATTTTGTAAAGCAACGCGATAACCAGACGACGAAAAAACAGCGCCGCCAGCATCGCGATACCGTCGCAGGGGAGAGTATCACACCTCGCGTGAAGGCGTTGGGGCGTCACATTGTCCGCTGCCAACGCAAGCAAAAGCCGGTACACATTCCGGCGCTAAACGTTGCTGAGTGGGGACAGTTGCTGCGTTCACTGGAGATTAAACGGGCGTATGCCTGATGCCGATGCCGTCCTTCGGGGCGGCATTTTTTGACCCCGGCTGTCGTTCATCGGCGTTGAGCCGCTGAACGACAGTGATCCCCTCTGCGGCTATGGAGAAGAACATGAAAAAGTACACAGAATACGCGCCGTTCGGCGTGACGGCCATTCAGCTTGATAACGGTGATGAAGCCATTTACCTGCACGGCGAATGCATTGCCTGTGCCGATATGGGGCAGCGTGATGATCCGGTGATTGATACGGGAGAACGGTTGGCCACCACGCTGGGTGTGCCATTTCACCTGTTGAGCCTACCCGTTCCTGACGATAGCGAATGGGCCTGGAATGATGTTGTAGCGACGCTAGGTTGGGGAAAATCCGTAACGCTTCCGCGAATGGTTATCCGTCCGGTTCTTGAATGTAGTACCTCGCATATTACAGAGGACGATAATATTCTGCTTGCGGAGCTGAGCCGGGAGAAATTTGAAGGCGAATGGATCGTTAATACTGGTGTCGGATATCTCATTCGTCTGGAGGCTCGAATGCATCCGCTGAAGCACCTGAAGCGTTTTGGCTTGTCAAGAACATCGCGCAGGCTGATTATCCAGAGCATGAGGCAGGCGGATATCAGCATGATCCACTTCTCCCTGGTTGGCGAAGAACTGCCGAATTTTGAAACGTTTGACTGGTAATTCCCGCTTGGCCAAGTACCGGGCTTTTTGATCCCGTTCCAATGCCCGGGCTTGCAGCAGGCTAACGCCTGCGCCGCCCTTGCAAGGGCCGCTTCGCGTCTCTTGTAAGGAAACGGGCTTTGCCCGCCACGTCTTTCTGGCGTTCCCCTTTCCGTTTCGGATCTCGTCACGGTTTTCCTTTGCCGTGAAAGACACTGCCCCCGCCCGCGAGCCCTGCAAGGGCCCGGCTAAAGCCTGCTGTCCTCACCCGTTCGCACGTCCTCCTGACGTCGGTCGCTTGCGCTGCGGCTTGCGGCAGCACCCTTGCATGACTCACTTATGGGCCGGGGCGGTCATTTCATCACGGCAACGGCCTCCCGCGATGGTGACTTACTGTCAAAAGGACAACGCCAGAAAGCAGTCATTTTTTAAAACTATTAAGGAGTAATTTCATGGCCCGTTTATCCTCTGTTTTTCGTTCTGCCAATGTCATCCGTAAAGAGCGTGCACTGACCAATGATGAATTAATGCGTTACGTCCCGAGTGTTTTTTCAGAGGAAAAGCATGAATCCCGTAGCGATCGCTATACTTACATCCCTACCATCACACTGCTGAATAATTTGCGCGAAGAAGGGTTTCAACCGTTCTTTGCCTGTCAGACACGGGTACGTGATGAAGGGAAACGTGATCACACAAAACACATGTTACGGTTGCGCCGCGATGGTCAGATTTTGGGTAAGGAAGTGCCGGAAATTATTCTTCTCAATAGTCATGATGGTAGCAGCAGCTATCAAATGATCCCGGGAATGTTCCGATTCGTCTGCATGAATGGCATGGTCTGTGGTCAGACGTTTGGTGAAATTCGTGTGCCTCACATGGGTAACGTCGTAGAGCGAGTGATTGAAGGTGCCTACGAAGTTCTGGATATTTTTGAAGGTATCAATGGATCCAGCGAAGAGATGAAAAATATCACCCTCAATAGGGATGAACAACGCATTTTTGCTGAAACAGCATTAGGTTGGAAGTATGACGAAAAGGGGCAGGGTAAGCACATTCCATTAGAGGCTGAAGATGTGCTTAAAATTCGCCGAGAAGAAGACAAGAAAAATGATCTTTGGACAACTTATCAGCGCGTTCAGGAGAACATGACAAAGGGAGGCTTATGGGGAAGAACGGCGAAAGGCAAGTCTCAACGTACCCGAGCGGTTACCGGTATTGATGGTGATGTGAAGTTAAACCGTGCGTTGTGGGAAATGGCAGAAAAAATGAAAGCGATCAAATCCTGATGATATTCAGGTAGGGGAGGCCTCTGTCTTTTTCATCCTCAATCATTAAGCACAGACATTGACCCTGTGCTTAATGAATTCCCCCTTCATTTGACTTTTACCTTCTCAATCATATTGACATCCCTGTTGGTAATTATTGAGCCTGATCTGGGGTATGGTGGGTAGGTTTTTCCGTTTCTAAATTTGCTTTCTTACGTGAAACTGGCGCGCGGGATTGGACTTTTTTACGCGAATTCAGTATTTCACGTATGGATTTAACACTTGTCTGGATCCCGGCATGACTGAGCGCACTGCGGATATCTTCCACGCTGTAGCCTTTGTTATCTGCCA
>NZ_JBBCVB010000018.1:0-118791 GCF_037199905.1 Serratia sp. MMO-28
TCACTGTGAGAATACTGTTTTGCCATATTTTGCCTCAGGTTCGTTGTATTGAATGAAGGCAGCATGTGGCAGCAGAGTTTTGTTAACAATATGAGTTCGCCGGACGCTTACCTGGCTCCGGTCATTATCATACATCGGCCTGTACGAGACTGCCGATAAGGTTCAGTAACTGCCACAGACCGGTCACTTTACCTTCCTCGTCAGCACATCAATGTATTATGCAAACGGGTCACAAACAGACTATTCGCCGCCGCCAGGTTGGCATTGTCGGCCCCGGTAATCCGCTTACATCTGGACTTCGCTGGTTTCTACTGGATGAAAAAAAGACCCAAACAGGATTTAAGTCTTTCTTTCAAGAAATTATGGAATCTAGTGGAATTCCATAAATCGTAAATTGGAGCAGGAAACGTGACTCGACCAATTACTCTTAACACACTGAAGTTTGAACAATTTACCCTTTTTGTTCCGAGTTACTGGGCTTGTTTTGGACTCATTTACTTTGGTTTTCAAGTTTATACCCAAAATAATTCGAGTTGCTTGTAGGCGGCAACTGAGCGAAACCCCAGGAGCTTACTCAGGTAAGTGACTGGGGTGAATGAGGGCGGGCGGTGTTGAGGTTAATGTCGGGGTAGGTGCCAAAGTTTGCCGCCTGCGGGTTCGATGCGTAATGACAGCCCTCTGACATCTTTGAGGGGGTAGGGGGTGTTCTGGGGTTTGGCGCGGCGTACTTTGTAGTCGGTCAGGTGAGCCATAAGGGTTTCCTCTTAAGTTTCGAATGGGGGTTTCGGAAAGCATCAAGAGGTCTAAGCCCTCACAGCACGCGGCTGTGCGCTCAGACGGGGAATACAGTCAGGGACGGATGTACTTGCTGGATCAGGCCGATGTACTTAAAGCTGTACTTGTTGCACTAGGCTTTGATGGGATATCGCTGGATATCTTTGGACTGGAAAATCGCATAACGCTCTGATTTTCCATGGGTATTTAGAACACAAAGGATGTCTAAATACTAGGAAATGGAGCGGGAAACGAGACTCGAACTCGCGACCCCGACCTTGGCAAGGTCGTGCTCTACCAACTGAGCTATTCCCGCACTCATCAGATCTTGATGATTTATTTCAATCTTTCGGCAACGTGTCATTGCTGGCCGATGCGCTGCATTCTACTTGCCTGACGTAATGAGTCAATAACATTGTTCATGCACTGCGTTCATTTGTCGTTTTTTACAGCGCATTGATTACGGTTCCTGCAAATCCCTGCGTGCAGCATGCAAGTATTGGAACATCGACCAGAAAGTCAGTACCGCAGCAATATACAGCAGACCAAATGCCACATATTCAACCGTGCGATCGGGCCGCCACAGCAGTCCTACCAGCGACATCATCTGCGCCGTCGTTTTTACTTTACCAATCCACGAAACTGCCACACTGCTACGCTTGCCAATTTCTGCCATCCATTCGCGCAATGACGAGATAATAATCTCACGGGCAATCATGGTAGCTGCAGGTAACGTGATCCACCAGGTGTGGTAATACTCCGCTACCAGCACCAGCGCTATCGCAACCATCACTTTATCCGCAACGGGATCGAGGAAAGCGCCAAAGCGTGTTGTCTGCTTCCAGCGGCGTGCTAAAAAGCCGTCAAACCAATCGGTTACGGCAGCGAACACAAAGATCACGGCGCAAACTACTGGAGCCCAAGTGAATGGCAGATAAAACGCCAACACAAAAAATGGGATCAGAATCACGCGGAACAGGGTAAGCCAAGTCGGTATATTCAATTGCATAATGCTACGGTAACTGTCTGGCTGGAGTGGAAATTAAGAGTATGTTGCTACATTGCCCTCAGTGTTTCAATGCATTGTAGATCTTTTCTGCCAATGCTTGTGAAATACCCGGCACTTTTGCAATTTCCTCAACGCTGGCGTTCAATAATGGTTGAAGTCCACCCATATACTTCAACAGCACCTGACGCCGTTTTGGCCCAACGCCTTCGATCAACTCCAAGGCACTGGTGTTTTTAACTTTTGCCCGCTTCTGACGATGGCCGGTGATCGCATGGTTGTGTGAATCATCACGAATATGCTGGATCACATGCAATGCGGGTGAATCTGGCGGTAGTGAAATCCCCTCACCTTCCGGCACAAAGAACAGGGTTTCCAACCCGGCTTTACGACCGCTGCCTTTGGCAATACCAATCAGCAACGGCCGGTTTTTGTCCCAGGTGACATTCAGCGAATTGAATACCTCGATCGCCATCCCCAGTTGCCCCTTACCACCATCAATAAAGATCACATCAGGGATCTTTTTCTCTTCCAACGCTTTACCATAACGGCGTTTCAATACTTGCGTCATCGCCGCATAGTCATCGCCCGGCGTAATGCCTGTAATATTATAACGACGATATTCTGAACGCAGCGGCCCATTACCGTCGAACACGACACAGGATGCTACCGTCTGCTCCCCCATGGTGTGGCTGATATCAAAACACTCCATACGGTTAATCTCAGAAAGATTGAGCAATTTTGCCAGCTCCGCCAAGCGCTGATGAATCGTCGACTGTTGGGAAAGTTTGGTGGTCAGCGCCACCGAGGCGTTAGTGCGTGCCAGCTTGAGGTAACGAGCACGATCGCCGCGCGGTTTGCTCTGAATCTGGATCTTGCGCCCCGCCAGTTCACTCAGTGAGTCCGCCAGCAGGTCTTTTTCCGGCAGGCTGAAGTCCAGCAGGATTTCAGCCGGTAAGGTGCGCGCCTGGCTCCCCTGCAAATAAAACTGCCCCACGAAAGTTTGCACCACCTCGCTCATATCTGTGCCACCCGGCACTTTCGGGAAATAGCTACGGCTGCCAAGCACTTTGCCTTGGCGTATGAACAACACATGTAAACAGGCCATTCCCGCATCGAATGCTACGCCAATCACATCCAGATCGTCACTATTGCCCGAAACAAACTGTTTCTCGGTAACCCGCCGTACCGCCTGGATCTGATCGCGAATGCGTGCCGCTTCTTCAAAATTGAGCTCCCGGCTGGCATTTTCCATCCGCTCAATCAACTGATGCAAAACCTGCTGATCTTTGCCGGACAGGAACAAACGCACGTAATCCACCTGCTGTTGATACTCTTCTTCGCTCACCAAGCCAGAGACACATGGCCCCAGGCAGCGGCCAATCTGGTACTGCAGGCATGGGCGGGAACGATTGCGATAGACGCTATTTTCACACTGGCGGATCGGGAACAACTTTTGCAACAGTGCCAATGTTTCACGTACGGCATAAGAATTAGGGAACGGGCCAAAGTATTCGCCTTTGGCATGTTTAGCCCCGCGGTGTACGGCTAGCCGCGGATGAACATCTGCACTGAGGAAAATCAGCGGGTAAGATTTATCATCACGCAACAAAACGTTATATCGCGGTTGATATAATTTAATGTAATTATGTTCTAGAAGTAACGCTTCAGTTTCCGTATGCGTAACGGTGACATCTATCTGTACGATATTTTTGACTAACGTCTCCGTTTTACGGCTGCTGACTTGAGCACGAAAATAACTGGCGAGACGCTTTTTCAGATCTTTGGCTTTACCAACATAGATCACCGTACCCGTAGCGTCATACATACGATAGACGCCTGGCTGGCTGGTTACGGTTTTGAGAAATGCCTGGGCATCGAAACGGTCAGTCACTGCTTAACAACGTCTCCGCATTGAACAACCCGTGCCGTATCGCCAGGTGAGTCAACTCAACATCGCCGCTAATGTTCAGCTTGCTAAACATACGGTAACGATAGCTGTTTACCGTTTTCGGGCTGAGATTCAATTGCTCAGAGATCTCATTCACTTTTTTCCCTTTGGTGATCATCAACATAATCTGCAGTTCACGCTCAGAAAGCGTACTGAACGGGTTTTCCGCCTGCGGTTCCAATTGGCTCAATGCCATTTGTTGCGCAATATCGGAAGCAATATAACGCTGGCCAGCATGTACCGAACGAATCGCATTAACCACCTCCTGCGGCGCAGCACCTTTGCTCAAATAACCAGCAGCACCAGCCTGCATCACCTTAGCAGGTAACGGATTCTCAGTATGAATTGTCAGCATGATGACCTTGATATCGGGCGCATAACGAACAATCTTGCGGGTGGCTTCCAGCCCCCCTATACCCGGCATATTCATATCCATCAAAACGATATCAGCGGAGTTGCTTCGGCACCATTTAACGGCATCTTCACCGCATTGAGCCTCACCAACAACTTTTATGCCTTTGATATCTTCTAGAATGCGTCGTATCCCTGCGCGCACCAGTTCGTGGTCATCAACAAGAAGAACGCTAATCAAGGAAAATTCTCCAAAATAGGGGAGTAACGCAATCAATCAGCCTCTGACATCTAAACAGATATTACTTGGTTTTCAGCAAAGAATGAATACAGATTAATACTTACTCACGATTAACTCTGCGGAACAGGCCAAACTTTTCAAACTTTAGTCCGCTGCGACACCATTAATCTGCCCAGACACGGATGAAAATCAGTCGTATCAATTAGCAGCAACTCTGAACACTATCTTCCTATGATACGCCATTTTACACTCTTTGGTGGCAAATTTATTGTAAGTTATCGCTATCCACAATTATATTGACACCATCAATCATCACACATAACCATATGAATTACAAAAAGATAACAAAGAATTGCCATTTTCAATCACGCAGAAATCGCTGTGGCAAAACCATTATTCAGAATACAAAGCCGCCACGAACGCCGAAAGCGGGCTATTTTCAATTAAAATACCTAGCCTCACCCTTCACCGCACGCAGGCCAAATACTTGTTAAGGCTTCTGAAATACACCAGCGATATACTTCAGAACGCCGTAGCGGTAAAGGCATATCTATTCGCTGACCCAGTGTAAGCAGAAGCAGTAATTACAACACGAGTCTTACACTGCTGCCATTCCTTCTCAGCGGCAGTTCCGCGCACTTCCGCTCCTTCGCTAGACGTCAGCCTCCCTTGCCATGCTATACTTCGCGCCCACGTAAGTGCACGGCGGTCAGCCAGAGTGAATCGGCAACCGGCTAATGTGCATCAACCTGCATTTAGCTTCAGGCTTCAGCCTTAAACTAAGGAGAAAAAATGAGCAACGTTGACTTCACTACATCTGCAGATCCGCAAGCGCTGGCAACAGAAATCGCCTGCCTTAAAGCCACTCTGACACTGATCCTGAAAGCGATTGGCCAGGCAGATGCGGGGAAAGTTATCATCAATCTGGAGCGTTTTGCTGCTCAGGTTGATGATCCTGCCCAAGCTGAAATTTTTAAAAACAGCATTCAGCAGATCAAGCACGCTTACCGCCAGTAACCCCTGCTGGTGTTATCAGGCTGCCTTTATGCGAGCCTGATACTGCGCGGTTCGCCATCCCCCTGTCGTTGCTTTGTAGTCAAATTGCCACTGGCGCACGCTCAGCAGAGACTTTGAGGGTGACCCGCATGTGGATCCCTATACGCAGCCATCGCTCCACAGTTTCTCCCTTTTCTAACAAGAAAAACAAGCTGTTATATTAACTATCCTATGACAATAGCAGACTTATGGCAAAAACAGGATCCCTACTCTATAAAAAAACAAATAAATTAGAGAAACTCAGGAAAACCCAGGCTCAAATCCATTCATCACAATAGGACTACTCTTAATTAATCAATAAACATTTAATGGGATTATTATTACTCCTTTATTTCTATCATTTAATTATTAATATCAAGTTGAAACATTCCCCAAACCTTCAGCAATCACATAGATCTGCAGGTTGCCAAAAGCCAATACTGAGCTTTGGCATTTCCGCCATCAATACCTCGAAATGACTCATAGAGTCTGGCCTCTGCCAGGCAATGACTGCAGGGTATCACCCTATTGTCCTGTCTAAATAATTTACGAAAATAATGAATAAATAATTTCAATACATTTTTTTAATGAAAAAGAGAGCAATAAACCGCAGCGAACGAGGGCAGTGTGTGCAAAAACAACGGCGGTTACAATGCCGATATTTATTGACAAGGACAAATCGCGATGAGCATCACAGGGGCAACATACGTGGCTTATTCATCACCGCCACGTGGCATGCCGGTTCTTGAGCGCTCTTTGTCTCCCGCAGGCTTTTTATGATGGGCTTTTAACAACGCACGCTGAATTAACCTCAGCAGCAGAGGCATTAATAATAGACACAGACCTAATGTAATCAGAGCCTTTATCATGGTTCATCTGCCTGTACTTTTTACCACAGGCTTTAAGTATAGCAGTTTTATTGCTCTATCTTTGAGGGAGCCAGCAACGCCAAGGTTTCAACCCTTGCAGGGGTGAGCGGCACTCGAGGGGCGGACAACGGCCAGTCAAACAAATGACGCGCCGCAGCACCGCAAATCTTCCCTTGGCAAGCCCCCATACCACAGCGGCTCCCAAGTTTAGCGCTAGCCCAATCCGTATACTCACTCACTTGGCCCAGTTGCACATCCTCACAGCGGCACAGCAGCGTATCGGGTGGCACCAGCGCTTTCAGTGCCGGACGCAGGGCAAAAGCCTGTGCTACCGCCATGGCAAAACGTTGCCACCGAGCACGCAGCGCCATCTGTTGCAGCGCCTTTTCATTATTCTCTGTCGCGGCATAACCTGCGATAGCGCCTTCCACCAAGGCCAATTCGCTGCCGCCAACCCCGGTGCATTCACCGGCAGCAAATACCTGCTTTACGCTGGTTTGCTGCCAGCGATCGACCGCCACCGCCTCATCAACGATGCCGCACCCTAATAACAAGGCCAGCTCGATATTGGCCACCAGGCCAAAACCGCAGGCTAGCCGATCGCAGCCCAAGGTATATACCCGCTTTCCCTGCTGGACCTGTACGGACTCAATGCGTTCCACGCCCTCTGCCGCTATAACTTGGCTACTGGTCCGATAATGAGGGTTAGCCAGCGTGAAAGCCTGACGCAGCTTCGTTGGCCAGCGCCACAGCCCACAGCTGAACACCAACATACGCCGAAGGCTGGCCTGTTCAGCCAGTAACACGACTTCACCACCGGCCTTAACCACACTGTTGGCTACCGCCAGCAACAACGGCCCGCTGCCAGCAATCGCCACGCGTAACCCTTTTACGGATAAACCATTTTTAATTTGTGCTTGTAGCCCCCCAGCACCACTGACGCCAGGCAGCGTCCAGCCGGGGAAAGGCAACAGCAGTTCACGTGCACCGCAGCATAAAATCAGCCGTTGATAGGTAATCACCCCATGCTCTTGCGCACTTTCATACAGAATCTGCCGCCCGCCATACTGGGCAACCACCCGCGTAGCGTTAAGCAGCTTCACATGGTTCAAACCCTGCAATGCCTGCCGATATTCTGTGGCAGCGGCAGGTAGCTGCACTGCTGGGCCATCGCGCCAGATTTGCCCACCAGGGCGTGGATTATCGTCAAGTACCACGATCCTTTTCCCACTCTCGGCTGCGGCACGGGCGGCGGCCAGCCCGGCAGGCCCCGCACCGATAATCAGCACCTCACACTCAAAATCACGCATTTTTACTCCTTTCGATACACATACCTGATTGACACAAGGTCTGGCACGCCAAGCGACGCTGGCCGTTGATCGTAACCCGACACTCCTGGCAGATGCCCATACCGCAGAAGGCCGCACGTGGCTGCTGCGTGACTGAATATCGGCAAACATCCAGGCCGCTCTGGCTGAGTGCAGCCGCCACGCTGCAGCCATCGGGAACAAGAATGCCGTGCCCATCAACAGTTAAGCGAATCTGACTCATACCGGTGACTCCTCAGCAATGAACACACGTGCGGCCCTGTATGGGCTATCGTCGATTTCCGTGCGGTGATTGTGGATCTGTGCACCGATCAGCGCCGCGCTGCCCAGCGCCGTGGTGACACCCAGCCCTTCATGACCCAGCGCCAACCATAGCCAGGCATGGTGCGGATGTGGCCCCAACAAAGGCAAGCCATCAGCAGTGGCGGCACGAAAACCACTCCAGCAGCGGATAATATTCATCTGGTCCAGCGCGGGTAAAAAATGCTTGGCCCGTGCCAGCATTGCGGCCAATAGCGGCATATCGATAACGGGTTCGAGAGAGTCAAACTGACGTGAAGAGCCTATCAGCAACTGGCCGGTTGGCCGCGGTTGCACATTAAATGCGACCGAAGTGCCGCTGCCAGCATGGGCGCTGGCACCATAACCGAGCTCCACCAGTTGATGTTTGACCTGCGGTGGATAGCGATCGGTAATCGCCAGATGCCCCTTCTTGGCACGCAACAGCGGCTGCGCTAACAGTTGGTTAGCCTGTAAACCACAGGCCAGTATCACTACCGGCGCGGCCAGTTTCTTACCGCCCGTCAACACTACCGTTTCCTGATCTAATGCCTCCACCTGGCCGTAAAGAGTCGTTATCTGCTTTGCGGCATCGGCAACCAGCCAGCGGGCAACGTTTGGGGCGTAGACGATCCCATCACTCGCCACCCGCAATCCCCCGGCCAGACCACTGCGCAGCATCGGTTCCCTGACGGCTACCTGTGCCGCACTCAGGATTTCACTGGCAACGCCACGTTCCGCCAAACGCCGTTGCTTCAGTTCGGCAATCGCCATCTCATCCTGATGCTCCGCCAACCACAGCGTGCCACAACCGCGCCAGGCACAATCCTGCGGCAGGCGATCCACCACATTCCGCCACAAACGCAGCGAATAGGCGCTGAGCGCCAGCTCTGCCGGATTATCATCCATACATACCAGGTGCCCCATACCTGCGGCAGTAGCACCAGGCCGCCGATTATCCACTACCAGAACCCGACACCCCTGCTGTGCCAACTGCCAGGCGCAGGCTGCCCCGATAATCCCAGCACCGACGACGATAACATCCGCTACCGCCATTAACGGATCCCCCAGACAAAGGGATCGCGTTCATCCAGCAGCAGTTGGCTGTCGGCACAGACAAACGCCTGCCCACGAATGAAGGGGATAATTTCGTTACCTTTGGGTTGATAGAAGGCGCTGAATTCACTGCCAATCACGCTGGCCTGTCGCCAGAGGGTATCCGGCAACAGCTTACCGTCTGCAGCCAGGCAGGCCAGCTTGGCACTGGTGCCGGTGCCACAGGGGGAGCGATCGTAGGCTTTACCAGGGCACAGCACAAAATTGCGGCTATCGGCATGATCATCAGGCCCAAAAAGCTCAATGTGATCAATAATCCCCCCCTGTTCGCCATGAATACCGGCCAGTTCGAGTGCCTGACGCACGGCCCAACAGAACGCCGTCAGCTTGTCGATATTATGGTGGGCAATCTCCAGTGAATGATCGGCGATCAGGAAAAACCAGTTGCCCCCCCAGGCGATATCGCCCACGACGCAGCCATACCCCGCCACCTCAACGGCCACCCGTTGACGGAAACGATAAGCGGGCACGTTCTCCACCGTAACGCTGCCATCGTTATGCAGTGTGGCATTGATCGTACCCACCGGTGTTTCAATCAGGTGTTTACCGGCACCTATCTGCCCCAGATAGGCCAGCGAGGCGATCAGGCCGATAGTGCCATGGCCACACATGCCCAGATAGCCGGCGTTATTGAAGAAGATCACACCCGCGGTGGCCTGGGGTGAACAAGGCTGGCACAGCAATGCCCCCACCAGCACGTCATTACCCCGTGGTTCCAGAATGATCGCACTGCGCCAGTCATCGTAATGTTGCGCAAAGCGTGCCTTGCGTTCGGCCATCGTGCCCGTGCCCAGATCGGGAAAGCCGTCAATGATCAAGCGGGTCGGTTCACCACCGGTATGGGAATCAATCGCCCGCAGCGCGGTCAGGTGCGAAGGTAGGTTCATCAGGCTCTCCAAGTTAAGGAAATGTTATCAACACGCCTCAGCCTGCCCGAACGTCTTGCTGACAGCTTGATGTGTTTCAGCGCAAGCGATGCCGAAATCAGCATAATCATTCACCTGTGTCCTTCGCGAGAATGCATTGAAAAAACTCACGCAGTATAAAAAACAATAATATTTATCAATAGATTAAAAGCCCACCTTCCAATATGGAAACCTCTTCGCACCACCGCACGAACCCGTAACATTGCCGCAAGCAAAAGTATGCGGCGTTTCGCATATTTCATTTCTCACTGCTCATTGCGCTTGCCAAGTTACACAAAAGTTAATATTGATCCGAATGCGTTAAAAAAGAACAATTTGTCAGTTCACTGGAATAGGTATGACTATGCAATTAGCTCCTGAATACCCCGTGAACCCGCTTTCCTCGCGGCATGCGGAGGAAAACGAGGATGAAGTTTTCGCCGTTGAACAACTCTCGCGGCTGTGTACTGGCCTGGCGCAGCAACGTCCGAATAACCTCAACAGCTTGCTCAACGCCCTGGCGTTGATCGCCCCGCTGCTGAATGCCATTCCCAACGTGGTGTTTTTCATCAAAGATGCGCAAGCGCGTTATCTGCTGGCCAACCTGACGCTGGCCAAACGCTGCGGCTTCAAAACCGTCACACCGCTGCTGGGTAAAACCTCGGCCGACGTTTTCCCTGCTCAACTGGGTTCTGGTTACACCGAACAGGATCTGCGGGTGTTGCATAACGGCGTGCAGATTCAGGATCAGTTGGAAATGCACCTCTACAGCGGGCGTGAAACGGGGTGGTGTCTGACACAAAAGCTGGCGTTGCATGATACACAAGGCAAAATTATCGGTATGGCGGGTATCTCGCACGATCTGCAGGAAGCCAAAGCCAACCATCCGGCTTACCAACGGCTGGCAGCGATCGATGTTTATATTCGCGAACACTTTGCCCGGCCAATCGCCTCAGAGGAACTGACGGCGCTCACGGGCCTTTCCGTGGCGCAGATCGAGCGCTACTGCAAACGGATTTTCCATCTCACCCCGCGCCAGATGATCCATAAGGTCCGGCTTGAAAAAGCCACCGAACTGTTGGCCAGCGACCTGCCCATTACCGACATCGCCTTGCAGTGCGGCTATACCGATCACAGCGCTTTCAGCCGCCAGTTTAAAGCGATGACCGGCTCAACGCCGCGCGATTTCCGCACCACGCTGAGCAACTAACTTATTGAAATAAAACTACCGATGGCGTTAACGCGCCAGGCTTATTGCTACGCGTCATTCTCTGCCATTGTGCCAATTTCGTCATAGCAATCGGCGAAAGACGTCAAGCCGCCTCGGTCAATAGCGGTCAATCTGTTATCGAATTTCACCAATAATTCACCATTAATTAACAAACCCAGATAACAGGATAAAAGCGATGAACTCTAAAACGATTAGCTGGAGCGGCGTGTTCCCCGCGGTGACAACCCAGTTCCGCAGCGATTTCTCTCTGGATCTCGATGCTACCCATGCGGTCATCAAAAACCTGGTTAAAGACGGTGTTTCCGGCCTGGTCGTTTGCGGCACCGTAGGAGAAAACACCTCTCTCACCGTGCAAGAGAAACTGGCAGTCATTGAAGTGGCAAAAGATGCCGCTCAGGGCAAAGTGCCGGTGATCGCCGGTATCGCCGAATTCACCACCGCTTTTGCGCAAAACATGGCACGTGAAGCTCAAAAGGTGGGCGTCGACGGCATTATGGTGATGCCAGCCTTGGTCTATTCCGCCAAACCGCATGAAACCGCTGCCCACTTCCGCAGCGTGGCAGGTGCTACCGATCTGCCGATCATGGTTTACAACAATCCGCCAATTTACAAAAACGATGTCACGCCCGACATCCTCACCACCCTGGTGGACTGCGACAACATCGTCTGCTTCAAAGACTCTTCCGGCGACACCCGGCGCTTTATCGATCTACGCAATGCCGTGGGCGATCGCTTCGTGCTGTTTGCCGGCCTGGATGATGTGGTGCTGGAGAGTGTCGCGGTCGGGGCTGAGGGTTGGATCTCCGGCATGTCTAACGCATTCCCGCGTGAAGGAGAAACCCTGTTCAGGCTGGCAAAACAGAAACGCTTTGAAGAAGCACTGGCGCTGTATCGCTGGTTTATGCCACTGCTGCATCTGGATGCCCGCCCGGATCTGGTGCAATGCATCAAACTTTGCGAAGAACTGGCTGGCCGAGGCAGCGCCGTCACCCGCCCACCGCGCCTGGCCCTGCAAGGGGAAACGTTACGAGAAGTCACCACCATTGTGGAAACCGCGTTGGCAAACCGCCCTACGCTGCCTGAAGTCGGGTTGTAAGCCTCGTTCACGCCCGGCGCGAAACCGGGCGTATTTCTCTTAACCCACAGGGGAACCCCATGCCGAATACCTTCACCCTCAGCGGTAAACAGTTTATCGCTGGCCAGCGCCTTGCCAGCGGCGAGGCGGAGCTTATCAGTCGGCGAGCCGATAATGACCAGCCCACCGGTTATCGCTTTTATCAAGCCAGCAGCGCAGAAACTGCCGCGGCCGCACAGGCCGCCGCACAGGCCTTCCCTGCCTATTCACAAACCAGCGCTGAACAACGGGCCGCTTTTCTCTGTGCCATCGCCAATGAAATCGACGCGCTGGCCGAACCTTTCTTCACCTTCGCCATGCAGGAAACCGCCCTGCCGTTAGCGCGCCTGCAAGGTGAACGCGCGCGCACCAGTGGCCAACTGCGCCTGTTTGCCGAACTGCTGCGCCGCGGCGATGTCCACGGCGTGCGCATCGATTGTGCCTTACCGGAGCGTACGCCGCTACCGCGCCCCGATCTGCGCCAGTACCGCACTGCGCTTGGCCCAGTCGCCGTGTTTGGTGCCAGCAATTTCCCTCTGGCATTTTCTACCGCCGGAGGCGATACCGCCGCCGCGTTGGCCGCAGGCTGCCCGGTGGTTTTCAAAGCACACAGCGGCCATATGATCACCGCAGAACTCACCGCGCAAGCAATCGAACGGGCGGTGCAACAACAGCAGATGCCGGCGGGCGTCTTCAACATGGTTTTCGGCGCCCGCATCGGTGCCGAACTGGTGCAGCACCCGGCCATTCAGGCTGCGGGTTTCACCGGTTCATTGCCAGGTGGGCGCGCCCTGTTTGATTTGGCAATGCGCCGCCCACAGCCTATTCCGGTGTTTGCCGAGATGTCGAGCATCAATCCGGTGGTGGTGATGCCGCAGGCGCTGGCTCAGCGTGGGCAACTCATCGCGCAGGAACTGGTGGCCTCCTTCACGCTGGGCTGCGGCCAATTCTGCACCAAGCCAGGGTTGATCATCGGTATTCGCAGCCCGGCGTTCAGCCAATTAATTGATGATTTAAAAACCCGGGTCCATGCCGCCACGCCGCAGCACATGCTGAATGCAGGCACGTTGGCGCACTATCGCCAGGGGCTGCAAGCGCTGGAACAGCATCCAGGGTTAGAACACTTGGCGGGTAACCAGGTTCCACACCCCCATCTGGCGGCAGCGCAGCTCTATCAGGCAGACGCTCAACTCTTGCTCAACGGCGACGAGCTGCTGCAGGCAGAAGTGTTTGGCCCGGTGGCGATCGTGGTAGCAGTAGACGATCGGCAGCAATTGCAGGTGGCGCTGGAACAGTTGCAGGGCCAACTGACCGCGACGTTACTCGTCGATCCTGGCGATATGGCTGCGGCAGCAGAACTGCTGCCCCTGCTGGCGCGCAAGGCCGGGCGAGTGCTGTTCAACGGTTACCCGACCGGTGTAGAAGTCTGCGATGCCATGGTGCACGGCGGCCCTTACCCGGCCACCAGCGATGCACGCGGCACCTCGGTCGGCACGCTGGCGATTGAGCGTTTCCTACGCCCTGTTTGCCTGCAAAACACCCCAGCAGCGCTACTGCCAGCCGCTTTACAGGACAGTAACCCACTCAACCTGTTGCGCTTGGTTAATGGCACCTACACCCGCTCCTCATTGCAAGGAACCGCTTATGGCGATCCAAGGTAAGTTTAAAAAGCAGCTTACGCTCACCGATCTGACGTTTATCGGCCTGGGCGCAATTTTTGGCTCTGGCTGGCTGTTTGCTGCCAGCCACGTTTCCTCCCTCGCCGGGCCTGCGGGGATCTACTCATGGCTGATTGGTGGATTGGCAGTGTTGCTACTCGGCATCGTTTACTGTGAACTGGGCGCGGCATTACCCCGCGCTGGTGGCATTATCCGTTATCCGGTGTTTTCTCACGGCGAACTGATGGGCTATTTATTGGGTTTTATCACCCTGATCGCCTTCTCCAGCCTGATTTCGATCGAAATCGTCGCCGCTCGCCAATATGCCGCCGCCTGGTTCCCGTTCCTCACTCAGCCAGGCTCTGGTGACCCAACGCTGATCGGCTGGCTGGTGCAATTGTTATTGCTGTGCTTTTTCTTTGCCCTTAACTATTACAGCGTGAAAACCTTCGCCAAATCCAACAACCTGATCAGCGTGATCAAGTTCCTGGTGCCGTTACTGGTGATCGTGGTGCTGTTCACCTTTTTCAAACCGGAGAATCTGCACAGCCAGGGTTTCGCCCCTTTCGGCGCAGCCGGAGTTGAAGCGGCTATCTCGGCAGGCGGGATTATCTTCGCCTATCTTGGCCTGACGCCGATCATTTCGGTGGCCAGTGAGGTGCAAAAACCGCAGCGCACCATTCCGATCGCTTTGATTCTGTCGGTGGTGCTTTCCACCATTATTTACGTCCTGCTGCAACTGGCCTTCCTCGGCAGTATCCCGAGCGAGATGCTCGCCGATGGCTGGGCCGGTATCAGCAAACAGTTCTCTCTGCCTTATCGTGATATTGCCGTCACCTTGGGTATGGGGTGGCTGGCCTTTATGGTGGTCAGCGATGCCATCATTTCACCCAGCGGAACCGGCAACATTTATATGAATGCCACACCGCGGGTTATTTATGGCTGGGCACGCACCGGCACCTTTTTCAAAATATTCACCCGGGTTGACGGTGAGTCTGGTATCCCGCGTTACGCCTTATGGTTGACCTTCGGCTTATCCATTTTCTGGACGCTGCCGTTCCCGTCTTGGGAACGGTTGATCGGCGTGGTGTCCGCCGCGCTGGTGTTAAGCTATGCCATTGCCCCTGTTACCGCCGCAGGCTTACGCCGCAATGCAGCGGATCTGCCCCGGCCATTCCGGGTTCGTGGCTTTTGCGTGCTTGGGCCGCTGTCATTTATCATCTCGGCACTGATCGTCTACTGGTCCGGCTGGAATACCGTTTCCTGGCTGCTCGGCCTGCAGATCCTGATGTTCTTCATCTATATCCTGTTCAAGAATAAAGTACCGACACACGCCGTTAGCCTGAAACAGCAGATCTACTCCTCTTTGTGGCTGATCGCATTCTACGCGCTGATTATCGTCGCCTCTTATCTCGGCAGTTTTGGCGGCATTGGTGCCATCAACCACCCTTGGGATACCCTATTGGTCGCCGCCATTGCGCTGATCATTTACTACTGGGGAGCCTATACCTGTCTGCCTAAGGCAAACTTTGCCGGGGACGAAGAAGAATAAAGGAAGAGAAAATGACTCAAACCGTAAATCTATCGCTGGACGAGGCTTATCAGTTAGCACACCGCGCATTACGCAGTAATGGCTTCAGCCAGGCACAAGCCCACGCGGTGGCGCAGAATGTCACCGCCGGGGAGCGAGACGGTTGCGCCTCCCATGGTTTGTACCGCGTCCTGGGTTGTGTGCGTTCGCTGCATGCGGGCAAGGTTTCCGCCGATGCCGAGCCGCGGCTGATCGATACCGCCCCCGCCATTCTGCAGGTGGATGCCGGAGCGGCCTTCTCATTGGTGGCTTATCAAGCCGCTTTGCCTGCATTCATCGCTAAAGTACGCCACTGCGGCATAGCAGTACTTGCTATCAACCACTGTGTACACTTTTCTGCACTGTGGGCCGATATCGAGCCGCTGGTTGAACAAGGGCTGGTAGCGCTAGCCTGTACGCCAAGCCATGCCTGGGTGACGCCAGCAGGGGGAACCCAGCCGCTGTTTGGCACCAACCCGATCGCCTTTGGCTGGCCACGCCCACAGCAGCCGCACTTTATCTTTGATATGGCCACCAGCGCCGCCGCACGCGGTGAGATTGAGCTGCATCGCCGGGCAGGCAAACCCCTGCCGGAAGGCTGGGGGATCGACCAGCAAGGCCGCCCCTCAACCGATGCAGCCAGCGTACTGCAAGGGGCGATGCTGACCTTCGGCGGCCATAAAGGCTCGGCGCTGGCGGCCATGGTGGAACTGCTTGCCGGGCCACTGATTGGTGATATGACCAGCCAGGAGTCGCTGGCTTACGACGCCCAAACCGGCTCTTCCCCTTACGGCGGTGAACTGATTATTGCCATGGATCCCGTTCGTTTTCTCGGTGCCGAACAGCCAGCACATTTCGCCCGTGCGGAAACCCTGTTTGCCAACATGCAGGCACAGGGTGCGCGTATCCCGGGAAAACGGCGTTTTCAGGCTCGACAACGCAGCATGCAGTACGGCGTTACGCTGCCGCAAACGTTATACGATGAAATTGTGGCGCTATGCCGCTGAGAGGCAACAGGCCCGCGCTGACGGCGGGCCGATGAGTTATCTGATCACCATCACCGACGTTTTGGCATGGCGCACAATGGCTGCGGCGTTGGAGCCCAGGAGATAGGTCTTCACACTTGGGCGACGGGAACCAATCACGATCAGGTCGGCTTCAATCTCTTCGGCGAGCAGTAACACTTCATCACGCGGTGAACCAAAGCTGATGGTATACGCCAGGCGCTCCAGCGGCAGATCAATTTCCGCCATGATTTTCTTCAGCCCTTCAACTGCTTTCACTTCGGCCTGATTTTCAAACTCTTTGATACCAAAGGAATAAGCAGTGACAAACGCCGAGGCATCCGGTAACGCATGGAAGAAATGTACCTTGGCCCCGGACATTTTTGCCAGATACTCGACATGCTTAAGGGCATGTTCGGTCAGTACATCTTCTGAAATATCTACCGGTACTAAAATGGTCTTGTACATATTCAATCCCTTCTTTATTTACCGTGATTTACCGTGATGAAACCAAGTTTACTGCCAGACAATACGATGGTGAATCGGTTTATACCACTTTTGTGAGGCAAGGCAGGAGAAGAGCTCATCGCCATGAGCTGCATCTGTTAGCCTGTTATGCTTAAAAAGACTTTAGCGCTAGTCAGATGTTTTGCAGACCCAGACTCTCATTCGACGTACTCTCATTTCACCTCGCCCCAAACAGCCTAGATGCAAAATCCCCTCCCACCGCTCATTAAATCAATGATTTTTACTTTTGTGACCGAGAGCGCAAAACCAGAGAAAGATACGTGGTGGAACCGTGAATCTGCCGCGCTGGTACGCCAGCCGCCGCCATAAACTGATTAAAACTCAACTGCCCTTGCAGAAATCAATCCCTATCACACTTCCTGCTGCCTTGCGCGGAACCCTGAGTTTAGCGCCTTATTTGCATTACTTTTTCTCATGCGAATTTTGCAACATGCTGTCTAATCAATAAGATAAGACTTTGCCACCCTGTTAATTTGCTATGGCAAAGAGTAATCTTCCGCCCCTTGGACGTCCGATTTGCTGCCAAAGTGTAAAGAATAATCGACTTTTACCTCGCACATAAATGTTGTAAACATGTTGCATAAAGATGGCGATATTGAGTTACCTTACTAACACCGGGACGCCCGGATAAACACATAAAAAAGAGCCACTTCAGAGCTCACAATCTCACTCATGACAGGTAAAACAGGACATCATCAGATGGTAGATCATTCTAAAATAACCACAGATGCCACCACGGGATCAGAAGATCATCTAAGACGAAACCTTACCAACCGACATATCCAACTGATTGCCATCGGCGGTGCCATTGGTACCGGCTTGTTTATGGGTTCCGGTAAAACCATCAGTCTGGCTGGCCCCTCCATTATTTTTGTGTACATGATTATCGGCTTTATGCTGTTTTTCGTGATGCGCGCGATGGGCGAATTACTGCTTTCCAATCTGCAATATAAGTCCTTCAGCGACTTCGCTGCCGATCTGCTCGGGCCTTGGGCGGGGTTTTTCACCGGCTGGACCTACTGGTTCTGCTGGGTGGTCACCGGGATTGCCGATGTGGTTGCCATCACCGCCTACGCCCAATTCTGGTTCCCCGATCTGTCGCAATGGATCGCTTCGTTACTGTGCGTGTTGCTGCTGCTCAGCCTGAATCTGGCGACGGTAAAAATGTTCGGTGAAATGGAGTTCTGGTTCGCGATGATCAAAATCGTCGCGATTGTCGGCCTGATCATTGCCGGTTTGGTGATGGTAGCCATGCATTTCGAGTCACCTAACGGCAGCGTCGCTTCGTTTTCGCATCTGTGGAATGACGGTGGCATGTTCCCGAAAGGCATCAGCGGCTTCTTTGCTGGCTTCCAGATCGCGGTATTCGCCTTCGTCGGGATCGAACTGGTGGGTACCACGGCGGCAGAAACTAAAGATCCGGAAAAAGTACTGCCACGTGCGATCAACTCCATTCCGATCCGTATCATCATGTTCTATGTGTTTGCACTGATCGTGATTATGTCCGTAACGCCATGGAGCTCCGTGGTTGCCGACAAGAGCCCGTTTGTTGAGCTGTTTGTGCTGATTGGCCTGCCTGCGGCGGCCAGCGTCATTAACTTTGTGGTACTGACCTCTGCAGCCTCTTCCGCCAACAGTGGCGTATTCTCCACCAGCCGTATGCTGTTCGGCCTGGCGCAGGAAGGCGATGCGCCAAAATCGTTCGCCACGCTTTCCAAACGCGCGGTACCGGCCAACGGCCTGACCTTCTCCTGCATCTGTCTGTTGGGCGGCGTGGTGCTGATTTACCTGATCCCGAACGTGATGACGGTATTCACCCTGGTCACTACCGTGTCGGCGATCCTGTTCATGTTCGTTTGGACCATTATTTTGTGCTCATATCTGGTTTACCGTAAGCAGCGCCCGGCGTTGCACCAGAAATCGATCTACAAAATGCCTGCCGGTAAGCTGATGTGCTGGGTATGTATGGCGTTCTTCGTGTTTGTGCTGGTGTTGTTATCACTGCGTGATGATACCCGCCAGGCGCTGGTGGTGACGCCGCTGTGGTTTATCATTCTGGGGATCGGTTATCAGTTTGTCCGCCGCAAAAGGGCCTGAGCGATGCGATAACGGCAACGCCGCGTTCTAACGCGGCGTTGTTATTTTCGGCTTGGGGTATTCAAGAATCTGAGTTCGATTGCAGCCAGGCGATCACTTTAGCTACCGGGCTACCAGGTATCACTTTCTGTTGTGTCAACACGCAGTAACCACTGCCATCCTGTTGAAAACCGAAGGGGGCGGTTAACAAGCCGGCATTGATATCATCACGCACATGTTGCCAAGGGCCAATAGCAATACCAAGGCCCGCCACTGCGGCTTGCAGGCTAAAATAGAAATGATCGAAATGCTGTTGTGGCTGATTGGCCAGTGCGATCCCCTGCGACTCAGCCCAATCGCGCCAGGCTTGCGGGCGGGTGGAAGTATGCAACAGCAGTGCGTCATCGCGTAAACGCTTTTCCACACCATTATCGACAACAAACTGTTCGAGCATCTCGGGTTTGCATACCGGGCCGACCTTTTCGACAAACAAAGGCTCGCTGTGCATATTAGTGCCCCAGTCAAAATCATTACGACGTATTGCCACCGTCGTTCCATCGCGAAAAGAAAATGCCCCACCACCCGCAACCAACTGCAGATTGATATCGGGCAATGCCTCTTGGAATGCGGGTAGACGCGGGATCAGCCAGCGCATCAACAAGGTGGGCTCACAAGACAGCACTATCGGCGCATCCTGTGCCTGTTGGTACAGTTCCTGAGTGGTATCTTCCAGTATGCCGAACGCCTGCTGCGTCGCTTGATATAACTTGCGGCCCGCCGGGGTCAGAAACACCCGTCGATGACGACGTTCAAACAGTGCTACTCCAAGCTCATCTTCAAGTGCACGTACCGCTCGGCTCACCGCACCATGCGTCAGGCTCAAACTTTGTGCCGCTAGCGTAAAGCTCTCCTGACATGCAGCAGCCTCAAAGCAGCGTAACCCACCTAATGACAGTTGCCGCCCGACCTTGCGTGAATATTTCTCACCAATCTGGTCAGTTTTCATCGTTTGTCTCCACGTGCATTTTTCTTTATAAATCAATTACAAATTTCAATCACTGTGCAAAATAACTATGACCGAACTCTTAGCCGTCTTCATTATTACCCTATTCGCGGTGATCAGCCCTGGGCCAGATTTTGCCATGGTATCGCGTAATAGCCTGCTGCTCTCGCGCCGTGCCGGGTTGCTGAATGCCAGTGGCATTGGCGCCGGTGTGCTAATTCATGTCTCTTATACCCTTATCGGCGTCGGAATGCTGATACTGCAATCTTTATGGCTGTTTTCTGTATTCAAGATAGTCAGTGCAATCTGGTTGGTCTACCTGGGCGTCAGCCTGCTGCGCCAGGCAAACCACCCCTTGAGGCCACAAGCCTCGGCCCCATCCGATGATTTAAGCGCACTAAAAACCGGCTTTCTGACTAACCTACTGAATCCAAAAGCCACTCTGTTTATTGTCAGCCTGTTTGTGCAAGTGGTGAATCCTCAAACGCCACTCGCGGTACAAATCGGCTACGGGCTGTTTATTTCATTAGCTCATGTTGCCTGGTTCAGCCTCGTGGCACTGTTCTTTTCGTCACCCGGTATCAACGCCCAATTCCTGCGCATACGTAAAACTATCGACCGATTATTCGGTGGAATTCTGATCGTCTTCGGCACCTTACTGCTCGCCAGCAACCTTAAGCCAGAGTGAGCTGGTCGCTAAAGCCACCGCTGCGCTGAAAAAGCCATCAATCATCATCTAGAGTGATTCTTAAGGGCCTAACATCCATCGGCCCCATCTTGTTGCTGAACTAGCGCAAGGTTAAAATACCCTCTAGCCTGAACGTCAGTGTTCTGCCTGCCCAGAGTCAAGGTCAGGCGTTTTGTTTTTGCGTATTGCAAAGGGAAATAAGTCAGTGTCTAAAGATTTTGATGAACTAATAAGAGACATGGATCTTATTATTGAGAATGTAGACAGTTTCAAGGCTATGGCCCCCCGCGCACCTCAGCCAACGGCGGAACCGCCAGCAATTCATTATTACGATTCGTTCTGCGAAAACATTGCGCTGAAAGTGGTACTGAAAGTGCTGCTCTCATCAGTGGACAAAATTGTGAAGGTACAGATCGCCAATAAAGTTGAGCAGGAAATCGCCCAAATTGAGCAGCAAGTCGTACGTGCCGGTGGCGGCCCGGTCGCAGCCGAAGATCTGGCACAAATGACCCACTATGTACGCCGTACCGTCAATGATTTACTGGACTAGGCTGATAATCATACAGCCTAAAAGCGACTGGGCTTTCTCAAGATAGCCAGCGTCCGCTTTCCCCATCAAACGGCGTAGCTCTTATTGATTATGGTTAAAGATTTACGATGCATAAGAAAAACGTTTTGGTGGTAACTCCAACGCTTTGTTTTTGTTGACCTTAACGGCCTTAGCGGGATCGCCAGCAATAAACTCCAGAGTGGGTGAATAGTAAAAAGGTAACCAAGCCTCATAGCTGCTCTCCCACTCCCATTTTACCGGGCATGGCCACAGAATATCCTCATACAGAATGTAATAGATCCACCGTCCATGTGGACGGCGCGGTTTGACTGTTTTCATAGTGCCATCAGTAATTCTCTTACCCAGCGCATAGTTTTCTGCCCAATGATCCAATCAATCAAATAGCTATACTACCTCAGCGAGACCCTCTGAGGCGAGAAACACCACTTTCTGCTTGATTGATTGCCATTAATTATAAAACAAGGACGGCGGGCTGGCTAAAACCTATGAAGGCGATAACACAAATGGGATGAGAGGTATCAAGCGATGCGGGCCATGACGATAGAAAACTGTAATACCACGAGTTCAGATACAAATCTGCCACAAGAAACGCCGCTTATTGGTTGGGTTGCCATTATAGCCAGCATAGGCGGCAGCGTGATTGGGCTAGTAACTGAATGGGGTGTACCCACCCTCAACTCATTGCTGGCAGCCAGCCTGATTTACTGGTTGCTGAAACTGCTGCTTGGGCAAGCCACCAGCTTGCAAACTGCGCAATAGCCAAACGATTTATATCAGCCCCTCACTCTTTGTGCGGGGACTAAACCTTCAACAATAACCTTAATAATAATATGCCTTTAACGTTATAATCACTCTCTCACTCCCTCATCAAAAAAATACTATGGATTACTTACCGTTGTTTATCGATCTCAAGCAGCGTCCGGTTCTGGTGGTGGGTGGCGGAACAGTGGCAACACGCAAAATTACCCAACTGTTGCGCGCCGGAGCGCAAGTGCGCGTCGTGGCACAAACGCTGACGCCGGAACTTTATCAGCAACATCAGACAGCACTAATCTGCTGGGTAGCACAATCCTTTGACGAACAGCAGTTAAACAGCGTGTTCCTGGCGATCGCCGCCACCAACGATCCACGGCTCAACGCCATGGTCGCCCAGGCGGCTGAACGGCGACAACTGCTGGTCAACGTCGTCGATGCCCCAGCCAGTGGTTCCTGTATTTTCCCGGCGATTATCGATCGCTCACCGTTAGTGGTGGCCTTTTCTTCTGGTGGCCAGTCGCCCGCACTAACACGCATTTTACGTGAAAAACTGGAGCAACTTCTGCCCGCCAGCCTTGGCATAATGGCTCGGATTGCCGGACTATTTCGTTCACAGGTAAAAACACGGCTGCCGGAATTGGAAGCACAACGTCGTTTCTGGCAGCGGCTTTTCAATGGGAAATTCGCCCGCTTGGTTGAATCGGGGCAAGAACAGCTCGCTCAGGCTGAGCTCCAGCGTGAACTGGGGCGCTCAGCCGAGCAACAACAATCCGGGGCCGATAAAAACCACCGCTAACTGCTGCTGCCGGGGATAATGATATTGCTGTCGGCCAGCAGCCCCATATGGTTATACATCGCACAGGCAGCATCTACGATATGCATGGCGATCGCCGCACCGCTGCCCTCCCCCAAACGCATGTCCAGGTGCAGATAAGGGGCTAACTGAAGATGGCTCAGGGCGATGGCTGCGCCTTTTTCCGCCGAAAAATGCGACGGCAGCAAATAGTGCCGTACTTCGGGCGCAATGCCACAGGCTACCAGCGCCGAAGCGTAGGAAAGAAAGCCGTCCAACACCACCGGCAAACCGGCCGCCGCCGCGCCCAGCATCACTCCAGCCATGCCTACCAGATCGTATCCCCCCAGCTTGGCCAGCACATCCAACGTATCGTGAGTATCCGGCTGGTTGTGGGCAATAGCCTGACGGACCACCGCCACCTTGTGGTGCAAACGATCGCTGGGGAAATTGGCACCAATGCCCACCACGTCCTGCGGATCGCTGCCGGTCAACACGCTGATGATGGCGCCCGCAGGCGTGGTGTTGGCCATTCCCAATTCACCAACGCCAAACAACGTAACCCCAAGCGCTGCCTGTTCCTGCGTCAAGCGGGCGCTGGCAAGCAACAACGCTTCCGCCTGCTGGCGCGTCATTGCCGCTTCTCGGGCAATGTTGCCGCTGCCGCGCCCCACTTTCATATTGATCAGGCCCGGCAACGGATCGCTGTCGATCCCGACATCCACCACCTTCACTTCAGCCCCGGCATTCGCGGCCAGCACGCAGACACCGGTAATGCCTTTCACCATATTCAGCGCTTGAATCACGGTCACTTCGCGAGGCGATACCGCCACCCCTTCGGCATACACTCCGTGATCGGCCGCCATAACGATAATTTGCTTGCGCCCCGCGGCCATCCCGCTAAAACCGCGCATGCCCGCCAGCTGAATCGCCAACTGCTCCAAGCGGCCCAGGCTGCCGGGCGGCTTCAGCAGTCCATCCAGCCGGGTTGTCGCCTGCTGCATGGCAGCCGTATCCAGCGGCGCGATAGCACTGATTAACGATGAAAGTGTTTGCATCAGTTTATTCTCTTGTTGCAGGCAGCCAACGTGCCTGACTGTTAAAAACCCGCAGCGCAACGAACCCAGCGCGGATCTCCAGCATGCTGTAGGCTCCTTGTTCAAAATGGAAGTGCCACATTCCGGCAGCAGGCATCGCCAGCAGCCCGGCCAGCAGCAGGCTCAGGCTGCCCTGATGTGCCACCAGCAGGCGGTTACCGCCGCCGTTGTCGGTTAAAAGCTGCTGCACCTGCTGCTGAATGCGTTGAGAAAATAACGGGAAAGACTCACCCGCCGTCGGGCAGCCCTGTTGCCAATCCGCAATCCAGTTGGCCCACGCGTCGGCGTCCTGCTGTTGTAAATCACGGTGATGGCGCATCTCCCAGGCGCCAAAGTTCATTTCATTAAAACCGCCGTCAGCCTGCGCCACTAAATCACGTTGCCCCAGCACGATTTCGGCGGTATGCCGCGCCCGCAGCAGTTCGCTGCTGGTCGCCTGGGTAAAAGGCACCTCGGCCAACCATTCCGCCACCCGTTGCGCCTGCATCACCCCCTGTTCGGTCAACGGCACATCGGTCATGCCACAGAAAACTCCTTGCTGATTGGCCAACGTTTGCCCGTGTCGTACCAAAAATAATCGCATCGTCATCGCTCACAGCAGCGCCATTAAAAATACCAGTTCGGCCACTTCCACCGCCGCCCCCAACGTATCGCCGGTTTGCCCCCCCAAGCGACGGCGCAAATAGGCCCGTAATAGCAACACGGCGATCAACGTATAGCCCAACGCGATCATGGCTTTGCTCTGCCCTAACAACATCACCAACACCACTGCGCAGGCCAACGTGGTTGCCGTTTGCACGCCATTGATCCGGCCGATATAAAGGTTCCCCAAGCCCACGCCCTCGCGGGCATAGCGCTGACGATACATCAACAATACCAATAACGAGCGCCCAACCACGCTGGCCGCTATCAGCGTGGCCAGCATCGGCAACCCGCGCAGCGCCAGTTCGCTGACCACCAGCACTTTTGCCAGCACAATAAACACCAGTGCCAACCCGCCGTTGGTCCCCAGGCGGCTGTCGCGCATAATCTCCAGCATGTTTTCCCGGCTGCGGGCAGAAAACACGCCATCGCAGGTATCGGCCAACCCATCAAGATGAAATGCCCCGGTTACCAGCGCCAAAGTCAGTACATAAGCCAATGCCGCCAGCGGGAATCCGCACCAGGGAGATAGCAGAGTAAATACCCCGCCGCCAATGGCACCGACGATCAAGCCAATCAACGGAAAGCCGACGATGCCGCGCTCGTAGTGATCCAGTTCCAGCCCCTGTGTCCAACGGGCAGGCACCGGAATACGCGTCATAAACTGCAAGGTGGCTAAAAACAGACCTAGCCTCATTTGATTTTTACCTCGATACCCGAGATCACCAAAAACACCGTTTCGGCAGCGGCGGCCAGGCGTTGATTGACCCGGCCAGCGATATCGCGGAAATGCCGCGCCAAACGGTTTTCCGGCACAATACCCATACCCAACTCGTTGGTGACCAGATAAATCGCCGCCGGGCTTCGGGCGCAGGCCGCCAGCAACTCACCGATCTGCTGCTGAAGTTCATGCTCCACCGCCGCAAAATCGATCTCTTCCACCGGCGTGTCTGCCGTTAAGGCAAACATCTGGTTGGCAAGCAGCGTGGTGATACATTCAAGGATCACCGCCTCTCCCGGCATAACTTGCTCGTCAATCACCTTTGCCAGATGCTGGCTCCCTTCCCAGGTGCGCCAATGGGCCGGGCGGCTTTGACGGTGCAATTCGACCCGCTCGGCCATTTCCGCATCACTCACCACCGAGGTGGCGATATACAACACCTGTTCGCTCGCACTCGCCAACCGTTCGGCCAGTGAGCTCTTGCCACTGCGTGCGCCGCCGGTAATCAGAATCACGAAATACTCCCCTCTTGATGGTTAAGTCTCCCCCTCTCCCCAAAGGAGAGGGAACTGGTTAGTACCGGCTGGTATTACTCCTCTCTATAGCTGCTCATAATGCGGTAAATAGCCTTAATATCAATATGTTCCCGCATCGCTTCGGCCAGAATGTCAAACTGCCGCTGTTTATACTGGGTATAGTCCAGCGCCACCCCCTCATCAACCGGCAGCCCTTTACGGCGGCGTAACGCATTCAGTAAGGCTCGGCTGAAAGGGCCACTGTCAAACAGACCATGAATATAGCTGCCCATTACGTTGCCCGCGCGGTTCACCGCGCCATCAAAGGCATTGCCCGGTGCACCATTGCGTTGGGTGAAACAGGCAAAAGGCAGTGCTTCCGCACCGAGTTGCGTGGTCCCCATATGAATTTCGTAACCAGCCAGCGGATGCCCGGCACAACCTGCCATTATGCCGGGCAGTAGCGGCTGACTCACACCGCTCACCTGGGTCGTCACCTTTTCCCGTGCGAACTGGGTGGTGACATCCAGCAACCCCAAGCCTGCCATTTGCGCCACGCCGGACTCGACGCCATCGATAACGTGTTTACCCAACATCTGGTAACCGCCACAGATGCCAACGATCGGCGTTCCAGCCTGATGCTGCGCCTGCAACGCTGCTGCCAGGCCGCAGTGCTGTAACCACTGCAAATCCCCCAGGGTATTTTTACTGCCCGGCAGAATAATCAGATCGGCACCGGCCAGCGCCGCAGGATTCGTGACATAACGCAGCGCCACGCCCGGTTGCGCCGCCAAGGCGTTAAAGTCGGTAAAATTAGCGATATGCGGTAGCTGTATCACCACAATATCCAGCAAATGATCCCCCGCCGGGCGGTATTTACCGTTTTGCAGCGCCACACCGTCTTCATCTTCCAGATCGATATTCAGCCACGGCATCACCCCCAACACCGGCACGCCGGTCAGAGCTTCGATCTGCTCTAATCCCGATTGAAGCAACGCGATATCGCCACGGAATTTATTGATGATCACCCCTTTTACCCGCGCTTTCTCTTCCGGCTGCAGCAGCGCCAGCGTGCCATAGATGGCAGCAAAAACGCCGCCGCGATCGATATCCGCCACCAGCAGCACCGGCGTTTGGGCGATCGCCGCCATGCCCATATTGACGATATCCCGGTCGCGCAAATTGATCTCCGCCGGGCTGCCCGCCCCTTCCAGCACCACCACGTCATAGTCGCTCACCAGGCTGTAAAAAACTTCGCGGATCTGTTGCTGCAATTGCGGCTTGTAGTGGTGATAACTAACCGCATCCATATCGCAGGCCACTTTGCCCATCAGCACCACCTGCGCCTTGCGATCGCTGGTGGGCTTCAGCAGCACCGGGTTCATCCGCACGTCGGGCGCAATCCCTGCCGCCTCGGCCTGAAATATCTGCGCTCGGCCCATCTCTTCACCATGGGCGGTAATGCCGGAATTAAGCGCCATATTCTGCGATTTAAACGGCGCGCAGCGGTAACCATCCTGCGCAAATATGCGGCACAAACCGGCCACCAACACGCTTTTGCCGACATCCGACGCCGTTCCCTGCACCATTACGGACAGTTTCATCACCTTTTCTCCACGTCACGCTGGCGCAGCAGCGCAAACAACTGTTGTTCCGTTTTACACAGCGGCAACCCCAGTTCACTGTGCAATTTTACCAGCCAGGGTTGCACCAGCCCGGCGGCAGATAATTGTTCATGCTGCAAGAAAACCTGCGCCGTTTCCCCGGCGCTGACCAACCGCCCATGAGAAAGGACATACAGGTAATCACAAATATGATAAATCAAATCAATGTCATGGCTGGAGATAATTACCCGTTTACCTTCGGCGACGATCCGCTCGATGATGGCGATCATCTGCTGCCGCCCCGCCGGATCCAGCCCGGCGGTGGGCTCATCCAACAACAGGTATTCTGCCTCCATCACCAACGCCCCGGCGATCGCCACCCGTTTTTTCTGCCCGTAACTCAAGTTCTGCACCGATTTATGCCGGAAACCCTGCGCATCCACCAGCGTCAACGCCCGCTCCACCCGCTTGGCAATCTGCTGCCGATCCACACCCAGATTATGCAGGCTGAAGGCGATGTCGCTGTCGATATCGGTATAAAACAGTTGCTGTTCCGGATCCTGGAACACGGTGGTCACCCGCTGGCGCAGCGCCCGCAGGCTGGCTTTGCCGTAATTGAGCGCTTCCCCCTGCCACAGCACCGCGCCCTGCTGCGGGCGCAAGATGCCGGTCAGGTTCATCAGCAACGTCGATTTACCGCAACCATTCGCCCCCAACAATCCGGTGACCGCATGCTGTCCAAAATCCAGCGTCAGTTCCTGTAGCACCGGTTCATTCTGGTAGCTGAAGCTTAATTGTCGGGTGCTTAACATCGGCGGCCTGCTCTCACAGCGGAAAATCCCCCTGATACAGTTTGACGTCCAGCGCGATAATCATCTGCTGATAGCGGATCATCACCCGGGTAAATAACATACTCACCAGCATCGCCATCGAACGATAGCTGCTGCCCAGCGACACATAGCCAAAGCGCAACGACTGAGCGTGGTGGATCGCCGCCGCCTCTTCGATAAAAATAAAGATAAACCGCCAGGTCAGCAGAATTTGCTCCGTCAGCAGGCGCGGTGCATGGCAGCGCTTGAGCAACTGGATCAGTTGCGGAAATGGCGTGTTCAGCACAAACCAGAAGGTGGCGGCCAGCGCGGCCAGGCTACGCCACAGGGTGTGATTGGCCGTTACCAACCCAGCGCGATCGATACCCAACCAGAAGTTCCCCACCTGCACACCCCACCACAGGCTATCGGGCTGCCGGGCCACCGAGAGCATAATGGTCAACATCCCCACCAGCAGAAAAGTCAGCGGGATCGCCAGCCAGCGCAGATACCGCACCGGGCCGATGCGCAGCAGGTAGCAGGTCAGCAGCGCGATAATCACCAGCAACAGCGCCTGATAGCTCGGTGGCAACACCATCGCTAACAGCAGAAACAGGCCATACAGCGCCAGTTTGGCCCGCGGATCCCGCTGCCGCCAGCGGCTTTGTTCGCTCAGTCGATCAATCCCCAGCATGCTCACGGCGTTTACCCCGGTAGTAACCCAGAATGTAAAAAATCACTGCCGTTCCCAACGAGCCTTGCAAGGTAAACAACAGGCTTTCAATCTCACCGCTGGCCGGTTTATACAGCGGGGCAAACCAGGGCTGATAGTGCGGTGAGGTTTGCTGGATCAAGGTTTTGGCTGCACCATCGGAGCCGCCATATTCACCACCGTGGTTGATAAAGAATGGCATGATGACCAGGGCAGCCACCAGCGCCAGCAGAATCAGCGTTTTTTTCATCTCAGTGTCCCTCTGCCGGGATCAACCGACGTTTCGTCAACTGGTCATAAATCATCACGGTCAGTAGCCCTTCGGCAATGGCGATCGGGATTTGCGTCAGGCAGAACACCCCCATAAATTTCACGCTGGAGCCGATGATGCCAAACTGCGGATCCGGAAAGGCCATCCCCAGTTGTACCAAGGTGACAAAATAGGTCGCCAGATCGGCCAGCGCCGCGCACAGAAACACCGCCACATCGCGGCGCAGGCCTGATTTACAGGCCAGTTGCCACACCAGATAGCCCACCACCGGCCCGATCACCGCCATCGACATGCCGTTGGCCCCGAGCGTCGTCAGCCCACCATGAGCCAGCAGCAGCGCCTGGAACAGCAGCACGATCGCCCCCAACACCGCCACCACCGCAGGGCCGAACAGGATCACCGCCAGCCCTACGCCGGTGGGGTGAGAACAACTGCCGGTGAGCGAAGGGATCTTGAGCGCTGAGAGCACGAAAATAAACGCCGCGCACAGTGCCAGCAGCACCTTCTGGTTGCTGTCGTCGCTGACGATCTGTTTCATCCGCCGTAGCCCGATATACAAACAGGGCAGGAACAGCAGCCACCAGGCCATCGCCCACAGCGGTGGCAAAAAACCTTCCATAATGTGCATGGCAAAGGCGTCTTGCGGCAGCAAGATCATCAACAACGCGAATCCTAATCCCATTAATGAAAGCTGCTTGGTTTGCGTCTCCATCGGTTACTCCTCGGTAAACCAACGTTTATTCACCAGAATGGTCGAAAAATAGGGCAACGGCCGGTCGGCTGGCAGTTGATCCAACCGCCGCCAGCACTGCTCGCCCGGCTGCGTGGCTTCAGCCATCAGCAGCGCGTGATCGAACAACTTCAGCCGCGCCAGCAACGCCTGGATGCTGGCAAAGCGGCCATACACTTTCATCAGCACCACACAGTCGTGGGTTAACAACGCCTGTTCCAGCTCGGCTTCCGCTGCCGCGCAGGACATTACCGCCAACGACTGCGTTTCCATCGCCAGCGGCAAGGCAGCGCGCGCGGCGATCGCCGCAAACGAGGTGACGCCCGGCACAATCTCCAGCCAGGCCGGGCGGCCAAGGCGCGCCAGCAGAAAAACCCAGGTGCTGAACAGCATGGCATCACCCAGCGTGATAAAACCCACCTGTTTGCCACGCGCGACTTCCGCCTTAAGCTGCTGCGCTACGTCGTCCCAGGCCGCCTGTTTTTGTGCATCATCGGCGCTCATTGGGAAATGGCAGGTGCGGATCTCGGTGTGTGGCAGCAGGTATTCCCGCACGATCGCCAGCGCCAGGCTGTCGCCGCCTTTACGGCCCGCCGGGGCATACAGCACATCAAGCTGGCCAAGCAGCCGGGCGGCACGCACGGTCAGCAAATCACTGCCCCCTGGGCCGACGCCCAGTGCATACAGTTTGCCGCTCATCAGGCCACCTCCTGCTGGTTGTGGCACAAAGCCGCGTGCAGATGTTCGGCAAACATCTGGCGAATCAGCGGGTTTTCGCCCAACCCTTGCAGCCAGCATTGCGTTTCAATCCCGGCCGCCGCCATTTGCGAGCCCCAGGAACCGGGGTCGGCAGAGGCCATATCATTAATCGCGTGATCGCCTGCCACCAGCATCAGCGGCATCAAATGCACTTTGCGCACCCGCTGTTGCTGCAAGCGGGCGATCAGCCCGTCCACCTCCGGGTAACTCTCTACCGCCCCCACCAGCGCCGGGAAGCGCTGTGCGGCCATCAGATGATCCAGGCAGGCATAGGCGGCAAAGGCGTGATGGCCGGTACCATGGCCCATAAACACCACCCGCTCATCGGCGGCCAGCGGCGGCATTTGCCCCTGTAATGCCAGCAGTAATTGCTGATAGTCGGCAAAGCTGCTGAGCAACGGTTTGCCCAACGCCAAACGCCAGAAACGGTGGCGATTGGCGCGTACTTCGCTGGCCACTTTTTCATATTCGTCGCCGTTAATGATGTGCAGCGACTGGATCGCCACATCCTGATAACCCGCCTCTGCCAAACGCTGTAGCGCCTGCTGTGGGTTATCGATCTGCAAGCCGTCGCGCTGGCGCAGCTTGCGGATAATCATTTCCGAGGTGAATGCGCGGAACAGATGGCGATCGCCGCAGCCTGCTGCCAACTGCTGCTCACAGGCTTCGATGTTTTTCTGCCGCGTGCTTGCATAGCTGGTACCAAAACTGATCACTAACAGCGCTTTTTTCATATCACTTCCCTTGAGGTTTCTGCCAGTGGGCCAACAACTGCGCAAAGGCTGCCAATGAGTCTATCTGTTCACTCCCGTTTTCTAACGGTTGCGGGCGACGCACCACGATGCAGGGAATGTTTAATACCAAACAGGGTTCAACCTTTTGCAGATAGCCCCCTTCGCTGCCGGATTCTTTGGTGATCACCACGTCCGGCTGGCAAAACTCGTACAATGCCTGGTTGAAGCGCGCACTGAACGGGCCGCGCAGGGCGATGATGTTATCCACCCCTAACCCCAGCGCTTCGCTTTGCGCTAACACCTCGGCGGTCGGTAATACTCTGACCAGCAGAGTTTTCCCCGGCAGGCCGCGCTGATATTCCGCCAATTGCTTGCTGCCAGTGGTCAGTAACACCCGTTGCCCCATCCCCTGAGCCAACACGCAGGCTTCAGCCACCGTATTCACCTTGTACAACTGCGGGTGCGACAGCCGGTCAATTTCGCTCGGGCGCTGATAGCGCGTCAGGCGCAGCCCCAAGCGGTGGCAGGCGTTCATCACATTGGTGCTCAATGCATCGGCATAAGGGTGCGAGGCATCGATCACCCAGCGAATGCCACGCTGTTGCAGATAATCCGCCATCTCGTTGCTGTTCATGCGCCCAACCACCACCTCACCCTGAAGGTTGCCCGCCAGCTGTTTACCCGCATCGCTGGCCACCGACAGGCTATAGCGTTCACCGGCCCGATCCAGGCACTGGCAAATCAACCGCGCATCGTGGGTTCCACCGAAGATATGGATCACAGTGCATAACCCCGCGGAGTGATCATCAGCCCGTTGCGGCAATAGGTGGTTTGGTTGCCGACAATCACCAGGCTGGTCATATCGACCGGTGCAAAATCCATCTCACCGAGCGTGGTTAACCACTTTTCCTGCTTTTTGCGGCCAGCGGCCTTCACCACGCCGACCAGCGTTGCAGCCGCTTTATAAGGTTGCATCAGCGCAAAGGCGCGAGCGAGATGCCCTTCCCGGCCACGGCTGCGCGGGTTGTAGAAGCAGATCACAAAGTCGGCCTGCGCGGCGGCAATGATGCGTTTTTCGATCACCGGCCACGGGGTAAGCAAGTCACTCAGGCTGATATGGCAAAAATCATGCATCAGCGGCGCACCGAGCAGTGAGGCGGCGGCGATGCTGGCGGTAATACCCGCCACCAGCTTCACCTCCAGATCTAACTGCTGCTGGCCGACAAGCTCCAGCACCAACCCGGCCATGCCGTAAATCCCGGCATCACCGCTACTGATCAGCGCCACGTTGTGGCCCGCCAAGGCCAAATCGATCGCCACCTGACAGCGTTCAATCTCCTTACACATACCGGTTTTGATCACCTGCTTATCGCCGATCAACGGCTTCACCAGGTGGGTATAGGTTTTATAGCCGACGATAATTTCTGCCGCGCGGATCGCCTCGATCGCATCCTGCGTCATCATCGATTCACTGCCTGGCCCAATGCCAATCACGCTTAACATGAATGTGCTACTCCCAATGTCATGGTGACCCCCTGCTCACGCAGCGTGTTGCCCACCAGTTTTCCTCCGCTCATCAGCCAGGCTACCGGCTGTGAAACGCTGCCAACGCCTACCGTGGCTCGCACAAAATCAGAGGCCGGGAAGCGTTGTTCGTGGTGGCGCAACTCATGGCTGCTGAACAGTTCGAACGGCACTCGCCAGCAACGCGCCAATTGTTGCAAGGCTGGCTCATCTTTTTTGATGGCGACGCTGCCGATAGCGCGCAGCGCCATCGGATCGAAATGGTTGTCTGCCAGTTGTTGTTGCAGCAGGTCAATCAAGGTTTTTAATGCCGTGGCGCGGCGGCAACCGATGCCCACCACCACCCGACGCGGCACCAGTTTGTACACCGGCAGCGGCAGCGCCGGTAAGCAAGCGCGCAGGCTGACGCACACCAGCGCGTCCAGCGCTGGCAGATGGTGTAAATCCGCCACGGGGATAAAGCCACGGGTATCGCAGCCGGGTTGTTCCGCCTGCAAAGGCTCATCCCACCACAGCCCAACTTTCTGGCCGCTGACCAATTGCTGGTTCACCGTTTTCACCGCCTGACGGAAATCCTGCATCTCGGCATCCAGTTGCGTCGCCAGGGTATCCAGCGCGGCCATTTGATTGACATCGGTCGCGGTGGTGATCACCGGATCGGCCCCCAGCAGCCCCGCCAGAAACAGCGTCAACGCATTTGCCCCCCCCACATGGCCCGACAGCAGGCTGATCACATGCTGGCCGCGTTCGTCGATCACCACCACCGCCGGATCGCTCATTTTATCGTTCACCAACGGGGCAATCACCCGCACGGTCAGGCCGGTGGCCCCCACCACCACCAAGGCCGAATAGCTTTTGAACGCCTCGCGCAGCGTAGCGCCGAAGCTACCGTTAAACGGCTGGAAGCCCGGCATCAGCAGCTTTTCGCTGGTAAAACAGGTGAGCGGCAAGTGGGTTTGCAAGCGCTGCTCCAGCCGCACGCCGCCCGGTGTCAGGCAGAACAGGGCAATGGCTTCAGGCTTGACGGTATTCATGGCTGAACCCCGCGTCATACAGCTTGGAATAGTGGTATTCGTCCCCCAAAAAGGCACCCACCAGGATCAGCGCGGTTTTGTGGATCGCTGCCGCACGGACTTTTTGCGCGATCTCCACCAGCGTGCCGCGCACCGTTTGGCTCTCTTTCCAGGTGGCTTTGTACACCACCGCCACCGGCGTCTGTGGCGGATAGCCGCCCGCGATCAACTGCTCCACCACCCGCGCCATCTCCTGCACGGAAAGGAAAATCGCCATCGAGGTCTGATGGGCGGCAAAAGCGGCTAGCTGTTCGCGCGGCGGCATCGGCGTGCGCCCTTCAATGCGGGTAATGATCAGGCTCTGCGCCACTTCAGGCACGGTGTACTCCACCCCCAGTTGTGCCGCTGCCCCCAGAAACGCGCTCACCCCCGGCACGGAGACAAAGCCGATCCCCTGCTGCGCCAGCATTTCGCCCTGCTCGCGGATCGAACCGTACAGCGAGAGATCGCCGGTTTGCAGCCGCACCACCAGCTTGCCCGCGCGCACGCCGTTCACCATCAGCGCAATGATTTGCTCCAGCGTCAGGCCCGCGCTGTCGTGCAGTTCGGCCTGCGGCGGGCAATAGCGCAACAGTTCGCTATTAATCAGTGAACCGGCGTAGATCACCACCTGCGCCTGTTGCAGCAGCCGGTAGCCTTTCAGCGTGATTAGCTCCGGGTCCCCCGGCCCTGCGCCAACAAACCAGACTTTCTGTGTATCCCAAAGGTGTTCAGACATCGCGGCCCTCCTTGCGGCAAGAAATAAGATAGGTGGGGTTGTTCGGCTTAAAATAGTAGCCACGGCCCAGCGGCGTCAGGGCTGAGAATTGCAGTTGCTCGCCGCAGATCCCCTCCACGTTGCGCGCTTGCAGGCAGGCCAGCGCCTCCGTGAAGTTGTTCAGCAAAATAAAGCTCAACACCAGGCGACCAGCGGGGCGCAGTTGCGCCAGCGCCCAATCGATCAGGGCCAGCAGTTGCCCGCCGCTGCCGCCGATAAACACCGCATCGGCCAGCGGTTCTAACGCCAGCGGGGCAGTGGCGGCCACAATGTTGACGTTGCCGCACCCCAACCGCTGGCGGTTTTCGGCAATCAAGGCCAGCGCGGCGGGGTTATGTTCAATCGCGGTGACCAGCAACGCGGGGAAACGCAACGCGGCCTCCAGCGCAACGCTGCCGGTTCCGGCACCTACGTCGATCAAGTGCTCGGCCCCCGCCAACGCTAACCGCTCCAGCGCCAGCAAGCGCACGGCTTCTTTAGTCATCGGCACGCGTTGCCCGCGTAAAAATGCATCATCTTTCATTGAGGATCACCACCACATTCATGTCATAACGTTGCGCGACCGCCGCCGGTGGCAAGCGATAAATCCGTTCGGCCGGCAGCGAAAGGTTCTCACCGATAATCAGGCTGCGTATCAGGCCGCGCTGGAGAATGGCGTCGGCAATGGCACGCGGCCCGATCGCCGCATCGGTCACCATCGCTACCTTGTGGTGTTGCAATAGCCAGTCAAAATCCGGCGTGCGGCCATGGCTGCTGGTGAGATAAATATCGTTCATGTCCAAGGCGATTCGTGCGCACAGGTATTGAATGGCGCTGATGCCAGGAATGACCTGCAGCTCCGGCGCTGAGAAATGTGCCGCCAACCATTTACCAATGCCGAACAACAGCGGATCGCCAGAAGCCAGTACCACAATGCGTTGCGAACCAAGGTGAGCACGCAACCATGTCAGCAAAGCGCTCAAGTCGGCATCCAGGGTGCGGGTTTTATGAGCGGCTGTAGCAAAGACAGCCAAGTGACGCGCCCCACCAACCAGCCAATCGGCAGTGGCGATCGCCACCTGCGCCTGTGGCGTCAGTAATTGGGGATTGCCGGGGCCGACGCCAGCCACAACGATCATCGCATCACCTCCACAATCTCTTGCAGCGGCCGGTTGCAGCCCAGGATCTGCTGATCGAAAGAAAACAGAATCGCGTCGCAACCCGGCGGGTTAACGCTAAAACGCAGCATTTCCTGCACCCGCTCGCAGATCCGCCTGGCGATGCGCGGATACAGCGCCTGCCAGCCTTGCACGGCGATCAGTTCCATGGCCGCTTCGGTGGTGTCGCACTGTTCAACCTGTTGCAACAGCGCCAGCGGGGCGCCCATCAGCGCCAGATGGGCGATCAGGGTTTCCATACGCCCGTCGGCGATATGGCTGTGGGTATGGAAGATCCCGGCGGCTATCTTGACCAGCTTGCCCGGATGGCCCACCAGCACAATATGGCGGAACTCCAGCCGTACCGCTTCTTGCAACAGGTAGCCGACAAAATTGCTCATGGTCACCACTTGTTGGCTATCCAGCCCAAGCCGTTCGCGTACAAAGCGCTCACCGTGGTTACCCGGCACCAGGATCACCTTATCCAACCCTGCGGCTCGCTTCATTTCCAGCTCTAAAGCCAGCGAACGCTTCCAGCTCTCTTCCGACATCGGCGTGACAATGCCGGTGGTGCCGATGATCGAAATGCCCCCCAAAATCCCCAACCGGCCGTTGTAGGTTTTCTGCGCCCGCGCGATCCCTTCCGGCGCAAAAATCTCTACCTGTGCGCCGCGCAGTGGGCCAATCACCTCGCGTACGGCGGCTTCGATGGTCTGACGCGGCGTGCGGTTGATCGCCGCGCTGCCAACGGCCAAGCCGATACCTTTGCGGGTAACGGTGCCCACGCCTGCCCCACCGTGCAGTAAGATCTGCTGGTGGTCGTTTTGCAGCGTGACGCGGGCAAAAATCAGCATGCCGTGCGTAGCATCCACATCGTCGCCGCCGTCTTTGCGAATCGCCGCCGTTGCCTGTTGCCCTTCAATCAGCGGTTGCTCAACGTTCAGATTTAGCGTCACGCCCGAAGGCGTAACGATCGCCACCTGATGGATGATCTGCTGGCGCAGCACCATCAGCGCCGCCACCTTCGCCGCCGCCGTGGCGCAAGAACCGGTGGTGTAACCTTTGCGATAGCGCTTGCCGTGATGCCACACGCTGTCTTGCAGGCTCATAGTTCCCCCCGCAGGTAATACAACGTGGCGTTGATAATCGCGGCGGCCACGTTGCTGCCGCCTTTGCGCCCACAGGCAACGATGCTCGGTAACGGGCTGTTCTGTAACGCCTGTTTGGATTCCGCCGCACCGACAAACCCCACCGGCACACCGATCACCGCCAGCGGGTTGGCTTGCTGTTCCAGCAAGCGGAATAGCGCAGTAGGAGCATTGCCGAACACAAACAGCTTTTCCCCGGCTTCCGCCAACGCAATATCCACCGCCGCCATCGAACGGGTGATCCCTTGGGTTCTCGCGGTATCAATCACCCGTGGATCGCTGATATAGCAACGGCATTGGCACCCCATCTGCTGCAACAGGGTTTTGTTGATGCCGGAGAGCGCCATGGTGGTATCGGTATACAACGTGCAGCCACGGCGCAATCCCTCAGTGAGCACGTGCAGCACGTTTGGGGAAAACCACAGAATATCCAGCCAATCGAAATCGGCGGTGGTGTGGATCACCCGCTTAATCACCGCTTCCTGCCAGGCATCGGCAAAACGGTAATCCGGGCGTTCGCAGGCGATAATCTGCTCGATAATCCTGAAGCTTTGCTGCTCAATGTGTTGCGGTTGTTTAAGGTAGTTCATCGCGATCCTTCTCTAAGCGCCAACCCAAAGCAGGCGCAACAGTGCAAACAGCAGCAGCGCCAGTAACGCAGCCATCCTCATCAAATGAATGCTGTGGGGGATATCCGCCAGCGCCACTTCCCGCTGGCCGTCACCGATCCAGGGTTTTTCTACCCGCTGACCAAAGTAATCATTCGGCCCACCCAAGCGAATCCCCAGGGCTCCGGCCACCGTCGCCTCCGGCCAGGCGCAGTTCGGGCTGGCGTGCTGATAACGATCGCGCCAGCCAATGCACAAAGCGCGGCGATAGTTCAGCCCCACCAGCCAGGCCGCCGCACTCAGCAGCAACCAACTCAGCCGGGCCGGTAACCAATTAGCAAGATCGTCCATCCGAGCCGACACATAGCCGATGGCGCGGTATTGCGGTGTTTTGTAACCGACCATTGAATCGAGGGTATTGACCGCTTTATAGGCCATCGCCAGCGGCGCACCGCCGAGCAGCAGGAACATCAGCGGCGCGATCACGCCGTCTACGCTGTTTTCTGCCACCGTCTCCACCACCGCGCGGTTAATTTGCGGGGCTTCGAGCTGCGACGTATCACGCCCGACAATCCACGACAGTTTGCGCCGGCTCTCTTCCAAACCGGCGTACTCCAGCGCGTAGTGCACCTCCATCGCCGCATCCTCCAGGCAGCGCGCGGCCAGCAGGGTGTAGATCAGCCACACTTCAGCCAGCCAGCCGAGCCAAGGGTGGATCTGCGTCAGCAGTGCTAAAAAGCCCCAACTGAGCAACCACACCAGCCCCACTACCGCCAACCACAGCAGCCCACCGCCGATCCTGAGCGCCCTTTCGCTGTGGCAAGCGCGGCGGATCGGGCGTTGCAGAACGTTAATCAGGTTACCGATCCAGCGCACCGGATGCGGCCAGTGCGGCGGATCGCCCAGCAGGCTGTCGAGCAGAAAAGCCGCAAACCAGGCTGCCAGCGTCATAGCACGCTCCTGGCCGCCGTCAGCCAGCGATCCAACAAGCCAGGGCGTTGTGCAAAATGAATATGCAGATAGCTGGCCTGAGTGCGGCCAAGCTGATACCCCCCCTGCCAGCGCTGTACCGCAACGCCGTCGCGCCATTTGGCGCAGTCAAATACCGGCGTCAGCGGGCTGGAAAAATCGGAATAGTGAAACTCGTGGCCGCGCAGGGTTTCCCCTTTGGCGGCCAGCAACGTGTCGGTACGGGCTTGCCACTGGCAATAGCCGAAGCGCGTCAGGCGATCTCCCATGCGGCTTTCCCCCGGCAAAATGCCGCTCATCCGGTGGCACTGCCCAGCACTGTCGGTCAGCCCCTGGCCGAGATACATCAGGCCACCGCATTCGGCATAGATCGGAATCTGCCGCCGCTGCGCCGCCTGTAGCGCAGCGTGCATCTGCATGTTGGCCGCCAGTTGCGCTGCATGTACTTCGGGGTAGCCGCCGCCGAGGTAGATCATCTGGCAAGCCGGCAATTGGCGATCGTGCAGCGGGCTGAACCGTTGGATGCGCACGCCCGCCTGCTCCAGCAGATCGAGGTTATCCGGGTAGTAGAAGTTGAAAGCCTCATCCTCGGCCAGCGCCAAGGTTAAGCCTGCGGCCAGTTCAGGCGCGGGTAATGCCGGGGGTTGGCCGACCGGTTGGTGGCCAGAGAGGGTCAGCGCCAGCAAGCGATCGAGATCGACATGGGCTTCAACCTGCTGCGCCAGCCGCTGCCAGCAGGGATCGTTGCCAGCACTTTCTTGTGCAGCAACCAGCCCCAGATGGCGGGACGGTAACGCCACCTCCGCCAGCACCGGCAAGCGCCCTAACACCGGTATGGCGCAATAACGTTCGATAGCCTGACGAATCAGTTGGTAATGTTGGTCTGAATTCACCCGGTTGACGATCACCCCAGCTAGATTCAGTGCCGGATCAAACTGGCGGAAACCCAGCACGGTTGCCGCCACCGAGGTGGATACCGCTTTGCCGTCCACCAGCAGGATCACCGGGCAGCCCAGTTGCTTGGCCAGCGCCGCACTGCTGCAATAGTCGGGATCAATACCATAGCCGTCGTACAGCCCCATCACGCCTTCGATCACCGCCACATCGGCATGGCACCGATGTTGGTTGTACAGGCCGTTGAGGGTTGCCGCTGGCAGCATAAAGGCATCCAGGTTGCGCGATGCCACGCCGGAAACGGCACGGTGCCAGCCAGTATCCAGATAGTCGGGGCCGACCTTGAACGGTTGCACGCGCAGGCCGCGCCGTTGCAGCGCGCGCAGGATGCCGAGCGTCAGCGTGGTTTTGCCACAGCCGCTGCCGGTACCTGCGATCAGAAAAGCGCTTTTGTCTGTTGGCTGCATAAAAAAATCCCGGCCACTCGGTCGGGATTTCGGCGTCAAAAAGATACGCTCACACAGCACCAACGCTGCACGTATCTAGTGACAACCCGCTTCCCTCCGAAGGAGTTGAATGCTAGCCCCAAAGAACTTGGCGTTGCAGGTAGGCAGCTAGCACCTTTACAACTCAAGTACGCAGGGGGTAAACCAACTGGCCGGTCTTCTGGCTTAGCTTCATCCTCATCCACCACCTTCCCGATCTACAGATCAGTGGCATAACCAGCGCCTTACAAAATACTTTGGCTATACGGTGAAATCGTCAGCATCACAGCAGCGGGGGCTGCGGGGGATTAACACCCCCTTCCCAATCACAATTTATTCAGATTGTGAGTTATCCAGTTGGCGATAATAATTCTTTTACCTAACTCATTTAATCTATCAATTTATTAACATTGCGATAGCATTAAATATTTTCTCTATAGAACGTCTTACTGATAATAATTAATATACGTCAGCTAATTAATAAAAAAATGTTCAGTTTATTTATTTGCGAAAAAAACATGGCCACACGATAGTAAAATATTGCTCTCTGACAACGGCCATTGCTGTTGCAGCAAGGGCTTAACGCTTATTTTCAGATTTTATCAATAACAAAATATTGTTATCTGCCTCTGCCATTCAGTAATGCCACTCTTACTCCACCAGATTGGGTTGCTCAATCGCCAGCGAACGAAATGCTTGCGGTGTCACATTATAAGTCTGGCGAAATACCTTACAGAAATAACTGGTCTGCGAGAAACCCAGGTTTTTCGCAATGCTGGCAATACTCCAATCACTGTGTTGTAACATCTCCCTGGCATTGGCCATACGTTGTTGATTAACCCACACGTTGAAGCCAACGCCCTGATATTTTTTGAATAGCTTGCTGAAATAGTAAGGGCTGAGATACACCTTGGCTGCCACGTCTTCAAGGCGCAACTCTTCTGAAAGATGGGCATCAATATAGCGCAACGCCTTTTTCATTTTCGCTTCGTGCGGATTGGGCTGGCGTGCCTTAGCCTGCTCTTTAGTTTCGTTATTATCTTTGATCACCACAAAATTCAGATGCTTCTTCAAACAATTTTCCACGATCAGCTTCAGCAAATCCGCCGAGGCAATCACCCGTGAATATTCCATCACCTGCACATTATGGAACTCATCCAGCAACGCCGGATCCTTTTGCCAGCAGTCATCAACGCTGAGGATATCAATCAGCCCGACTTCCTGTTGCAGCCTGACCTGGCCACACAGCACAAAGCCCACCAGGTGGCCAGCAATCACCAGCGGGATAGAAAAATCCGTCAAGCCCGCATGGCAGCGATAGATACAGGGCTCATTGGATTTTGAGGCTTCAAGCCCGCCACAGCGGTCACTCATGCGGCAACGCAGATGGTTAACGGGATCCTGGCGCATCATCTGGCAAAACGAGGTGAAATTAAACAGATCGGAGATTTCCTCACCGTGAATGTTCACGACCACGACGGCCAATCCCGTAGCCTGAGCAAAGTCTTGGGCAATTTTATTGATGAGTTCTGAGTTAAGTAAACTGGCAGAAATCATTATAGCCCTCCCTACGTGAAGTTTTATTTATTGTGATAATCTGTCCCTACTGTTATCAGTTTGTTATTTTTTGCTTTTATCTCCCGAGGGGAAAATGAAAAGATAAGATTCGTTAATCGTATTAAGAGCCAGCGCTTAAGCCTATCAGACTAATAAAAAACCCGAAATCGATTTTCATGGATTAATCCAAACAGATCACAAAAATCATCCTCACTCCAATTTTGGAATGAGGAGACTCAAAATCAGATCTTTTCTTCTCCTAATTGGCAGGCATTACACGGCAGATTTTTGCCAATTAAATAGCGGTAACCGGCAGCGCCCAGGCAGGCACCAATCACCGGAGCGACGATCGGCACAATAAAATAGGGAATATCGCGCCCGCCGGTCATTGCCACTTTGCCCCAGCCAGCAAAGAACGCGAACAGCTTCGGCCCAAAGTCACGCGCCGGGTTCATGGCAAACCCGGTCAACGGGCCCATCGAAGCACCGATCACCGCCACCAGAATACCGATCAGCAAAGGCGCCAGTGGCCCGCGCGGCACCCCATTGCCGTCATCGGTCAGCGCCATTACCAGACACATCAGAATGGCGGTAATGACGATTTCCACCAGTGATGCCTGTAGCACGCTAATGGCAGGATTTGGATAAGTGCTGAAAATGCTGGCCAGTTGCAGGCTCTCCAGGCTGCCGCGCACCATATTTTTCGCCGCTTCGGTCTCGGCAAACAGATTATGGTAGAGGGCGTAAACCAGCGCCGCGCCACAGAAGGCACCGACAATCTGCGAGGCACAGTACCCCAGCACCTTGCCGCGCGGGAAGCAGGCAAACAGCCACATGGCGATGGTGATCGCCGGGTTCAGGTGCCCACCGGAAATCCCCGCCGTCAGATAAACCGCCAGAGAAATCCCCAACCCCCAGACGATGCAGATTTCCCACAGGCCAAAATTGGCTCCGGCCAACTTCGCCGCACAAAGGCACCCGGCACCGAAAAAAATAAACAGCCCGGTGCCGAGAAACTCGGCAATACATTGCGCTTTCAGTGAATCATTCATAACCTTCCCCTGCGTGATTGGATGAGGAATCAGCCCACATCAACTGGCTCCCGGGCAACAGCAATACTGCGAGCTACTATAGAGAGCGGGCAAACGAAAGTGTTGTTGCAATGGCCAAGCGGCGGGGGAAAAACTTGCCTGGCAATAACAGATTATTGTTATTGATAATTTGAAAAATCATTTATTCTCAGGGTAATAGATAGAATTTTATTTAAAGCTAAAATAACACTTTCTTGTTCTACCCTTCTTCCGTTATTGCTATCCAGCTCTCAATTTTCACGCTCTGACGCTAATAATAAAATTTCAGATTAAAATAGAAATTTGAAAAGCGAATTTTTGCTAATACCGAAGCATTACAATTCACAATAAAAACAGTGAAATAGAAAACCTTCACATCCAATTTTTATTATCCAGTCACCAACCATTCTCCGCAAACAATTTAAGTCAGCCATTCTTTTTCGTTGCTTATTTGTATATTCGCTGCATCACAGTCCTGACAGAGGTGTTTATGCAACAAGAAGCATTAGGAATGGTGGAAACCAAAGGGTTAGCCGCCGCCATCGAAGCCGCCGACACCATGGTGAAGTCTGCCAACGTGGCGCTGGTGGGCTACGAGAAAATTGGCTCTGGCCTGGTGACCGTCATCGTCCGCGGCGACGTGGGCGCAGTGAAAGCGGCAACCGATGCCGGTGCCTCTGCCGCCGCCCGGGTGGGAGAAGTCAAAGCCACTCATGTCATTCCGCGCCCACATAGCGACGTGGAGAAATTCTTACCAAAGGGAAATAGCCGATGAGCAGCCATGAGCTGGTCGACAAAATCATGGCCCAGGTGATAGCCAAGGTCAGCGAGCACACCCCGGCTGCTTCCTCACCACTCACACACACAACACGAGATACGGTTATGGCAGAAAAAACCTGCAGTTTAACGGAATTCGTTGGGACCGCCATTGGCGACACAGTGGGTCTGGTTATTGCCAACGTCGACAGCGCCCTGCTGAGCGCCATGAAGCTGGAAAAGAGCTATCGCTCGATTGGCATTCTCGGCGCCCGCACCGGTGCGGGCCCGCACATTATGGCGGCAGATGAAGCCGTCAAGGCCACCAATACCGAAGTGGTGAGTATTGAACTGCCGCGCGATACCAAAGGCGGCGCGGGCCATGGCTCGCTGATCGTCTTCGGCGGTAACGATGTCTCCGACGTGAAACGCGCCGTTGAAGTGGCGCTGAAAGAGCTGGATCGCACCTTCGGCGACGTTTATGCCAATGAAGCCGGTCATATCGAACTGCAATACACCGCTCGCGCCAGCTATGCGCTGGAAAAAGCCTTTGGCGCACCGGTGGGCCGTTCCTGCGGGGTGATCGTCGGCGCTCCGGCCGCCGTTGGCGTGCTGATGGCTGATATCGCGGTGAAATCCGCCAACGTCGACGTGGTGGCCTACAGCTCACCGGCACAGGGCACCAGCTACAGCAACGAAGTGATTCTGGTGATCTCCGGTGATTCCGGCGCGGTGCGTCAGGCGGTGATATCCGCCCGAGAGATCGGCAAAACCGTTCTGGCCACGCTGGGTGCCGAACCGAAGAACGACCGCCCTTCTTATATCTGATGCCAAGTGAGGCTGTTTCATGAAATCGAAAAGATTTGAAGCATTGGCAAAACGCCCGGTCAATCAGGACGGCTTTGTCAAAGAGTGGATCGAGGAAGGCTTTATCGCCATGGAAAGCCCCAACGATCCCAAACCGTCGATCAAAATCGTCGGCGGCGTCATCACCGAGCTGGACGGCAAGCCGCAGAGCGAGTTTGACCTGATTGACCACTTTATTGCCCGCTACGGCATCAATCTGGCACACGCAGAAGAAGTGATGGCGATGGATTCGGTGAAGCTGGCCAATATGCTGTGCGATCCCAACGTCTCTCGCGCCAGCATCGTGCCGCTGACTACCGCCATGACCCCGGCGAAAATCGTCGAAGTGGTGTCGCACATGAACGTGGTGGAAATGATGATGTCGATGCAGAAAATGCGCGCGCGTCGTACGCCGTCACAGCAGGCACACGTCACCAACGTGAAAGACAACCCGGTGCAGATCGCCGCCGACGCCGCAGAAGGTGCCTTCCGCGGCTTCGATGAGCAGGAAACCACCGTCGCGGTAGCCCGTTATGCGCCGTTCAACGCCATCGCGCTGCTGGTTGGCTCGCAGATTGGCCGCCCAGGCGTGCTGACTCAATGTTCACTGGAAGAAGCCACCGAACTGAAACTCGGCATGCTGGGCCACACCTGTTATGCCGAAACCATTTCAGTGTATGGCACCGAACCGGTGTTTACCGACGGCGATGACACCCCGTGGTCGAAAGGCTTCCTGGCTTCGTCCTACGCTTCACGTGGGCTGAAAATGCGCTTTACTTCCGGCTCCGGCTCCGAAGTGCAGATGGGCTATGCAGAAGGCAAATCCATGCTCTATCTGGAGGCCCGCTGCATCTACATCACCAAAGCCGCCGGGGTTCAGGGCCTGCAAAACGGTTCTGTCAGTTGCGTGGGCGTACCTTCGGCCGTGCCTTCCGGCATCCGGGCCATTCTGGCCGAAAACCTGATCTGCTCCGCGCTGGATCTGGAGTGCGCCTCCAGTAACGACCAGACCTTTACCCATTCGGACATGCGCCGCACTGCCCGCCTGCTGATGCAGTTCCTGCCGGGAACCGACTTCATCTCCTCCGGTTATTCCGCGGTACCGAACTACGACAACATGTTCGCCGGTTCCAACGAAGATGCGGAAGACTTTGACGATTACAACGTGCTGCAACGCGACCTGAAAGTGGACGGTGGCCTGCGCCCGGTGCGCGAAGAAGACGTGGTTGCCATCCGTAACAAGGCTGCGCGCGCACTGCAAGCGGTGTTTGCTGGTATGGGGCTGCCGCCGATCACCGATGAAGAGGTTACCGCCGCCACCTACGCCCACGGTTCGAAAGATATGCCGGAACGTAACATCGTCGAGGACATCAAGTTCGCGCAGGAAGTGATCAGCAAAAACCGCACCGGCCTGGAAGTGATAAAGGCGCTGGCACAGGGCGGCTTCGAAGATGTGGCGCAGGACATGCTCAACATCCAGAAAGCCAAGATCGCCGGTGATTACCTGCACACGTCGGCCATCATCGTCGGCAATAACCAGGTGCGATCGGCCGTCAACGATCTCAACGACTATGCCGGCCCGGCTACCGGTTACCGGCTGCAGGGCGCACGCTGGGAAGAGATCAAAAACATTCCTAACGCACTTGATCCTAACGCGATCGATTAAGGGGTTCACGCCATGGTGGATATTAACGAAAAACTACTGCGCCAGATTATTGAAGGCGTGCTGCAGGAAATGCAGGTGGAACAAAAGCCGGTCTCCTTCCAACCGGATGCACCCGCCGCCGCACAGCCTGCAACGGCCCCCGGCAGCAGCTTCCTGACCGAAGTGGGTGAAGCCAAGCCCGGCAACAGCCAGGATGAGGTGATCATTGCCGTCGGCCCGGCGTTTGGCCTGTCGCAGACCGTCAACATCGTTGGCCTGCCGCATAAAAACATCCTGCGCGAGCTGATTGCCGGTATCGAAGAAGAAGGTATCAAAGCGCGAGTGATCCGCTGCTTTAAATCATCCGACGTCGCCTTTGTGGCGGTGGAAGGCAACCGCCTCAGCGGTTCCGGCATTGCCATCGGCATCCAGTCGAAGGGCACTACGGTGATCCATCAGCAAGGGCTTCCCCCGCTTTCCAACCTGGAACTGTTCCCGCAGGCACCGCTGCTGACGCTGGAAACCTACCGGATGATCGGTAAAAACGCGGCCCGTTATGCCAAACGAGAATCACCGCAGCCGGTACCGACGTTGAACGATCAGATGGCACGGCCAAAATACCAGGCCAAATCGGCGATTCTGCACATTAAAGAAACCAAATATGTGGTGACTGGCAAGAATCCGCAGGAACTCCGGGTACAGCTTTAACAAAGGAAAACACAATGAATTCCGAAGCTATTGAATCCATGGTGCGCGATGTCCTGAGCAAAATGAACAGCTTGCAAGGGCAAACCGTCACCACCGCCACGCCGCCAGCAGGCAACGGTAGCAAGGCCAAAGTGGCCGATTACCCACTGGCCAACAAACACCCGGAGTGGGTGAAGACCTCTACCAACAAAACGCTGGATGATCTGACGCTGGCCAACGTGCTCAACGGCAGCGTCACGCCGCAGGACTTGCGCATTACGCCGGAAATCCTGCGCATTCAAGCCGATATCGCCCGTGATGCGGGCCGCGAACGCCTGGCAATGAACTTTGAGCGTGCGGCGGAGCTGACGGCGGTGCCCGATGACAAGGTGCTGGATATCTATAACGCCCTGCGCCCGTTCCGTTCCAGTAAAGAGGAGTTGAACGCCATCGCCGACGATCTGGAGAAAAACTATCACGCCAAGATCTGCGCGGCGTTTGTCCGCGAGGCGGCAGCACTGTACGTGCAGCGCAAGAAACTTAAAGGCGACGATTAAGGTCAAGCTAAACCGTTCCTTTCGTTGGGGGAAAGGAGAACTAACCAGTCTCCTCTCCCACTGGGAGAGGAGCGTTACCACCGGCATAAAGTTAACACTGAGGGCGGGACATGCGTTACATAGCAGGTGTGGATATCGGTAACTCATCAACGGAAGTGGCGTTGGCGCGCTGTGATACCGGGGGGAGGTTCGAATTCGTCACCAGTACCCTGACTGAAACCACCGGAATCAAAGGCACCCAGCGCAATATGTTTGGCATCCGCCAGGCGCTGGACATGCTGGCGGCCAAAGCGGGCATCGCCCTGAGTGATATCAACCTGATCCGCATCAACGAAGCCACGCCGGTGATTGGCGATGTGGCGATGGAGACCATTACCGAAACCATCATCACCGAATCCACCATGATCGGCCACAACCCGAAAACCCCCGGTGGACTGGGGCTCGGGGTGGGTATCACCATCACCATGGACGAGTTGGTGACGCGCGATCCTTCCCAGCCCTACATTCTGGTGGTGCCGAAAACGGTGGATTTTGCCGATGTCGCCAGCGTGGTTAACGCCACCAATGGGGCCGGTTACCGCATCACTGCCGTGATTATGCAACGTGATGATGGCGTGCTGGTGAGTAACCGCCTCACACACCCGTTGCCGATCGTTGACGAAGTGCTGCATATCGACCGCATTCCAATGGGGATGTTGGCGGCGGTTGAAGTGGCTATGCCGGGCAAGGTGATCGAAACCCTCTCCAACCCCTATGGCATTGCCACCGTGTTCTCACTCAGTGCTGAAGAGACTAAAAACATCGTCCCGGTAGCTCGCGCGCTGATCGGCACCCGTTCAGCGGTGGTGGTCAAAACCCCGGAAGGCGACGTCAAGGCGCGTTCGATACCCGCGGGTCATCTGGAGCTGTTAGCCGATGGCCGCACTTTACGGGTGGACGTCGCCGCAGGCAGTGAAGCGATCATGAATGCCGTCAACGCCTGCCGCCGCATGGAGAACGTTAGCGGTGAAGCGGGCAGCAATATTGGCGGTATGTTGGAACATGTGCGCCAGACCATGGCAGAACTGACGAATAAGCCCACCAGGGAAATCTTCATTCAGGATCTGCTGGCCGTGGACACATCGGTGCCGGTGAACGTGACCGGCGGGCTGGCCGGTGAGTTCTCGCTGGAGCAGGCGGTAGGCATCGCCTCGATGGTGAAGTCCGATCGGCTGCAAATGGCGCGTATCGCCAGTGAGATCGAACAGACGTTGCATATCGATGTGCAGGTCGGCGGAGCCGAGGCCGAAGCCGCGATCCTCGGTGCCATGACCACCCCAGGCACCCGGGCACCGCTGGCGATCCTCGATCTCGGTGCCGGTTCAACGGATGCCTCCATCATCAACGCCAAAGGCGAAATCATCGCCACCCACCTGGCCGGTGCCGGAGACATGGTGACGATGATTATCGCTTCAGAACTGGGCCTGGAAGACCGCTATCTGGCTGAAGATATCAAAAAGTATCCGCTGGCTAAGGTGGAAAGCCTGTTCCACCTGCGCCATGAGGATGGCAGCGTGCAGTTTTTCCCCCAGCCGCTGCCCGCCGAGGTATTTGCTCGCCTGGTGGTGGTGAAACCGGAAAATCTGCTGCCGTTGCCCGGTGAGTTCTCACTGGAAAAAGTGCGCAATATCCGCCGCTCGGCCAAGCAGCGGGTGTTCGTGACCAACGCGCTGCGCGCCCTGCGCCAGGTCAGCCCAACCGGCAATATCCGCGATATTCCCTTCGTGGTGCTGGTTGGCGGCTCGTCGCTGGATTTTGAAATTCCACAGTTGGTTACCGACGCCCTCGCCCACTACAAGCTGGTGGCCGGGCGCGGCAACATCCGCGCCTGCGAAGGCCCGCGCAATGCGGTCGCCACCGGCCTGATCCTCTCTTATCAGCGGGAGATCGCACGATGATTACCGCCAATGATATCCCCACGATTGCGATCAGCGCCGCGCCGGAGGTCACCGAACGGCAATGGCAACAGGTGCTGCTCGGCATTGAAGAAGAAGGCATTCCCTGGCGTTGGCAACCAAGCGCCGATGGCGAAGTGGTGCAACGCGCCTGGCAGGCCGCCGCACGCTCTCTGTTGCTGGTGGGGCTGGCCTGCACTGCCAATGAGATGGTAGTGCATTACCGCAATTTACCTGCCGATCAGCCGCTGTTTCGGCTGGCCGGGCCACAGGAGGACGATCGGTGGCGGCGTTTGGGTAACAACGCCGCACGTTTGGTGAAGGGTTTGCCCTTTAAATAAATGCAGTCATAACGCTACAGCTTGATGAATGTAAGGGTATACCCAATGAATTTCGCGTCGCAGCCAACAACGCTGTGGCTTGAAAGACAAAGGGCATAAAAAGCGAATATCACAGGAGAAAACAAATGAATAACGCATTAGGGCTGGTTGAAACAAAAGGCTTGGTCGCGGCCATTGAAGCCGCCGACGCCATGGTGAAATCCGCCAACGTGCAGTTGGTCGGTTACGAGAAAATCGGCTCCGGGTTGGTCACCGTGATGGTGCGCGGCGACGTTGGGGCAGTCAAGGCAGCGGTGGATGCCGGTTCAGCGGCCGCCAGCGCGGTGGGCGAAGTGAAGTCCTGCCATGTGATCCCACGCCCGCACAGCGATGTGGAAGCCATTCTGCCTACCTCAGCCTAAAGCTAAGAACAGGAGCACAGCGTGAAAACGTCACTGGGATTACTCGAAGTTAGCGGTTTGGCGCTGGCGATTGGCGCGGCGGATGCCATGGCGAAAGCCGCATCCGTTCAACTGGTCGGAATGGAAAAAACCAACGGTTCGGGCTGGATGCTGCTGCGCCTTACCGGCGATGTGGCGTCCGTTCAGGCAGCAATTACCACCGGTGCGGCCTTTGCCGCACAGCGCAACGGGCTGGTGGCGCAAGCGGTACTGGCCCGCCCGGCAGACAGCCTGCTGGCGCATTGGCAGCCACCACGGCACGCAGCGGTTGTGGTGCCGCAGATACCACCTGCCGTTGAAGAACAAACCCACAGCCTGCCCACACTCCCAGAGCCACCCGCGCTAGCAGAGACTCCGGTTTTTTCGAGCGTACGGGCAAGCTGCAATCTTTGCCAGGATCCCGCCTGCCAGCGCAAGAAAGGGGATCCGCGCGACCGTTGTTTGCACAGTGTGAGAGGGGGTAAGGCCTGATGGAAAAAGCGTTGTTGGAACCCGTGGTCAGCAAGATCCTCGACGAGATGCGCCTGCGTCCGATCCCGCTTGGGGTTTCCAACCGACATGTGCATCTGTCTCAGCAGGATTACCAGCGGTTGTTCCCGCAGCAGCCGCTGGTTGAGAAAAAGGCGTTGCTGCAGCCCGGCCAATACGCCGCCGAGCAGAGCATCACGCTGGTTGGGCCGAAAGGCAGCTTGCACAACGTGCGTATTCTCGGGCCGCTGCGCAAGCGCAGCCAGGTGGAGATTTCCCGCAGCGATGCCCGCGTGCTGGGCATTGCCGCGCCGCTGCGCATGTCGGGTGATCTGGACAACACGCCGGGCATCCGGCTAGTCAGCCCGTTTGCCGATCTGGAGCTGGAAAACGGCGCGATGGTGGCCCAGCGCCATATTCATATGTCGCCGCTGGACGCCCTGATTTATCGGGTGCAGCACGGCGAGCGCGTTCAGGTTGCGGTCCACGGCGGTGGCCGACGGCTGGTGTTTGACGACGTGGCGATCCGTGTTTCACCGCAGATGCGGCTGGAGTTGCATATCGATACCGACGAAGCCAACGCCGCCGGGGTGGACAACCCTGGTGCCTTCGCCACCCTGGTGCCTCGGTCATGAACCTGGAGCGGTTGGTCAACCTGGTGGTGGCACGGCTGGTAGAGCGTGAACAACGGGTTTATTCCGTGAGTTTGCCACAGCTGCGGCACGGGCTCGAACCGGCAGCTTATTTACATCACGCCACCCTGCATCTGCTGCTGCCGGATCCAGGCTTTATACAGCAGTTGGCCGCCGGTAACAGCGCCGAACCGGCGGTAGCCGCGCTGCACGAGGCCTGGTCATGGGGGCTACGGGTGCATATCAGCCTGCATCAGCAATTGCTGCCCAGCTTGCCGCGCAAAGCGCTGCAACGGTTGCCGCTGAGCCTCAGCGATCATCAGGGGCAACCGATCCGGCTGAGCGCCAGCAAGCTACTGAGCTATGGCGATATTGCCACGCTCGGCCCCTGCTGGCTGATTATCGGCCACAAAACGCGGGTGACGCCGCTGGCACAGGATTATCTGTCAGTGCGCCGTATTCAACTGTTAAGGCAGGAGTAAATCATGCAGCTAGCCAGAGTAGTGGGTTCCGTGGTGTCAACGCAGAAATCGCCGACGCTGATCGGCAAAAAGCTGCTGCTGGTGCGGCGTGTGACGGGCGACGGCTCATTACCCCCGGCCAGCGATAAGCCGGACGAAGTGGCGGTGGATTCCGTCGGAGCCGGTGAAGGCGAACTGGTGCTGCTGTCTGGCGGCTCCAGCGCCCGCCGGGTGTTTGCCGAACCGAATGACGCCATCGATCTGGCGATTGTCGCCATCGTCGACAGCGTGAGTATCTATTAGCCGGCCATATGGCACGTATTTTCCCCCTCACCCCGGCCCTCTCCCTCAGGGAGAGGGGGTTGATGCGGTGTCGTGGGCAGCTACGTAAGCCCATTTGTGGCACGTTCCGCCCTTTCACCGTGGGAGAGGGCGTTGATGCGGTGTTATGGGCAACGGCGTAAGCCCATTTGTGGCACGTTCAGCCCCCTCTCACCGTGGGAGAGGGCGTTGATGCGGTGTTATGGGCAACGGCGTAAGCCCATTTGTGGCACGTTCAGCCCTCTCTCTCCGTGGGAGAGCGCGTTGATGCGGTGTTATGGGCAACGGCGTAAGCCCATTTGTGGCACGTTCGGCCCTCTCTCACCGTGGGAGAGCGCGTTGATGCGGTGTTATGGGCAGCTACATAAGCCCATTTGTGGCACGTTCAGTCCCCTCTCCCTTGGGGAGAGGGTTAGGGTGAGGGGCAACAATGTGCAAGAGAATAGGATTAACTGAGAACCAACGTGATGAGCATTTATACCAAAACCGGCGATAAAGGCACCACCGCACTGTTTACCGGCCAACGGGTGAAAAAGAGCCATCCGCGGGTGGAAACCTACGGCACCCTGGATGAATTGAACGCGGCACTGAGCCTGTGCGCGCGGGTGGTTCAGGGGCCGGAAAACCAGCAGTTGCTCGATGCGGTGCAGCATCAACTGTTCTATTTCAGCGCTGAGTTGGCGAGCGAAGGGGAAACGGTTACTTCCGGCCAGCACAAAACCATCAATGATGCGCACATCCAGCAGTTGGAACAGGCGGTGGATCGCTGTATGTCGGCCTTGCCGCCGGTGCAGGGGTTTATCCTGCCGGGCAGCAGTGAAGCGGGCAGCCGGTTGCATTTCGCCCGCACGCTGGCCCGCCGCGCAGAACGGCGGTTGATTGAGCTGGCAGAACAGGTTCCGGTACGCCAGGCGTTATTGCAATACCTGAACCGGCTGTCGGATTGCCTGTATGCCCTGGCGCGCGATGAAGACCACCAGCAGCGCTTACGGCAGATCACCCAAACGGTGTTGGCCCGCTATCTTGCCGCCAGCCACACCGCGCCAACCAGCACGCCTGCCCCGGCAGAGCTGACGTTTGTGGATATCCAGCAGTTATTAAAGCTGTGCGTGGCTTCCGCTCTTGAACTTGAACTTCCGGTGGTGATCGCCGTTAGCGATCGTCACGGCAACATGATGATGACCTACCGCATGCCCGATGCCCTGCTGGTGAGCAGCGAACTGGCGCCGAAAAAAGCCTGGACCGCGGTGGCAATGAAAACCCCCACGCACCAACTGAGCGCCGCCATTCAGCCGGGTGCCGATCTGTTCCAGTTAGAAGCCAGCCTGGGTGGCAAAGCCGTCACCTTTGGCGGCGGCTACCCGCTGTGGCGTAACGGCCAGATTATCGGCGGGCTGGGGATCAGCGGCGGCAGCGTCGAGCAGGATATGCATATCGCCCAAGCGGCCATCTTGGCTTTACATTTGAGGAATGAATAAATGAACCCCACCGATCTTGAGTCTCTCATTCGCACCATCCTCACTGAGCAATTGGTGCCAGAAGTGGCACCGGCCCAACATGCCAATGCCATTTTCACCACGGTCGATGAAGCGATAGGTGCCGCACAGCGTGCCTTTCTGCGCTACCAGCAAAGCCCGATGAAAACCCGCAGCGCCATCATCAGCGCCCTGCGTGAACAGATCAAACCGCATCTGCCTTCACTGGCCGAGCGCAGCGCGGCAGAAACCGGCATGGGTAACCGCGCCGATAAGCTGCTGAAGAATCAGGCGGCGCTGGAGAACACGCCCGGCGTGGAAGACTTGATCACCACTGCCATCACCGGTGACGGCGGCATGGTGCTGTTTGAGTATTCGCCTTTTGGCGTGATCGGCGCCGTGGCCCCCAGCACCAACCCGACCGAAACCATTATTAACAACAGCATCAGCATGTTGGCCGCTGGCAACGCGGTCTATTTCAGCCCGCATCCGGGGGCCAAGCAGGTGTCTCTGGACCTGATTGCGTTAATCGAAGAGATCGTGTTCAACAGTTGCGGCATCCACAACCTGGTGGTCACCGTGCAAGACCCGAGCTTTGCCGCCACGCAGGAAATGATGCGCCATGCCGACATCGCCCTGCTGGCGATCACCGGCGGGCCGGGCATTGTCAATATGGGGATGAAAAGCGGCAAGAAAGTGATTGGTGCCGGGGCTGGTAACCCACCGTGCCTGGTGGATGAAACCGCCGAACTGGTCAAAGCCGCGCAGGACATCGTGGCCGGGGCCTCTTTCGACTACAACCTGCCCTGCATTGCTGAAAAGGCGCTGATCGTGGTGGAGAGCGTCGCCGATCGTCTGTTGCAACAGATGCAGGCTTTTGACGCATTACTGATTAGCCAACCGCAGGATGTCGAACGTTTGCGGCAGGTGTGCCTGGCAGACGGCCATGCCAATAAAGATCTGGTAGGCAAAAGCCCGGCCGAACTGTTGGCCGCCGCAGGCCTGCCCTGCCCGGCTAAAGCGCCACGTTTACTGTTGGCCGAAGTCGCCTGGGACGATCCATTGGTAACCACCGAACAGCTAATGCCACTGCTGCCCGTGGTGCGCGTCAAGGATTTCGACGCCGGGCTGGCACTGGCGCTGAAGGTAGAAGATGGCCTGCATCACACCGCGATCATGCACTCGCAAAATGTCACGCGGCTCAATCTGGCCGCTCGCCAGTTGCAGACCTCGATCTTCGTCAAAAACGGCCCTTCGTATGCCGGGATTGGCGTCGGCGCGGAAGGCTTTACCACCTTCACCATCGCCACGCCGACGGGGGAAGGCACCACCTCTGCCCGCACCTTTGCCCGGCAGCGCCGCTGCGTATTGACCGACGCGTTTTCCATTCGCTGAGTGAGGATGTATGAAGACTTTTTCCGTACAAACGCGGATCTACAGCGGTGAAGACAGCCTCAAAGCGCTGCGGCGTTTCCGCCAGCGCAAAATCTGGATCATCTGTGACGGTTTTCTGGCCACCTCGCCGCTGCTGGAGCGGCTGAAACAGGCGTTGGACGCCGATAACCGGATCGCTCTGTTCAGCGATATTACGCCCGACCCGACCATAGCCACCGTGGTCAAAGGGATCGAGCAGATGCAGACCCTGCGCCCCGATGTGGTGATCGGTTTTGGCGGCGGTTCGGCGCTGGATGCGGCCAAAGCGATTGTCTGGTTCAGCCGCCAGCAGGGCATCAGCATCGATACCTGTATCGCCATCCCGACCACCAGCGGCACCGGTTCGGAAGTGACCAGCGCCTTTGTGATCAGCGATCCGGAAAAGCACATCAAGTATCCGCTGTTCAGCGATGAGATCTACCCGGATATCGCCATTCTCGATCAGGCGCTGGTGGCCAGCGTGCCACCAGCGATCACCGCCAATACCGGGATGGATGTGCTGACGCACGCGCTGGAAGCTTATGTTTCGCCGCGTGCCAGCGATTTTACCGACGCGCTGGCGGAAAAAGCGGCGCAGTTGGTGTTTCGTCATCTGCCCACCGCCTGCCGGAAAGGCGATTGCCTGATCACCCGAGGCAAAATGCACAACGCCTCGACGCTGGCGGGGATCGCCTTCAGCCAGGCCGGTTTGGGGATTAATCACGCTATCGCTCACCAACTGGGTGGCCAATTCCATATCGCCCACGGGCTAGCAAATGCGCTGTTGCTGATCCCGGTGATTCAGTTCAACGCTGCCGAAAACCGCGCACGCAAGCGCTACGCCCGTTTAGCTCGCGTCTGCGGTATCAGCCCGGCGGAAAGCGACGATCGTCAGGCCGTGAATCAACTGATCCAGCGGATTGAGCAGCTAAAAACCCAGTGCGCTATGCCACGCTATTTTGCCGATCTCAAGCCCAGCGAAAGCCAGCTTGAACAGCGCATTCCGGCGATGGTTGCTGCCGCGCTGGCCGATGCCACCCTCAAAACTACGCCACGCCCGGCGGCGGCAGAGGACATTCGCGACATTCTTGAGGCACTGCTATGAACGTTCAGGTGTGCGATGCCGACACCATCCGCCAGCGGGTGCGTGAAGCAGGCGTGGTTGGCGCAGGCGGTGCCGGTTTCCCTACGGCGGTCAAACTGCAGGCGCAGGCGGAAATCTTTCTGATCAACGCCGCCGAATGTGAACCGATGCTGAAGGTGGACCAGCAGCTGATCCCTCACCAAGCCGAACGGTTGCTGCGCGGCTTACAATATGCCATGACCGCCACCGGGGCACAGGAAGGGATTATCGCGTTGAAGGCCAAATACGCGGCGGCGATCGAAGCACTGACGCCGTTGTTGCCGCCACACATCCGGCTGCACATTCTCCCCGATGTTTACCCCGCCGGGGATGAAGTGATCACCATCTGGCTGGCTACCGGGCGCCGGGTGCCACCGGCCGCGCTGCCGATCAGCATTGGCGTAGTGGTGAATAATGTGCAGACGGTGCTGAATATCGCGCGCGCCGTGGAACAGCAGTGGCCGGTGACCCGTCGCACCCTCACGGTCAATGGTGCCGTTGCCAAACCGATCACGCTGACGGTGCCGCTGGGGATCAGTTTCCGCGAAGTGCTGTCACTGGCGGGGGGCGCTACCGTGGCTAGCCCCGGCTTTATCAACGGTGGCCCGATGATGGGGCGCTTGCTGACAAACCTCGATGAGCCGGTGACCAAAACCAGCGGCGGCCTGCTGGTACTGCCCGCCGATCACCTGCTGATCGCCCGGCGTACCCGCAGCGATCGTGAAGTCATGGCCATCGCCCGCACCGTATGCGAGCAATGCCGCCTGTGTACCGAACTGTGCCCGCGCCACCTGATTGGCCATGAACTGCCGCCGCATCTGCTGGTGCGAGCGGTGAATTATCAGCAGGTGGCAACGCCCGAGATCCTGTTAAGCGCCCTGACCTGTTCGGAGTGCAGCCTGTGTGAAAGCTACGCCTGCCCGGTGGACATCTCGCCGATGCGCATCAACCGACTGCTGAAGGAACAATTGCGCCAGCAGGGTGCACGCTACAGCGGCGAACTGCGCGATGCCGATCCGATGGCGCAATACCGCATGGTGCCCACGGCGCGGCTGGTAACACGCCTGGAGCTCACCCCGTGGGCACACGCCGCGCCGTTCAGTGCGCAAGATTATCAACCAGCGCAGGTATTGCTGCCGTTACGCCAACACATCGGCGCGGCGGCGATCCCGACGGTGGCTATTGGGCAAACGGTGGCACACGGCCAGTGCATTGCCCACATTGCCGAAGGCGCGCTCGGCGCCCCCATCCACGCCAGCATCAGCGGTACCGTGACCGACATCAGCACCACCGCCATCACCCTCGCCAAAGGATAAGCCATGTCACAAGCCATTGGAATTGTTGAACTAAGCAGTATTGCCAAGGGCATAGAGGTCTGTGACCTGATGCTGAAAAGCGCCAACGTTGAGCTGTTGGTGAGTAAAACGCTCTGCCCCGGCAAGTACCTGCTGATGGTGGGGGGCGATGTAGGGGCAGTAACGCAATCGGTGCAAAGCGGCACCCAGCACAGCGGCCATCTGTTGGTCGACAGCATCGTACTGCCCAATCTCCACCCTTCAGTGCTGCCCGCGCTGAACGGGCTAAACCCGGTGGAAAACCGCCAGGCCGTTGGCGTGGTGGAAACCTGGAGCGCCGTGGCCTGCATCACCGCCGCCGATCGGGCGGTGAAAGCGGCGCATATCACGCTGGTGCGCATCCATATGGCGTTTGGCATTGGCGGCAAATGCTATCAGGTGATGTGCGGCGATATTGCCGACGTCAACAATGCGGTGGAAGTCGCCAGCCAGAGCGCGGGCGAAAACGGCCTGCTGATATACAGCACCGTGATCCCGCGCCCACATGAGGCGCTGTGGCGCCAGTTGATTCAGGGGGCATGATGGAACAACCAACGGCAACCGAACGGGTGATTCAGGAATACGTACCGGGGAAACAGATCACCCTGGCCCATCTGATCGCCAACCCTAACAAGGCACTCTATAAAAAACTCGGCCTGAGCGACGCCAGCAATGCCATCGGCATTCTGACCATCACCCCCAGCGAAGCGTCGATCATCGCCAGCGACATCGCCACCAAATCCGGCGCGGTAGAGATTGGTTTTATCGATCGCTTCACCGGTGCGGTGGTGTTCGCCGGCGATGTGTCGGCGGTGGAATATGCGCTGAAACAGGTGATCTACACCCTGGGCGACATGATGAAGTTCACCGCTTGTAACCTGACCCGGACCTGACGCCATGAAGCGCATCATGCTGATCGGCCCCAGTCAGTGCGGTAAAACCTCGCTGATCCAACGTTTGCAAGGGGAAACGCTGAACTACCAAAAAACCCAGGCCATTGTCTGGCAGGACTGCGCGATCGACACCCCCGGCGAATACCTGGAAAACCGCTGCCTGTATAGCGCCCTGCTCGCCAGCGCCTGCGAGGCAGATGTCATCGGCCTGGTGCAGAACCTGGATGCGGAACAGAGCTGGTTTGCCCCGATGTTCGCACAGGTTTTCACCCAACCGGTGATCGGCATTATCAGCAAGGCTGACACCCTCACCCATTCGAATCAATTGGCCTGGGCGACAGACCGTCTGTATCAGGCCGGTGTACCGAACGTGTTTATTACCTCGGCGCAGACCGGTGCCGGAATGGCCGATCTGATCCGTTTTTTAAATCCCGATGGAGAGTCGTATGCCCGGTAAAATTATGGCGATTAACGCTGGCAGTTCTTCACTGAAGTTTCAGCTCTTTTCCCAACCCGCAGAGCAAGTGATCTGCCAGGGGCTGATTGAGCGCATCGGCATGCAGGACGCCGTTTTCACCCTGCGCGCCGGGGAACACCAATGGCGCAACACCCTGCCGATCGCGGATTGCCATCAGGCCGCCGTGCATCTGCTTAATGCGCTGATCGAACATCATATTGTCACTTCGCTCACGGAAATCTGCGGCGTTGGCCACCGGGTGGCGCACGGCGGCGAAGCCTTCTGCGATTCGGTGGTAATTACGCCGGAGGTGCTGGATAAAATCGAACAACTCGGCGCGCTGGCGCCGCTGCACAACCCGGTCAATGCTCAGGCGATCCGCGTTTTCCAGCAGGCACTGCCCCACGCCCGTTGCGTTGCGGTGTTTGACACCGCCTTCCACCAAACGCTGAGCGATATCCATTACCTCTACCCGCTGCCCTGGCGCTATTACGCGGAGCTTGGCATCCGCCGTTATGGCTTCCACGGCACCAGCCACAAATATGTCAGCATGGTGTGTGCGCAACGGCTCGGCCGCCCGCTGGAACAGCTGCGCATTATTTCCTGCCATTTGGGCAATGGTTCCAGCATTTGCGCCATTCGCGATGGCCGCTCGGTCAATACCTCCATGGGCTTTACCCCACAGGCCGGGGTGATGATGGGCACCCGCAGCGGCGATATCGATCCTTCCATCCTGCCGTTTATCCAGCAGGCGGAAGGGAAAAGCGCGCAGGAGATCAACCTGTTGATCAACAATCAGTCCGGCTTGCTGGGCGTATCCGGCGTATCACACGATTACCGTGATGTCGAACAGGCTGCCGCCACCGGCAACCCCAGAGCGCAACTGGCGCTCAAGCTGTTCGCTGAACGCATCCGGGCGGTGATCGGCAGCTATATCGTGCAACTGGGCGGCATCGACGTATTGATCTTCACCGGCGGCATCGGCGAGAACGCCCGCAATGCGCGCCAGCAGATCTGCCATCAGCTAGGCTTTCTCGGCATCGAACTGGATGAGGAGAAGAACAATGCCAATCAGCCGTTTATCCAGCGCGACGGGGCACCGGTGCAGATCGCGATCGTGAACACCAACGAAGAGCTGATGATCGCCCGCGACGTGGTGCGCGTAGCGCTCAATAACCCACAGCCGCAATCCGCCTGATAACCTGATGAGAGCGACGATGAAAAGTGGAAAAGTTTGGCTGGTCGGTGCCGGGCCTGGGGATGCCGCGCTGATCACCGTTAAGGGCCTGCACTGTATTCAGCAGGCGCAGGCGCTGGTTTACGATCGTCTGGTGAGCGCCGATCTGTTGCAGGAAGCTCCCAGCAATTGTGAAATGATTAACGTTGGCAAAAACCCCGATCACCATCTGGTGCCACAGCCGCAGATCAATCAACTGCTGATTGACTGTGCGCGGCGTGGCCTGAACGTGGTGCGCCTGAAGGGCGGCGATCCTTACGTGTTCGGGCGCGGTGCCGAAGAGGCCGAAGCGCTGGCGCAGGCACAGATCCCATTTGAAGTGATCCCCGGTATCAGTTCGGCCATCGGCGGGCTGGCCTATGCCGGCATCCCGGTCACCCACCGAGATTATGCTTCGGGTTTTCACGTGATTACCGGCCACCTGCGCCAAGGGAATCAGCCGCAGGATTGGGCCACGCTGGCCAAGCTGGAGGGCACCTTGGTGATCCTGATGGGTATGACGCAGTTGGCCAGCATCTGCCAGCAGTTGATCGCCGGGGGCAAAGCGGCTACTACTCCGGCAGCGGTGGTGATGTATGCCAGCCACCAACAGCAGCGAATCGCGGCCGGTACGCTGGCGACCCTGGTCGATCAGGTTACCGCGCAGGGCTTAACCGCGCCGGCGTTGATCGTGGTCGGCCAAGTGGTCAACCTGCGTGAAGTGCTGGCGTTTATGCCTGAGCAGTTCTCTCTCCCCACAGCGGTATTAACATCTCATGAGTGAACATGGCGGTAACGTGCTGGCAATGGCGCTGAAAACCGGCCTGGATCCGGCAGATATTCTCGATTTCAGCGCTAATATTAATCCGCTGGGTATGCCCGCCAGCCTGAAAGCGGCGATTGTTGCGCAGCTCAACAGCGCCGAATGCTACCCCGATGTCGAATACCGCCAGTTACATGCCGCCTTGGCGCGGGCGCACCATTGCCAGCCAGAAAATATTATCGCGGGCAACGGCGCGACTGAGCTGATTTACGCCGTGGTGAATCGCTTGCGCCCGCGCACGGCGCTGCTGTTGACGCCGGGTTTTGCCGAATATCGCCGGGCGCTACGGCGGGCAAAATGCCGTATTCAGCATTATCCGTTAGAGGAAGAGAACGGGTTTCAGCCCGATGAACGCTTGCTACAGGTGCTGGTCGAACTGCGCCCCGATTGCCTGTTTTTGGCTACCCCCAATAACCCGACGGGGCTGATGCCCGATCCCGTGCTGCTGCAAGCTATCCTCACCTGCTGCCAACAGCATGACATTGCGCTGATCGTCGATGAAGCCTTTATCGATTTTCTGCCAGGAATGCCGGGGTTTATTCCACAGATCGCCGACTATTCGCAATTGTATATCCTGCGCTCGCTGACCAAGTTTTTTGCCATTCCTGGGCTGCGGCTCGGCTATCTGGTCAGCAGCGATCTGGCGGGTATCCGGCAGATGAAGCAGGCACGGGAGCCTTGGACGATTAACACCTTTGCCGCCTTGGCGGGGGAGATCATCCTCGACGATCGCCACTATATTCAGCAAACCCATCAGTGGCTGGCGCAGCAGCGCCCATGGCTATTTGATGCGTTGGCGGCCATCCCGCAGTTGCGCGTTTGGGCAGGTGCGGCAAACTATCTTTTCCTACGCTGCCTGCGCCCGGAATTCGATCTGCAACAGGCGCTGTTGCAACAGCAGATTCTGATCCGCCACTGTGCCAACTACCCCGGCCTTTCTGCCGATTACTATCGGGTGGCAATAAAGGGCGAAGCCGCCAACCGCAGGCTGATCGTGGCATTGCGGCAGGTTTTTGCCGATGGCTGAGGCACGCTGCCCCGCGTCTTGCGGTGAACTGCTTCAGGGCTGGATCCTCGGCGGTGAAAAACTGGTTTCCTGCCCGGTAAACTGGTTCAGCCACGTTACGGTAAACGACGGGCAACCGGGCAACCACGAGCGCCCGCTGATGCGCCAAATGCTGATAAGCGTGCTGGAACACTTTGGCCACCCCGGCAGCGCTGCGCGCGGTTTGCGCATTGATTTCACCTCCAGCATCCCGGTAGCAAAAGGGTTGGCCAGTAGCACCGCCGATATCGCCGCCACCGCGCAGGCTACCGCTCGCCATCTTGGCCAGTCGCTGGATGAACCCACGCTCGCCAAGCTGTGCGTGCAACTGGAACCCACCGACAGCACGCTGTTCCGCAAGCTGACATTATTCGATCACCAAACGGCCGCTACCCAGATCCCCAGTGATTGGTTACCACCGCTGGATATTCTGCTACTGGAAAGCCCGTATACCCTGAACACCGCCGACTATCATCGCCGCGATCGCCAGCAGGCGCTGTTGGAAAATGCCGCCATGCTGGAGCGAGCTTGGGCGCTATTTTCCTTAGCGATAAAAACGCATAATTGCGGCAAATTGGGGGAAGCCACCACCCTCAGCGCACGCGCCAGCCAGCGGTTGCTGCCCAAACCGCTGTTCGATGAGTTATTAGAGATCAGCGAAAGCTGCGGGATTTACGGCCTGAACGTGGCGCACAGCGGCAGCGTGGTGGGGTTGCTGTTTGATGCCGAGCGGCACGATAGCGAAAAACTGTGCTGGCAACTGCAACAGCGGCAGATTGGCCGGGAATATCCCAAACAGCATCGGCTTAGGTTGATTGCTGGCGGGGTGCGTTAGAACACGGCTAATGCGGCAAGGTTGCCGTTTCATACACCAAACCCTCACGCTTACCCAACCTCGGGTAGCTGTAGGATTTGGTTGGGAAACGAAACGGGCAGTTATGCCGCCGAAGCTATCAGAACAGGCCGCTGAGTAAACCAATCCCCAGTAAAGATGAACCGCTACCAATCACCCCAGCCCACCAGCGGTTAGTGCTGGAAAGCGTCAGCAGATAACCGCTCCCCAAGCCAACCAGATGCAGCCCCGCAGTCGCCATCACCATGCCGGAAAGTGCCGCGGCCGAGTGAGAAAGTTCAGCTCCATGCGCCAAGCCGTGGAAAATGGCAAAAGCGCCAATGATCAACGCGCCGGTTACCGCAGACAACTTCAGCCGCAGCGCCACCATCACGCCCACCACCAGCAGCGAGGCGGCGACAAGGTATTCGGTAGCCGCCACCGTCACGCCCGCCATACCGATCAGCGCACCCGCCAACAGCAACCCGGCAAACGCCAGCGGCGCAAGCCACCATTTCCGGGTGTTCATGGCGCTCCAGACGCCCACCAGAATCATCGCCACCAGGTGATCCATCCCGGTCAGCGGATGGATAAAGCCTTCGGTGAAGCTTAAAACGTGATGAGTACCACCATCATTCCCAACGTGGGCGCAAGCCAGCATCGGGAACAACGCCAGTACGGATACAGCCACAGCTTTGACATTAATACGCATAGTAATCACCTGTTGTTCATCCTATAAGAAACCATAAAAATTGACTCACCCCTAACGTGCTGCGGCGATCAACGCCTGCCCCAGTGCCAAACCACCATCACCGGCAGGCCACTGCGACGGCAGCAACACCTGTAAACCTTCCAGCTGTTGCACCAGCAGTTGGCGCAACAGTTGGTTATGCAAGACCCCGCCCGACAGCGCGACGGTGTGAATATCATGCTGCTGTGCCGCCCGCCGGGCCAAGGCAGCAAAACCCTGCGCCAGCGCCCAATGGAAGGCATAAGCACGCCGGGCTGGTGTAGACCGATAGCTCAGCCACTGTGGCCAAAAAGAGGCTAAATCCAGTTGTTGGCCGCACAGCGGCAGAGAAACCGGCGGCTGATGGTGCGGGCTTTGCTGCGCCAGCGCTTCCAACAGGCACGCGGCCTCCCCCTCCCAGGAGATCTGCGGCGGAACGATTTGCAGCGCGGCAGCCACCGCATCAAACAGGCGCCCGGTAGAAGACGCCAAAGGTGCATTGATCTGGCGCTCAATCGCTCGCGCCAGCACGTTGCCCTGTGGCTGCGGGATACTTGCTGCTTCCGGCATAGCCTGCCAGCCAGGGACAAAGCGCAACAGATGCGCCAGCAGGTTGCGCCACGGCTGCTGCGCTGCCAAATCGCCCCCCGGCAGCGCCACCGCAGGCAACCCGCCCAAATGTTCACAATGCTGATAATCCACCAGCAGGCATTCTCCACCCCACAGTTGCCCGTTAATACCGTAACCCAAACCGTCCAGCGCCAGCCCGATCACCTTGCCACCGTCACGCGGCCAGGCATGCTCCGCCAGGCAACTGACCAGGTGGGCATGGTGGTGAAGCGTCTCCACGCAGGGAAGCGCTAAACGTTCTGCCAACGCTTTGCCCTGCTGATGGCTGAGATAACCGGGGTGGGCATCAACGGCGATCGCCTGCGGCGCTACGCCGTAGATCTCACCAAACAGCGTAATCAGTTGCTGTTGCTGCTGGCGGGTAGCGTCATCGGCCAGCGAGCCAAGGTGTTGGCTGACCACGGCGCGATCGCCCCACAGCAGGCAAAAAGTGTTCTTGGTATCGGCACCCAGCGCCAGCACCGGTGGCTGCGCGCTAAAACCGGGTGGCAATGGCAACGCATCAGGGACATAGCCGCGCGCACGCCGCAGCATTTCAGTGCCATGCTGGTTCAGCCGCAGCACCGTATCGTCGGCACGCTGGACGATCTCGCGGTTATGCAGCAGCCAAGCATCGGCAATGCCTGCCAGCTCCTCAAGCGCCTGTTGATTGGTCAGTGCCGGGGGAAGGCCAGAAAGATTGCCGGAGGTCATCACCAGCGGGCGGGCAACCTGCTGGAGCAACAGATGCTGCAGCGGATTGGCAGGCAGCATAACGCCCACCTCGTTCAGCTCGGGGGCAATTTCCCGGCACAGCGGGCTGTCGGGGTGCGCTGGCACCAGCACCACCGGTGCCGCCGGGCTGCGCAGCAGTTTGAGCAACGGCGCAGTATCTGCCACCTGAACACAGGCTACCAACCAATTGGCATCCGGCATCATTACCGCCAGCGGCTTGGCCGGGCGACGCTTACGCAAGCGCAGGCGCTGCACCGCCGCTGAATTAGTGGCATCGCAGGCCAGATGAAAACCGCCGATGCCCTTGATCGCCAGGATTTCCCCCGCCATCAGCGCCCGCGTGGCCCGTTGCAGCGCGTCATCCGCGCTGGCCGTCACGTTGCCGCTGGCATCGCTCAGCCACAGCTGCGGGCCGCAGACCGGGCAGGCATTGGGCTGCGCGTGGAACCGGCGGTCGGCCGGATCGTCATACTCCGCCTGGCACGCCGGGCACAGCGGGAAAGGCTGCATGGAGGTATTGGGGCGATCGTAAGGCATCTGGCGAATGATGGTAAAACGCGGGCCACAGTGGGTGCAGTTGATAAACGGGTAGCGATAGCGCCGGTTGTGCGGCAAATTCAGTTCTGCCAGGCAAGCGTCACAGGTGGCCGCATCGGCGACAATATGGGTATCAATCTGCCCTGCGCCACTGCTGGCGATGGTGAAGTGCTGTGGTTCCTGTGGCCAATGCAGAGGCTGCTGGCTGACGCTGTCGATCCGCGCCAGCGGCGGGCATTGCAGCGGCAAGGCGCGCAGAAAATCCGCCACCTTGGGCGATTGCCACAGACGGACGATCACCCCAGCGCCGTCGTTGCTGACGTCGCCACGCAGCTCGAACCGCCGCGCCAGCAGCCAGACGTAGGGGCGAAACCCTACCCCTTGTACCTTGCCTTTCACCCGCAGACTGAGGCCATTAGTGTTGGTAGTTGTAGTATCAATATGCGCCATGATATCTAACTACCACTACAACAGGTGGGCACCGGTGTTGACGCCATTGAAGGCGCTTTCACGGTGCTACCTGATAAACGCCAAATCTTGAGCGTCCGGAAAACATGCTTATTCAAACCAACAAACAAAATAGAGCCCTTTATCAAAGAGAACGGGTTAAGCATTAAGCGATATCCCCCTCACCCTAGCCCTCTCCCTACAGGGAGAGGGAACTGGTTGGCTAACAAATCCGCGGTAGCGGCTCGTCCAATGGCAGATCCAAGCGGCGCGAAACGCCGAACAGCCCCACCACATTCACCTGCTGGCGCTCCAGCGTGTGGCCAATCACCGCCGCATCGCGCCCCAGCGGGTGCTGACGCAGTGCGGCCAACACCTCGGCTTCGGCTGCAGGTGCCACCACCAGCACCAACTTGCCCTCATTGGCAAAATTAAGCGCATCCAGCCCCAATAACTCGCACATCCCGCGCACTGCGGGTTTTAGCGGCAACGCCGCCTCAACGATCTCCATGCCGCAGCCGCTGGCGGCGGCAAACTCATGCAACACCGCCGTCACGCCGCCGCGCGTGGCATCCCGCAGCGCCCGCACACCGGCGATATGTAACAACGGCGCAATCAGCGGTGCCAGCAGAGCGCAATCGCTGGCCAGTTCACTTTCCAACCCCAGCCCTTCACGCAGGTTGAGAATGGTTGCACCGTGATCGCCGAGCGTGCCGCTGACGATAATGCTGTCGCCCTCGCGGATCTGATGGACACCCCAATCGACGCCGGCCGGAATCGCGCCAAAGCCGGTGGTATTGATAAAAATCTTGTCTGCCGCGCCACGGGGGACCACTTTGGTATCACCGGTGACGATCTGCATCCCGGCCTGCTGCGCCGTAGCGGCCATCGACTGCACGACACGCGCCAGCATGGCAAATGGCAACCCTTCCTCCAGGATCAGGCCGCAGCTCAGGTAGCGCGGCTGCGCGCCGCTGACCGCCACGTCGTTAGCGGTGCCGCACACCGCCAGCTTGCCGATGTCGCCACCGGGAAAGAAAATCGGGTCGATCACATAGCTGTCGGTGGATACCGCCAGCCGATCCCCGGCGCTACAAAGCTCGCTCAGCGCAATGCGCGCCTGATCTTCCCGCGCGTTCAGGGCTGGATTGGCAAAGGCTTGCAAGAACAGCTCTTCGATCAGGCTTTGCATCGCCCGCCCGCCGCTGCCGTGTGCCAGCGTGATTTCACGCTCATCGTTCGGTTGAAGCATCAGGCCGTCTCCCTGCGATACTGATAGTAAGCCGCACAGGCCCCTTCCGATGACACCATCAAAGCCCCAAAGGCGTTGCTGAGCGTACACTCTTTGCCAAACAGCGGGCAGGCGTCCGGCTTGCAGCGCCCGGTCAGCACATCGCCGCAGCGCGAACGCGGATCGTCCGCCACGCGCTGCGCCTGGGGCTGAAAGCGCCGCTCGGCGTCAAACTCGGCATAGTCCGGTGTTAACTGCACGCCGGAGTGGGCAATCTCCCCCAAGCCGCGCCATTCGCTGCTCGCTTTCAGGCAAAAGACTTCCGCCAGCGCCTGCTGTGCCAAACGGTTACCCTGCTCTGGCACAATGCGCCGGTATTGGTTCTCTACCGCGCTGCGGCCAGCACACAGTTGCTCCAGCAACATCGACAGCCCCTGCAGAATATCCAGCGGTTCAAACCCGGTGACCACCAGCGGTTTACGGTATTGCTCGGCGATAAAACCGTAAGGCGCATTGCCGATCACCATGCTGACGTGGCCGGGGGCCAGAAAACCGTCAATCCGCACATCGGGCTGCTGCAACAGGCTGCGCAAGGTGGGGATCAGGGTAATGTGCTGGCAGAACAGGCTAAAGTTGCTCAGCTTACGCTGCCGCGCCTGTTGCAGGGTCAAGGCGCTGGCGGGCATGGTGGTTTCAAAACCCAGCCCGAAAAACACCACTTCGCGCTGCGGGTGGTCTACCGCCAGCTGCAGGGCATCCAGCGGTGAATAGACAACGCGGATATCGGCGCCGTGCCGCCGGGCATCCAGCAGCGATCCGTTGCGCCCGCGCACGCGCATGGCGTCGCCATAAGTGCAGAAAATCACTTCCGGGTGCGCGGCAATCTCCAGGCAGCTATCAATGCGCCCCATCGGCAAGACGCAGACCGGGCAACCCGGCCCGTGGACAAACTCCAGGTTATCCGGCAGCAGCCGATCGATGCCAAACTTGAAAATCGCATGGGTATGGCCGCCGCACACCTCCATAATTTGCAGCGGCAAGCGTTGCTGGGCGGGCATTGAGAGCATCAACTGCGCGATGCGTTGCAACAGCGCCATGGTCAGCGCCGGATCGCGGAACTCATCAACGTAGCGCATCGCTGCCCCCCGGCATCGGTGATTCAAGCCCGACGGCGCGCATATGTTCCAGCGCCGCCAGCGTGTCCAGCGCCTCCTGTTCGTCGAGCAGGCTCATAGCAAACCCTACGTGCACCAGCACCCACTGGCCGATCAGCGCCTGCGGCGAATCCTCACACACCAGCGCGATATTGACCCCGAGCGACACGCCACACACGTCGACCGTTGCCAGTTGATGCAAATCTTCGCCAACCGCGATCACTTTACCGGGTACGCCAAGGCACATTATTGCGCCCCCAGCCAGTCGAGCCAGAGATCCATCCCCTCGCCGCCGGTGGCCGAAAGGGCAATCACCTGAATGGTGGGGTTAACCTGACGGGCATAGGCAATGCACCGATCAACGGAGAAATTAACGTAGGGCAGCAGATCGATCTTATTGATCACCATCAGCGTAGCGGCGGCAAACATATGCGGATATTTGAGCGGTTTGTCCTCCCCTTCGGTGACCGACAGCACCGCCACTTTATGCCGTTCCCCCAGATCAAAACTGGCCGGGCATACCAGGTTGCCGACGTTTTCAATAAACAGCAGGCTGTTGTCCTGCAGCGGCAGGCGATGGGCCGCATCGTGCACCATCTGCGCATCCAGGTGGCAGCCTTTACCGGTGTTCACCTGAATCGCCGGAACCCCCGTCGCGCGGATGCGTTCCGCGTCGTTGCTGGTTTGCTGATCGCCCTCGATCACCGCGCACGGCACTTTGCCCGCCAGAGATTGCAGGGTGGCCGTCAGCAGGGAGGTTTTGCCGGAGCCTGGGCTGGAAACCAGGTTCAGCACCAGGATATTCTGCGCGGCAAAGTGTTCACGGTTATGCGCCGCCAGATGGTTATTTTTGCTCAATACGTCCTGTTCAATCTGCAATAACCGGCGCTGCCCCATGCCGGGTGCATGGCTGCCTGCCTCGCCATGGCCATAATGCAGGTCTTGCGAATGTGGTTGTACCTGGGGGGCAAACGGCACCGCTTCAGCGGCAGCATAGTGGTGATGCACATCACCTTGATGGTGATAATGGTGGTGGTGATGGATCGTGACTGTCTGATGGGCATGCCCATGATGATGGTCGTCATCATGGTGGTGATGGTGCTCATCCCCTTCGATCGATGTTTCTCCGTGGCCGCAACCGCAAGTCGTACACATAAGGCTTAACTCCTTAAAATCATTCCACTTCTAATTGTTTTAATCGCAGGCTTTCGCCGCTCTCGATGCGCAAAGCGTGGCCGCCGCAGTGCGGGCAGCCGGCGTCATGCCGCTCAACCGCTACGCTGGTGCTGCAATCCCAGCACCAGGCACGCGCCGGTTGATAGTTCAGATGCAACTGGCAACCCTCTGCCAGCGTCTGGCGGCTGGCGCTGGCGAAGCTGAAGCGCAGGGCCTGTTCTTCAATGCAAGACAAGGCGCCGATCTCCAGCCACACCGCCGTGACCCGCCGGGCACCGTGCTGCCTGGCCTGCTGCTCAATAAGCTCCATGGTGCTCAGGCACAGGCTGATCTCATGCATCGGCTCCGTTCTCCCGTTGCAGGCGGAACAGCGCACGCCGCCGCGGATTGCTCGGGAGGCTGCCGTCTACCACCGGCAGCGATAGCGCCATGCGCGCGCTGTTTTCCGCCAGTGCCAGCGCCTGATCGGCCCGCAGTGAACTTTCCAGCGGCGACATCAACGAGCAGGCCAGATATTGCCCGCAGCCATCGATCTCGCCCAAGGTAAAGCTGACGTTGCCACAGGGCAGCGCCAGCGCCAGCTTTTCGCCGACCTGGCGCGGTTGCCACTGCTGCTGCGGGCCGGGGAGCACCAACAGGCTGAGCATCCAGGGCGTGAGCATGCAGCCGATCCACTGCTGTTCAAACAGCTGAAACCCACAGGCACGTATCGGGATTTGCGAATGGAAAAAGGGCAAATCGCGCATACCGTCGGCGGCGACGGCCTGAAACGCCGCTTCCAGCAGCGGAGCTGGGGTAGTTGGAAAACCGCTAAACGCATCGTGCATCGGCGGCCTCCTTGAGCATGACCGGCACACCGCTGGATTGCAGCGCCACCAGCACCTGCGCCAAAGCCGGTTCAAGCGCCTGAGTGACCCGCGGGCTGAGGCCAATGCCCGGCTCCAGCGAGGCGGGCACCACGCCCACCAGCGTTAAGCGCCGTGGGAACTCCTCGGTCAGGCGCAGCGCCATCAGCACGTCCGACAGCCCCAACTGATGCGGCGACACCTTGCGGGTAAACAGCGCGGGGATCTGTTCATCGTGCAACACCACCACGCTGCCCGCTGCATCGCCGGTCAGCACCGCATCGGCCACGATCAGATGATCGCGATCGGCCATCACTTCCATCAGTTCCATGCCAGAGGTGCCACCATCCAGCACCTCCACATAGGCAGGTAACACAAAGCGCTGTTCCAGCGCCTCAATGATGCGCACGCCGACCGCCTCATCGCTCAACAACAGATTACCGATACCTAGTACCAGAATACGCATTACAGCACCTTGACCCTGGTCACTTCATTGCCGGTGGTGTCTACAATATGCACAGCACAGGACATGCAGGGATCGAAGGAGTGAATGGTTCTTACCACCTCCAGCGGCTTGGCCGGATCGGCCACCGGTGTACCCACCAGTGAGCGTTCGTAAGGACCAGGTTCGTCATTATGGTTGCGTGGCCCGGCATTCCAGGTGGAAGGCACCACCGCCTGATAATTGGCGATCTTGCCGTCTTTGATCACCACCCAGTGGGACAACGAACCGCGCGGTGCCTCGATAAACCCGACGCCGCGAATTTCCCCAGTCAGCGGGATATTGGGGCGGATAAAGGTTTCGTGATCGCCTTTGCCGATGTTTTCTACCAGTGCCTGCCACTGTTGGCCGAGAGTTTCATGCAGCACGCAGGCATGCACCGTGCGCCCGACGATCCGCCCCAGGGTGGATGGCAGCTGTTCGGCGGTTAACGCCTGGCCGGTCAAGGTTTGGTAGGCGCCGTTGACGCGGCCGAAGTATTTCTGCGTCGGCTGATGTTCGGCCTGCAGGCTGCACATCAGCCAGCCCAACGGCCCCATCTCCACCGCTTTGCCGTAGAAGGTCGGTGATTTTACCCAGGAATATTTACCGTCTTCCTGCCAGCCGGTGTAGTTCGGGCGCGTCAGCCCTTCCCAAGGTGCTAGCGGCTGGTCGTCCTGATACCAGGCATGTTTGCCGCTTTCCTGAATGCCGTTCACCAGATAAGCATCGCGCTGGTTGGCGATCGGGCGGAACTTGCCGTTCTCCAAGAAGCCCCCCGGCAGCAGGTAGGTGTCGCCTTTGCGATCGGTCGGCAACTCCGGCAAGCACAGATAGCAATCCGCACCTTTACCCAGCGCCAGCCAGCCCGGATAGTGTGCGGCGATCACCGCGCTATCCACCAGGTAAACCTGCTCGATAAAGTCGCCGAGGCGATCGATAAAGGTTTTCAGGTACATCAGGCGTTCAAGGTTTAGCACGCTAGGGGCATCCAGGTTGATCGGGTTAGCCACCCCACCCACCGCCAGGTTCTGGATATGCGGCGTTTTGCCCCCCAGAATAGCGACCACCCGGTTGGCATCACGCTGGCACTCCAGCGCTTGCAGGTAGTGTGCAACGGCGATCAGGTTCACCTCCGGCGGCAGCGCCATGGCCGGGTGCCCCCAGTAGCCGTTGGCAAAAATGCCAAGCTGGCCGCTGGCCACCAGATCTTTAATCTTCTGCTGCACGCGGCTGAATTCGGCGGCGCTGTTGAGCGGCCAGCTCGACAGGCCACTCAGCAGATCGGCCGCTTTTTGCGGATCGGCCTGCAAGGCAGAGGTGACATCGACCCAATCCAGCGCCGAGAGCTGATAGAAATGTACGATGTGATCGTGAATGCTGTGGGCGGCCAGAATGATGTTGCGGATATACTGCGCATTGACCGGCACTTCCATGCCCAGCGCATTTTCCACTGCCCGCACCGACGCCAGGGCATGGGTGGTGGTACAGACGCCACAGATACGCTGGACGATCATCCAGGCATCGCGCGGATCGTTACCTTGCACAATCTCTTCCATGCCGCGCCACATGGTGCCAGAAGACCAGGCTTTCACCACCTTGCCGTCTTCAATCTCGCAGTCAATCCGTAAATGCCCTTCAATGCGGGTCACGGGATCAATGGTGATGCGTTGGCTCATGCTCTACCTCTATCTGGTTGTTTTCATGCTTGTGTTGCTGCGCAGGCAGCACCGGTAACAACCTGATCAACAGGATGTACGCACACACTTCTATCGCCACGAAGCCGATGGAGATCAGCAGTTCGCTGGCAGTCGGGAAATAGCCGTAACCGTTACCGGGGTTATAGGCCAACAGTGAGTAGTTCAGCCGCCACAAGGCCGCACCACAGATCATGCTCAGCGCACCGATAAACAGCAGGCGTGAATCTCTGCGATTTCGTTGCCAGCGGAACAGCAGCAACGGCAACAGCATCAGGCCGATTTCCAGCCAGAAAAACAGGGCAAAACGATCGAACTGCCACAGGTAGCCGGTCTTATGGCGATAAATCAGCTCGCCAAAGCGCAGCACGATAAACAGCAGCAAAATGACATCGATGATGTAGCTCATGCGGGTAAACAGCGGCGTTTCCCGCGCGCCCTTGCCCAATAACCCCGCCTGCACCAGTGAGCCTTCGAAGATGACAATCGAGAACCCCAGAATGCCCGCGGTCAGCAGCGAGAACAGCGGCAGCATTTCATAGCTCTGCCACAGCGGATGCACCTTGATACCTGCGGCAATCATCAACGATCCCATCGACGACTGGTGCATCGCGGGCAGCAGTGCGCCCAGGGCGATAATCAGGAACATGGCCTTATTCAGCCACTTCAGCGATACCTTCCAGCCCAGGCGTTCAAACAGCGCCGGCGCAAACTCCAGTGCCACCACGCCGATGTAGATCGTCATACAGACCGCCGTTTCAAACAGCACGGAGGAGGTGTTGAAGTGGCCGGGAATGTAGAAGTAAGGCAGGTTCCAGTAGCGGCCGACGTCAATGGTGATCGACAACCCACCCAGCGTATAGCCGAACAGGCTGGCCAATAGCGCCGGGCGCACCAGCGGATGGTATTCGCCACGGTTAAACACATACACCGCCCAGGCCAGCGCCCAGCCGCCACAGGCCAGACCGGTGCCCACCAACAGATCGAAGGCAATCCAGATCCCCCACGGGTAACCGCCGTTCAGATCGGTCACCGATCCCAGCCCCAGCACCAAACGCTTCAGGATCAGCAAGGCGCAGAGCACCACAAACGGGGCCAACAGCATTACCGGCCAACTCACCAGCCGCCCGCCAAGGGGCTGCGTTTTATGCGTCGTCATGTTCGTCTTCCTTCTCATCCTGACGCGCTTTACGCGTGTTGCGGTGCGCCAGAAAGGTGATGCCGGTCAGTGCGGCCAGCGGCAGCACCATGCCGCTGTACAGCGAGTGCTGCACATGTTCGGAGCGCGCGCCGGTCGACAGAGGCTCCAGCGGCGGCAGGCCCAGCTTCTCGAAAGGCACCCCGGTCAGCACCAGCACCTGCGTCCCGCCCCCCTCTTCTTCGCCATACAGGTGCGGCTGGTAGTGCGGGATCGTATGCTCATAGCGATCATCCCCTTGCAGCGTCTGCCGCGGGAAGCGGTAGCTTACGCCGGGCTTGAGCGCCAGGCGCCGTTTCGCCTCGGCCAGCAGTTGCTCGCGGGTGCCGAAGATCACCGCTCCGGTCGGGCACACTTCCACACAGCCGGGCAATCCGCCCTGATCCAGGCGTTCAATGCCTTTCTGGTTGCACAGTTCGCACTTGTGGATTTGGCCGAACGGGTTGTCGTAGTCGTATTTCGGCACGTTGAACGGGCAGCCGACCATGCAATAGCGGCAGCCGGTGCAGACATTGGGGTTGTAATGCACGATGCCGGTTTTCGGGTGCTTGGTCAGCGCCTGCACCGGGCACACCGAAACACAGTTGGGATCGACACAGTGCATGCACTGCTTTTTGATATAGGCATAGCCATCTTCTAATCGATCTTTATGCTGGCCGTTACCGCTGCTCCACACCTGAATGATGTTGTTGGTGTAGGGGCTGAGCTTGTCGTTGTTCGACCAGGTGGCTTCAGTGCCCGCGTAGGCATAGGTTTCGCCATGCGCTTGGTAATCGGTATGGTTGATCTGCTGGCATTTGCTCACGCAGGCCTGGCAGCCGACGCACAGGGTCGAGTCATACAGCATGCCCAGCGAATCGGGGATCGGGGCTTTGTTCTCGGCACCCGCCGCCGCCGGGGGCACCCCGCCCACCATGATCGCGCTGCAAGAGGCCAGTTTTAGAAAATTACGTCGATTCACGGCTTACTCCTTGCGCGGCGGTTGATCGTCATCTTTGCGCTGCTGTTTCTGCTGCCGCCCCAGTTCCCTTACCGTCATCAGGCTGACACCGGCCACCAGCCCGACGACGCCCCCCAGCAGGCCAACCGCCGAGGCGCTGACGTGCCCGCCTTCGGCATTCTGTACCGCCGGTTTAGCGTAACGCGGGGTGGGGTTTTCAACGTTTGCCAGTTGCGCAATGCCCTTGGTAAAGCCGATCCCCTGCTCATTGCAGCCGTAGCAAGGGTGACCTATGCCCACTGGCCAGATACCGCCGCCGACGTCGCAGAATTCCAACGTCGAGCAGTTGCCGTAGGTTTCCGGCCCTTTACAACCAAGATGGTAAAGGCACCAGCCTTGGCGGTGCCCGTCGTCACCGAACTCTTTGGCAAAACGCCCGGCGTCAAAGTGCGGGCGACGTTCGCAGTTCTCGTGGATCAGGCGGCCATAGGCAAAGTCGGGGCGGTTTTTCGCGTCCAGCTTCGGTGGCCGTTGGTAGGTGATGATGTGTGCCACCGTGGCCAGGAAGTTATGCGGGTTGGGTGGGCAACCGGGAATATTGATCACCGTTTTGCCCGGCAGCACCTCCTGCAGGCTGACCGCGCCGGTCGGGTTAGCGCCGCTGGCGGCAACGCCGCCCCAGGCCGCGCAGGAACCGATGGCGATCACCGCCGCAGCATGCTCCGCCGCTTTGCGGATGTGCTCGACGATCGGCTGGCCCGCCACCATGCAGTAGATACCACCGTCCTTCATCGGGATCGAGCCATCAACCACCAACACATATTGGCCTTTGTATTGCTCAATCGCGCGGTGCTTGTTCTCTTCCGCCTGTTCGCCAAAAGCGGCGGAGAGCACTTCGTGGTACTCCATGGAGATCACGCTGAGCAACAGGTTTTCGATCGTGGGGTGGGTCGCACGCAGTAATGATTCCGTACAGCCGGTACATTCCTGGGCACCGATCCAGATCACCGGTGGCCGCTGTGGTGCCCCTACCGACTGAGCTATTTCGGCAGCGGCCTTGCTATTGAGCCCCATGGTGGCGGCCAGAGCCGCACAAAGTTTCATAAAGTCACGGCGATTAACGCCATTTTGGAAAAATGACCGACTCTCCCTTAACATTATTATTTGTCCCCTGTATAAAACGCCGATAAATGAACGGGCGGTTAATTTTTTGTTATATGTAGGGTGGGCGGTGTTGATCTCTATCAACCTTTAATGGGTTAATTATTAATATTTTCATAACATGAGAAAAATCGCTTCAGCAAAAAATATTTAGCTTGCATCTCTGCACCGTTATCAGTAATAACTGCAAATAAACAAGAATAACTCTCATTATTGATTCATAACTTTTCCTGGCCGCGTAATAATTATAGAAATTTAACTATCACTTAGCGTAATAGCCTCAATAAGCTTATCAAAGCCATTCACTCTCCATTATTAGATTTGTTGTTTTTTTAGCGTAACGCACAACGCACTAAAAAATAAATTCAATTAAAACAGAATATTAAAAAAAACAGCAATAAGATAATAGCACCGAAAAATTGACCTCAAACAAACATTGGTCACGGTATCAAGGTATAGTAATGGTATTTACACCTCGCGTTATGGGTCGGTGAAAAACACCCTGATAGCGGATTGATAATATTCACTGGTGAAGCCATTAAATCCGCCATGACTCACCAGCCAACACTATTACTCCGTAAAAATATTCACCTCTCTTACGTAAATGACATTAATGCATCAGTCCAGAATTGCCCTAAGCCCAACACCAATGGGTAAATAAAACAGCTTGATTAAAACAGGCTTTAAGAGGGAAGCATTTATGAACGACATCCAGAACAAGGATCTTCTTAATCATCCAATCAGCCGGCGAAAATTACTTGAAACCAGCACGGCTGCCGGTTGCCTGCTGGCGGCGACGTCAGGATTGGTTTTACCGTTCCGTAAAACCACCGCCGCTGAAAACCAGCCTACCAGCGCACCACCGGCAGACAAAGTGGTCTGGAGCTCCTGTACCGTCAACTGCGGCAGCCGCTGCGCCTTGCGCCTGCACGTGCGTGATGATGAGGTGTACTGGGTAGAGAGCGACAATACCGGCAACGACGAATATGGCAACCATCAACTGCGCGCCTGCCTGCGTGGGCGCTCGATCCGCCGCCGCATGAATCACCCGGATCGCCTGAAGTACCCGATGAAACGCGTCGGGAAGCGCGGCGAAGGCAAGTTTGTCCGTATCAGTTGGGATGAGGCGCTGGATACCATCAGCGGCAAGTTGCAACACACCCTGGATGAATACGGCAATGAAGCGGTACACGTTCTGTATGGCACCGGGGTGGACGGCGGCAATATCACCAACTCCAACGTGCCTTACCGGCTGATGAACTCCTGCGGCGGCTTCCTCAGCCGCTATGGCAGCTACAGCACCGCACAAATCACCGCTGCCATGCCCTATCTTTACGGCGCACAGCAGGGCAATAGCCCGGATGATATCGCCAACAGCAAGCTGGTGGTGCTGTTCGGCAACAATCCGGCGGAAACCCGCATGAGTGGCGCTGGCGTAACCTACTATCTGGAACAGGCCAGAGAACGCTCCAACGCGCGCATGATTGTGATCGATCCGCGCTACACCGACACCGCCGCGGGCCGGGAAGATGAATGGATCCCGATCCGCCCAGGCACCGACGCCGCTTTAGTTGCGGGCATCGCCTATGTGCTGATTAGCGAGAACCTGGTAGACCAGGCATTCCTCGATAAATACTGCATTGGCTATGATGAGAAAACCTTGCCCAGCAGTGCGCCGAAAAACGGCCACTACAAAGCCTATATTCTGGGCCAAGGCGAAGACGGCGTAGCAAAAACTCCCGCCTGGGCGGCACGCATTACCGGCATCCCGGCTGCGCGCATTATCCAGTTGGCACGTGAAATCGGTATGACCAAACCGGCATACATCTGCCAGGGGTGGGGGCCGCAGCGCCACGCTAATGGTGAGCAAACCGCGCGCGCCATCGCCATGTTACCGATCCTAACCGGCAACGTCGGGATTAACGGCGGCAACACCGGCTGCCGTGAAGGATCCTTTGATCTGGGTGTGGAATGGTTTGACATGCTGACCAACCCGGTGCAGACCAAGATTTCTGTTTACACCTGGACCGACGCCATTGAACGCGGCACGCAGATGACCGCCAAACGCGACGGTATTCGCGGCAAAGACAAGCTGGACGTACCGATCAAGTTCATCTGGTGTTATGCCAGCAATACGCTGATCAACCAGCATGGCGATATCAGCCGCACGCACCAAATCCTGCAGGACGACAGCAAGTGCGAAATGATCGTCGGCATTGAGCACTTTATGACCTCTTCCGCCAAGTATTGCGATATTCTGCTGCCCGATCTGATGCCAACCGAGCAGGAAGACCTGATCCCCCATGAGTCGGCCGGGAATATGGGCTATGTGATCCTCGGCCAGCCTGCCACCTCACGCAAATTTGAACGCCGCCCGATTTACGAGATCCTGTCGGAAGTAGCCAAGCGTTTGGGTAAAGAGGCCGAACAGACCTTCACCGAAGGCCGTAATCAACAGGAGTGGATCCAATACCTTTGTGAGAAAACCCGTGAACGCAACCCGGATATGCCGAGTTACGAGCAACTGAAAACGGTGGGGATCTACAAGCGCAAATGCCCGCAGGAACACGTGGTGGCGTTCCGCGAGTTCCGCGAAGATCCGCAGGCCAATCCGCTGAAAACACCGTCGGGCAAGATTGAAATCTACTCCGAACGGCTGGCGGAGATTGCCGCTACCTGGGAGCTGGCGGCCGAAGACGTGATCCACCCGCTGCCGGTGTATGCCGCCGGTTTTGAAAGCTGGGAAGATCCAGCCCGCAGCCAGTTCCCGCTGCAGCTGTTCGGTTACCATTACAAGGCCAGAACCCACTCCAGCTACGGTAATATTGACGTGCTGCAGCAGGCCTGCCCGCAGGAGGTGTGGATCAACCCGCTGGATGCGCAAGCGCGCGGCATCCTGCATGGCGATCGGGTCCGGGTATTCAACAACCGCGGCGAAACCAGGATCCAGGCCAAGGTCACCCCGCGGATTATGCCCGGCGTCACCGCCATGGGCCAAGGAGCATGGCTGGTGGCCGACATGTTTGGCGACAGGGTCGACCACGGCGGCAGCGTGAATATTCTCACCAATCAGCGCCCTTCTCCGCTGGCCAAAGGCAACCCGCAGCACACCAATCTGGTCGAAATCGCCAAATTGTAAGGGGATTTGGGGCTGAACTGCATGGCTCAGCCCCTGTGTTTTCTGCTTGCTATATTTTCATTAATTCGATTTGTAGAAAAGCCGGATGCATCCACAGCCTGAATCTTTCTGCGATGGGTGTGATAGGGTATAAAACCGTCCAGTTTTCGATAACTATCATTATGTCAGTTGCACCGGTGCGTCCCTTCAGAGCGAAAAACCTTCCCGTTCGGGAAAATAACGCACTAGCGTTGGTTATACCTATTTTTATCAGTCCAATATCTAAGCACCCGTGACTCAGTGCTGATGCAATCCGCTTTATTTCCCTGTTGCTGCATAACTCGCCTACCCCCCCTTTCAGCAGGAGGTTTATATCTACTGATTTCTATACATTTCCTGACAATCACTGGGGCAGTAGTTTATTTTTACAAGCGTTAAACTTATCTATTAAATACCCATTTAGGGGTAAAAAAAGATATTTTTATCAAGCTTTCATCTTAATTTTACTCAGAAAATTGAATTTCAGTTATCACACAAAACAAAATATCATCTCCCAATATTTATCCCCCCCCTCTACAATCCATCGCATTAAGAAAGCAGTTACTATCTTAATAAGGCGGTGTTTTTTACATTCACCACAGAAGTACAGCAGGATATATACCCAGTAGAGATTATTCTCATGAAATTATTTTATAGACTAATTTCTTAAGAATGAAATTAAAAGATACGTAGCAAGATAGTGAGCTTAACATTCGCAACATGACCCTGCGTAAGATAGAACCATCACTCATCGCTTAACGTTTTTACTCAATTCTTCAATATATCCATATTAGCCGTAAGTATTTATTGCTTACATAACCCTATGTTACCTACGGCATACCTATGCCACGTAACCACTCCGAATAATCGGAATATTATTATCTCTCTATAAGGAAATTATGATGCGTAAGATTTTATCAACCATGACCCCAGTTGCTCTGTTGCTTTTGGCTACCGCTGGCGGTGCTCAGGCAGCATCTAACGCCCAAATCACCATCACTGGTACCGTTGTTGCTGCAACCTGTGACGTCAGCCTGTCCACCAACAACCTGGATCTGGGCAACCATACGCCAGCTGATTTTACTGCGGTAGCAACGCCAATCCCAGCCAGCCAGAAGGCATTCACCGTAGGTGTCAACAACTGCCAGACTCCTCTGTCCGCTGGCGATACCGCTAACCTGGTGGTAAGCGGCCAAACTCTGGGGGGTAACCCGAATATGTTTAACAGCACGGGCACCAACACCGGTGTGATGCTGCGCCTGGCTTCTGCTCCGGCAGGCACCTATATCACCAACGGTGAAAAACTGCTGGTAGCTACCGCTGGCGCAACTCCAGCACAGAGCGACTTCAACGGCAAAACTCTGAGCCTGCAGGCGGGCCTGGCATCTACCACCACTACCGGGGTGAATATCGGTGCTATCAACGCGCCGATCCTGTTCAGCTTTGCCTACAACTGATTTATCCCAGGGGGCGGTTCATGCCCCCTCATCCTCGCACTTAGGAATTGTTATATGTCCCGTATCTTCCCATTGTTCTCAATATTGTTTGCTGGATTTCCCCTGCTTGCCGTGGCCCAAACGGGTGGCTTTGGTATCAACGCAACCCGCCTGATTTATCCTCAGGGCGCTGACAGTATCAGTGTAACAGTGCGTAATACCATGGCCACACAACCGTACCTGGTGCAGGCCAGAATCAGCGGTTCGCAGGACGGGGCTCAGCCCGCTCCGTTTCAGACCAGGCCACCTCTGTTCCGCCTGGAGCCCAACAGCGTCAATCAGGTTCGCATTGTAGCGCAAGGGGCAACCTTACCGACCGATCGTGAGTCAGTGTTCTATTTCCATGCCAGCGCGATTCCCGCCAGCACGGCTCCCCAAGCGAATAACCAGCAGGCTGGGGTACATGGCGCGGCACAATTTGGCGTCGGGAACATCATAAAAATGTTCTACCGCCCAAACAATCTGCCTTCTTCATCCCTGGCAGCACAGCAGAATCTGCAGTTTTCCCGCGCTAAAGGGGGAATTCAGGTCAGTAATAACTCACCGTATTTTGTCAGCTTTGCCGAGATCAGCATCGGTGGGCAGGCACTCAAACTGGATACGCCTGCGGCCTTGATGCTGGCACCGTTCAGTAGCCATACCTACGCGACCAGCAAGACACAGGGCGCTGTGCAGTGGAAAACCATTAACGATGAAGGGGGAATCAGTGCGTTCAATCATAACCTGCAATAAAAGAACTCTTCTGCTGACAATCTGGGCGCTGTCGGCCCTGATTGGCCAGCCTGTTCAGGCAGTAACGCTCAATTTTTCCGCTATACTCAATCCAGGAACATGCACTTTCAGCCTGGATAAAAGTACGCTGGCGCTGGACTCTGTTCATCTGTCACAGTTTGCACCTGCAACCTTGCAGGCCGCCCAGCCTTTTACCCTCACCGTGCAGGATTGCAGCGGAACCGATGCCAGCCTGGCTCCGGTTGTTAACGTCAGCGGTGACGGCATCACACGCGATAGTAAATGGTTATTCCGTAGCAGCGACTCCAGCGCGTCCGGTGTTGGCGTCATGCTGGTGAAAACGGATGTCCCACCGGCTTATGGCAGTACAGAAGTCAAAAATGGAGACAATATCCCGCTGGCAGCAGCAGGGGTAAATCCCCCCGATCAGAACATCAGGTTTTATGCCGGAATCACCTGCGGCAGCCTGGCATGCACCAGCGACCCTATAACGCCGGGCACCTTGACGGCACGCATTCTGTTTAACCTGGCCTATCGCTGAGGCTGATATGTTCCTGATTGACCTCTATCGTCCGGTCGCGATTACCGGCTTATGTCTGCTGATCTCAGCCCCCACCCTGGCAGCACAGAATCCTGCCGGGGGGATCAGCCTGAACCAGACGCGAGTGATCTTTTTATCCACCGATAAAGCGCAGACCTTGGCGGTGAAGAACACCTCCAAGCAAAACTATCTGATCCAAAGCCGGGTACAACAGGCACCCGACGATAGCACTGCCGCGCCTTTTATCGTGACGCCGCCGATGTTTTCACTGCAACCCGACAACCAGCAATTGCTGCGGATTATCCCGCAGGGCGCTGCCCTGCCTGCCGATCGCGAGTCGCTGTTTTACCTTGCAGTGATCGCCATACCCGCTTCCGGCAAAGAGCTCCCCTCGGCACGGGTGTCCATGGGGGTGCGTTTTGTTATCAAGCTGTTTTATCGTCCGGCCGATCTCAAAATGACACCAGCCAACACCACTTGCAGCCTGCGGTTCAGCCCCGGTGTTAACGGCGTGCGTATCGAGAACCCGACGCCCTACTTCCAGACGTTGGGTCACCTGAAATTCAACGGCAAGCCGGTCAATCTCGATATTCAACCATCGATGCTGGCCCCGATGAGTACACAGAATTACACGGCTCAAGGGCAAGTCACACAGGCCGAATGGCAGACCGTGACTGATTACGGTGGCTTATCCACCCCGTGCCAACAGACCCTCTCTTCGCTATAGGAAACATCATAATGAACGCTTTACTTCGTTGGCATTTTATCGGCTGGGCCTTGTGCTTGTTCTCGATCGCTGCTGGCACGGCACACGCCCAGGCAGCTTCTGCGACACCTCAAGGGATCTCCTTTCAGGTGCTGCGCGTGATTTATCTTGAGAGCGATAAGAAAGGGGTCACCCTGACGGCCAGCAACAGCAACCCTTACCCCTATCTGATGCAGTCCTGGATCCAGCCTGTCGACACCGCCACCGGCAATGTGGCCGAGGGAAAGCATCCGGCTATGCCATTTATTGTCACCCCACCGCTTGCGCGCCTCGAAGCCAATAGCGATCTGACGCTGCGTATTCGCCGTAATGCCGTGGTGCTACCGGCCGATCGTGAATCCGTCTTCTTTATCTCGATGAAGGCGATCCCCGCCCAGGCGGCACCGGAACAACGCACGGAAGATAAGCAGATGGTCTTGACGGTCACCAACAATATGAAGGTGTTTTACCGCCCGGAAGGGCTGGTTAAGCGCGCCGTGGCCGATATGGCCCCCAAGCTGAAGTTCCGCCGTGACGGCAACCAGTTGATTGCTGAAAACCCCACCCCGTATTGGCTGACATTCTCACACCTGAAGGTAGGAACAGCGGCACTGGATAAAGCGCAATTACGCCTGATGGTTCCCCCTAAGGGCCAACAGCATTACACCCTGCCAAACACGGCCTCTGGCAACGTGACATGGCAACTGATTGATGAAGACGGTTGGAGTACCCCAGTCGAACAGCGCCCTCTATAAGTTTTTTGCAGTGACGTACGGACAATACCCTGACTTTCGTTATGGACGCGATAATTAATGACAACACGACATACTGATCTCACCTTGTTGCCAGTGCTGGCAGGAGCAACTCTCTTGGTAAGTGGTAGCCCCGCCGTGGCCCAAGACTATTTTGACCCAGGGCTACTTTCCTTAGGGGGGACTAACGCAGCGGCTGTGGATCTGAGCGCTTTTGGCACATCGGGGAAAACACCGCCAGGCACCTATACCGTCTCTTTGTTTATCAACCAGATAGATCAGGGGCAGCACACCCTGGTCTTCGAAGCGAATGCCCATGGTGATATTCAGCCACAACTCACGCCAGACTTCCTGCACAAACTGGGGGTGAATACGCAGGTTTTGCCGACCTTTGCCGGGCTAGCACCGGAAAACCCCGTCGACGACCTTGCGGCATTGATTCCTGAGGCAAAAATCCAGTTCGACTTAGCCCAACTCCGCCTGGATATCAGCATCCCGCAGGTGGCAATGCAGCCCAACGCGCAAGGGTCGGTTGATCCTGCCTTATGGGAGCATGGCGTGCCTGCGTTGTTATTCAACTATAACCTGAATGGCGGGCGCAACTGGCAGAGTGAACAGCAAGGTATGGGAAGCAACACCCAGACCAACCTGTTTGCCAACGTGCAAGGTGGTGCTAACTGGCAAGCCTGGCGCCTGCGCAGCAACATGACCTATTCACGCAATACCAATAGCCAGAGCAACGTGGCGGGGCAGACGACTCAGAGCACGCAATTTAGCAGCACTTACCTGCAGCGCGATATCCAGCCCTGGCGTTCGGAAATTCTGCTGGGGGAAAACAACACCGAAAGCGACGTGTTTGACAGCATCCCGTTTCGTGGGGTCAAGCTTAATTCCAGTGACGACATGCTGCCCACCAGCCTGCGCGGCTTTGCGCCGATCATCAGCGGCATTGCGCAAACCAACGCACGCGTCACGGTAAGCCAGAACGGTAACGTCGTCTATCAGACCTATGTGGCTCCAGGGCCATTCCGTATCAATGATCTGTTCCAGACCGGCCAAGCGGGTGACTTGCTCCTCACCATTCACGAGGCCGATGGCACCGTCCGCACCCAGACGCTGGCCTTCTCATCGCTCCCGGTGATGCGGCGGCAAGGCAGCCTGAAGTATGAAGTGACGGCAGGCCGCTACAACGGTGGCATTACGGTCGACTCGCAGCAGGCAGAGTTTGTGCTCGGCACCGCCATCTACGGCCTGCCACATGATATCACCCTGTATGGTGGCACACTGTTAGCCAAAGATTACACCTCCGTTGTGGCAGGTAGCGGCTTCTCCCTGGGCAACTTTGGCGCACTGTCGGCAGATATCACCGCCTCTAACACCAAACTGCATGGACAGGACGATCATCAGCAAGGGTATTCGTACCGCCTGCGTTATGCCAAAAGTATGCTGAGCACCGGTACAGCCGTGGATCTCACCGCCTACCGCTATTCAACGCGCAACTATTACAGTTTCTCTGACTTCAACAATCAGGGCTTCCAGCTCAGTGACGGCCAGGTGCCGTGGGCCTTGGAACGTCAGCGCTCCAATCTCCAGGTGCGGCTCAGCCAGCAACTGGATTCATGGGGCTCACTGTATCTGTCCGCTTCTCGTAACGATTTCTGGGGCAATGACAAGGTGCTGAACACGGTGTCGGCGGGTTACAACGGCAGCTACCGCGGTGTGAGTTACGGCCTGGCCTACAGCATTGACCGGCTGAACGGGGATGGCAGTTGGCCAGAGAACCGCCAGCTATCGCTGAACATGCAGGTGCCACTGAATCTGTTTGGTTCGTCACCGGCTCTACGTAACACCTATGCCAGTTACCAGATGACCCACGACAATCATGGGCAGGTGCAGCAGCAGGCCGGGATTAATGGCAGTGCGCTCGACAACCGCCTCTCCTACAGCGTGATGCAGGGTTGGTCTAACGGGCAAGGCAACAATAGCAGCACGCTGAATACCGGCTATCAAGGCAGCAAAGGCTCAGCCAGCATGGGCTATAGCTACGACAACCAGAATCGCTCACTGAACATGAGCGGTAACGGGGGCGTCGTCGTGCATCCAGAAGGGGTGACATTCAGCCAGATGCTGGGCAACTCCGTTGCTGTCGTCAGCGCACCGGGCGCCAAAGGCACCAGCGTGATGAATGGCGACATCCGTACCGACAGTCGCGGCTATGCGGTAGTGCCCTATCTGTCGAGTTATCAGCTCAACAGCGTCGGCCTGAACCCGGCCACCTTGCCGGACGATGTGGATGTGACGCAATCGAGCCTGAACGTGTACCCAACCAAGGGCGCAGTAGTAATGGCCAACTTTGCCACACAGGTGGGTTATCAGGTGCTGATGACGCTGCAGTTGGCTGGCAACACCCCGGTGCCGTTCGGGGCGCTGGTGGCCGTAGAAAACACGGCGGCCAACAAACCGAATACCGGCATTGTCGGCGAAGCGGGCCAGGTATACCTGAGCGGCCTGCCGGAACAAGGGAAACTCAAGGTGACATGGGGCAAAGAGGCAAACCAACAGTGCCAGGCCTCTTTCAACCTGAAAAACGCTTCAGCGCCATCAGCCAATAACCCGATACATATGCTGACCGTAGCCTGCCAGGGGCAATAACCCCGAAGGCCGCCAGAATCACTATAAAAAAGGAATATGACAAATATGAAAAACCTGCAAACACTGCCATCAATTCAGAAGAGCAATCACCACCGGGGTACTCTGCGCCTATTGACGGCGTTGACGTTATTATTGGTGTCTGTCCCCTCGTCCAGAGCCATCGATATCATCACTATCGGCAAAGGAAGCGGCATTGTTTGGGAGGGATACCCCTTTAGTGCAAATATGTCAGGTACTATCGGTAATGCCAGGTTGAACAATATCTATGGCATAGCCGCAATATCCAACAGCCCAAACGTCTGCATGGATGCTGCGAAACTTGAAGAAATTGGGGGTTATATGGCATTACCGATCGCTCCAGGGGTAGGGCTGATCCCCAGGGCGAGCGTAAGCGCGAGCTACCTTGTTGCCCCTTCCAGCACTCGGGAAACGCTAACCGGTATGATAGGGTTACCCCGCACAGAGGGGAGCACCAGTTCAGGGGCTTTCATCACGAATCCAACGATAAATCCTACCTCTGGATCCAGGCAGTGGTGTTTACCTCCACGGCCGAACAATGTGACTAATTTTTATCCCGTCAACTCTCTACGAACTGTGCAAATCACAGGCTCTTGGGCAATGGTGGCTAATGGCAGCCAAACCAGCCAGCAAGTCACCATTCCAGCCATGTACGCCGCAAGTCTTCAGGCAGGCTCTGCTGCCGCAGATCGTTCTCAACAGATTTTACCCAGCGCGATCACTCTGCGTATCTCTACTCTGATCTGCACCGTGGCGACCACCACCAATATCAACTTTGGTGGCGTACAGCGTAATAGCCAGGCGGGGAGTGAGCTGGCGCGCCTGACTTATCCAATGATGGTCTCCTGTTCGCAGGATTCGGACCGCATTGACGCCAATATCAACGTCCAGTTCCGTGCTGGCAGCGGCCTGTATTCAGCCACCCCAACCCGGTTGGCGCTGACCCAGGGCGGCGGCTATATCACCGGGGAAATCAACAATGGCGTTACTGGCAGCGGTGATTGCAACGGCACCACCGGCATTCCGTTTGATAATACCCAGCTTAAAGTGGGCAATATCGCCAGCAGCGAATCGACAAAAGTGATTAATAATCAGGTTACCTGGCGTTTGTGCTCAGGGGGTGCCAGCCTGCCGCTGGGGCCTGTTGATGCCTCAACGGATATGCTGGTCACGTTTAACTAAGCACCTGCTTATTCTGCTACTAGCAGCGTAACGGAAATATCTCGATATCAATTAGCCTGGAAAATACGGTATTGTTTCTCCGTTTTTTCCAGGTTTTTTCTGGTAGAAATAAGGAACATCTGCAGATTAAAACCATTAACAATATAAAAAGAATGGAGTCGTATCAGAATGAGTGAGAATACGGAAAATACCATCGCAACACTCAGTACCCATAATATCAATAACCCGGCTCAGGGTTGGATCAACGGCTTTTTAGGTATGTTGATTTTCAGCGGGTCTTTGCCCGCAACGCGCGTAGCGGTGCTTGAGTTTGACCCGACTTTCCTGACGGCAATCAGAGCAGCCCTTGCGGGCATACTGGCCGTTGCTGCACTGTTGATAATCAAGCAGAAACTACCGCAAAGGCATGAAATCCTGCCACTGGCGTTTGTCGCGCTCGGCGTGGTGATCGGTTTTCCTTTACTGACGGCACTCGCGCTGCAACATACCACATCGGCACATTCCCTGGTCTATATCGGCCTTCTTCCGTTGGCAACCGCCTGTTTTGGCGTGATACGCGGCGGAGAACGACCAAAACCTGCTTTCTGGCTATTTTCCATACTTGGCAGTGTGCTGGTGGCTGGTTTTGCCTTGAGCCAAGGTTCCGGCAGTTCATGGCTTGGTGACGTGCTAATGGTTGCCGCCGTTCTCCTTTGTGGCATGGGCTATGCCGAAGGTGCAGTACTTACGCGTAAACTGGGTGGATGGCAGGTGATTTCTTGGGCCCTGGTAATCTCTTTACCGCTAACGGCGGTAGTTACCGTACTTTCAGCCCCCAGCGCTTGGCCAGTGGTCAGTCACGCAGCCTGGATATCTTTAGCTTATGTCTCGCTGTTCAGCATGTGGATCGGTTTTATTTTCTGGTACCGCGGCCTGGCACAAGGCGGCATTGCTACAGTTGGTCAGTTGCAGTTGCTGCAACCCTTTTTTGGCCTTGCGCTGGCAGGGTTGGTATTACATGAAACCGTTCAGCTTTCGATGATCGCCGTTATGGCCGGTGTATTGGTAGGCGTCTTTGGAGCGAAAAAGTTTTCCTGATTGTCATAATTGAGCGCCAGCGCGGAATACGGTGCTGGCGTTGTTTATTGCGGTGAGCTGATGCCAGAATGAGGCGGTTTAATGTTTGGACAACGCATTTTATTTTTCGCTTACCGTAAGCAAAGCGCTAGTCAACGATTAAACTGCCAGACGGAGGTGTGCAAACTTCTCACGAAGGGCTTTGGGAGAAACTTCGATTTTATCCGATGATTGACCCGTTTCAATCGCAGTAGAAGTCACTACAGAACGAACAATCTGCTCACGGGAAGGTTTGATATAAGATGACACCGCTTTTTTAGTACTACTCATCACAACTCCCATCTGCATGCCATATCACTAGGGCACATCATAAGCTAGAAACGTTGCTGCTGTGCCAGCATTTTACTGGGGCAGCAGAGCTTCCCTAAATCGCCGCTCCTGATACCACAAAAAATCACACTCCCCCACTAACCACACCACATCAAATGCTCTCGCAGGCTGCGCGTCTCTTCCGGCAACTCTGCCAGCACGGTTTTATAGCGTGCCTCTTTGGGGTAGCCGCGCATGGCTTGCAGCAGCAGGCGCAGCGCGCTGTCCCAGACGATCCCCTGCAAATCGCTATACGGCCATAAATCCGGTTCGGCGATAAACGGCACCAGGTAGTCGATCCCTAACTTGACGCTTCTGCCATCGCGCACCTCGTTCCAGCGATCAAACTCGACGTGCTCCGCGTAACGGTTAAGCAGCAGATGCGCCTCCAGGTTAAACAAGGAGTAGTGGAACGGCACCGGGCGCTCCAGCTCCATGGTCTGTTTGCCATCCTGATCGATCTGCGCCGCCATGCGCTGGGTGATCCCCTGCTGGATAATCCGCGCCACCAGCCCTTTATCGCCATAAAACAGCGCGTTTACCGCACGCTGTGCGTCGTACCAGGTGCCGTGGTTGTTGTGCCACACATATTCAGAGTGACCAACCTCGCTGTGATACATCCAGTGGTTAAAATCACGGAACCACTGATGCAGGCCGATAATATCGTCGGTATCCAGCACCCCGGCACTGCTGATCAGACCAATGGTGTCGATCACCATCCACATCAAACGGGTATCGATCAGCCCAGTGCCGCGCCCGGAAACAATGCCCGGGATCGCCTGGCCATAGTTCAGGTGCGGGTTCATCAGGGTATCGGCATGAAGAAACCAGCAACGGATCTGTTCAGCCGCCGCCAGCGCATACTTGCGCTGCTCGGTGAAATACCACGCCAACCCCAGCGTCAGGCAACGCTCACACATGCGGATCACCCGCGTAGTGTCGGTATCATTGTTCTGACACTGCGGATTGGTATGCCCATCGCGCCGGATATAGGGCAAGCCGTTGGGCCGCCGCGGGTTCGGCCACCAGTAGGTTCCCAGGCTGTAATAATCATGAGGATCTCCACTCACCGGCCGCAGCTTCTTATTGACGACCGTTTCCAGCGGCTGGCCGCGCAGCGTGTCGGCTTCGCTGACCAAACGGGCCAGCGCGGCCTGCAACGGGGAAAAAGGCTGCTGCAACCGATGCCGGGCATTTTCCAGACAAGTGACATCCAACGTATATAACTTCATTCTGGTCCTTATATTACTCAACACATTCAGGAACACGCTGCCCGCTCACAGCGTCAAAAATATGAATACCCGCCAGCTTGGGTTGCAGCCACACCGTTTCCCCTTCCTGCACGTCGAGGCGCTGTTTGAATACCGAAGTGAACGCGCCACCGCCGGTGTTGCAGAACAGTTGCATATCCGAACCGGTATTTTCGATCGCCGTAATGGTGGCTTTCAACGCACCGCTGTGTTCGCTTTCATGCACCACGTTGACCTGCTCCGGGCGAATGGCGTAAACCACTTGCTGCCCTGCCCGCACCTGCAGGCCAACCGGCAGGCGCAGCCGGGAATCATCCGCCAAGCGCAGCAGGGTTTCATCGCCCTCCATCACAATTTCCCCTTTCAACTGGTTGATTTCCGGCGAGCCGATAAACCCGGCCACGAACAGATTGGCTGGCCGATCGTACAGCTCCAGCGGGCTGCCGACCTGTTCAATCCGCCCGTCGCGCAGCACCACAATCATCTGCCCCATGGTCATGGCCTCGATCTGATCGTGAGTCACGTAGACCGAGGTGGTTTTCAGGCGGCGATGCAGCTCGCGAATTTCACCACGCACCTGGGTACGCAGTTTGGCATCCAGGTTGGAAAGCGGTTCGTCGAACAAAAACACCTGCGGGTTACGCACAATCGCCCGGCCCATCGCCACCCGCTGACGCTGACCACCGGAAAGATCTTTCGGCAGGCGATCGAGCAGCACGCCGAGCCCGAGCAGGTCTGCCGCTGCTTCCACCTTGCGGTTGATTTCCGCTTTCGGCAGCTTGGCCATTTTCAGTGCAAAGCCCATATTCTCCCGCACCGACATTTGCGGGTAGAGCGCGTAGCTCTGGAACACCATCGCAATATCGCGCAGCTTGGGTTCCACGTCGGTGACGTCTTTTTCATTGATCGCCACCTGCCCGCCGGTGATCTCCTCCAGCCCGGCAATCATACGCAGCAGCGTCGACTTGCCGCAGCCGCTGGGGCCGACCAGCACGCAGAACTCACCGTCAGGAATGGTCAGCGAGACATCTTTGATGACATGCGCATCGCCATATGATTTACAGACATTGCTCAATACAACGGATCCCATGTGTCGCTCCTTATCCTTTCACTGCGCCGGACATAATCCCGCGGTTGAAATGTTTTTGCAGGCCAAGATAAACGATGATGCTGGGCAGCATCGCCAATAACGTGATGGCAATAAAGATGTTCGGGGTGATGCTTTCGTCGGTGCGCAGGGTGCTGAGGATCACCGGGATGGTGTTCAGGCTGTCCTGATTCACTACAATCAACGGCAGCAGATACTGGTCCCAAATCATGATAAAGCCGAAGGTAACCACGGTGCCTAACGCCGGTTTTACCAGCGGCAGGATCACGTGGAAGAAAATCTGCCATTCGTTGGCGCCGTCGATGCGCGCTGCCTCTTCCAGCTCTTTGGGGATGGCGGCCATAAACTCGCTCAAGACGAAAATGGAGAAGGCCCACCCCACCACCGGCATAATCATCCCGAGGTAGCTGTTATACAGCGAGGCATCGATCACCGGCAGCCGCCAGTTGATGATCATATACAGCGGAATGGCGATCACCTCTTCCGGTAACATCATGGTCGAGAGGATCACCAGGCTGACCAACGACACGCCGATAAACTTTTTACGGGCCAGCGCGTAGGCCGCTAGCGCACTAACCGAAACCTGCAGAATAGTGCCGAAAAACACCACTACCATCGAGTTCAGCAGATATTGCCAAACGCCGATCTCCTGCCAGGCAAAGATAAAGTTTTGCAGCGAGAAGGCGTTCGGCCACGGCAGCAATTCACCCGGTTTGACCGGCGCGGCGCTGAATGCGGTGGCAACAATGCCCCAGAACGGGCCAACAAATACCACCAGCAACAGCGCATAGATCATCCAGCGGCCAACGGCGTCCCAACGTTTACTCAGCATAATGGGCTCCTTAATAACGGGTAATGCGCTTTTTCAGCGTGAGATGGCACAGGGTCAGCAACACAGTGAAGGCAAACAGCAGGAACGACACCGCCGAGGCATAGCCGTAATCAAACTGTTCAAAACCGAGCTTGTAGATGTGCGTCATGATCATTTCGGTGGAGTTGGAAGGCCCGCCGCCGGTGGTGGCATACACTTCGGCAAACACGCGGAAACCGCGGATGAAAGACAGCATCAGCACCACCGAAAGCGCCGGGATCATGCCGGGCAGCGTCACGTAGCGCAGGCGGTTCCACCAACTGGCCCCGTCGACATTGGCGGCGTCATACAGATCGCGGCTGATCCCGGCCAACCCGGCGATAAAAATCACCATGTTGTAGGGCACCGCTTTCCAGATGTGCAACAACATGATCACCCACAGCGCCTGATCGGAACTCGCAAGGAACCCCTGATCGGCAACGCCGAACCAGCTCAGCACCTGGTTGATCACGCCGTTTGGCGTCGGGTTAAACAAAATGCGCCACATTTCGGCGACGATCGCCGCACTGGTCACCGCGGGCAGAAAAATGGCGGTGCGAATAAAGCGCAGGTGGCGCGCCGGCCCTTCCAGCAGCATCGCCAGGAAAAAGGCCAGCACCGCCCCGACTACCATGGTCACGATCACATACAGGAAGGTATTGAACACCGCCGAATGCAGGCCGGCATCCGCGAAAGCACGGGTAAAGTTGGCAAACCCCACCCACTCATCTGCTTGATTAAAGTTCACCTTGTAAAAACTCATCACCAAGCCTTGCAGCATCGGGATAAATTTAAACCAGGTGAAAATGACCAGGGCCGGGGCCAGGAAGATCCACGGCACCAGGTTCCGTTTCTGGCGGGAAGTCAGCATGGTTATCATCGCTCTCAAGGAGTTAACAAGGTGCCTTTCTGGCTGTAATGCAGGTCAGTTAAGCAAAAAACCGCATAATTATGCAGCAGATGCTAAAGGTGCAGCCCCCTCTCCCTGTGGGAGAGGGCCGGGGTGAGGGCTTGTAGTACAGTGATCTTCCCCTCACCCTAACCCTCTCCCCGAAGGAGAGGGAACTGGCTAGCCTTAACTGACCGGCATTACCCCTCCTGGCGCCGTTTAAGGTATTACTTCGCCAGCACGTTCTGCTTTTCCAGCTCGGCGTTGACTTTGCCGTTGGTGGCTTGCAGCTCAGCAGCAATGTCACCGTTGCAGTCCGCCAGAATGCGGTTGAAGCCTTCGGCGGTGATCTGGCGGATTGGCGTCCAGTTAGGCACCTGCGGCACATAGCGCCCCTGTTCGGCATACAGCGTGGCAAAGGTGGCCCAGCGCGGATCGCTGTAAACTGCCTGGGTATCCACCCGCTTGTTCACCGGCAAACGCACTACCGGGATATTGCTGCTGCCTTTACCCATGCCGATCTCCTGCCCTTCCTGGGAGATCATGAATTCGATGAACTTGCGGGCCGCCTCCTTCTTCTGGCTGCTCTTCATCAGGAATACCGTGGTGCCCTCTGCCAAGGTGGCCCCGCTTTTCGGCCCCTGTAAAGGCACCACCTCAAAGGCGTCTTTCCCCGGATCTTTATCAAACAGCGCAATATGATAAGGCCCGCTGAAGAACATACCGCTCTGGCCGGAGCGGAAAGACGGGATCACGTCGGCGGTCGTGGCGTTAATCGCCCCCGGCTGCACCACTTTGTCGCACAGCATGCCGCGCATAAACTGCAGCGTTTCCACCGCTGCCGGTTCATCCAGCGAGGCTTTAAACTTGCCCGGCGCAGATTCACGAATAAAATCGCCACCGGCCTGCCAGAGAAACGCACTCATAAACCAACTGGCGTAACCGCGCGTGGTGGAAGCAGGCAGAATAAAGCCGTAGGTATCGGCTTTACCGTTGCCGTCCGGGTCTTGCGTCGTAAAGGCCTGCGCCAGCTTTGCCACATCTTCCCAAGTTTTAGGCTGCGGCATGCCCAGTTTCTCGCGCCAGTCTTTGCGCACAAACAGCGCAAAGGTTTGAGCGGAGGTCGGTACCCCGTAGTATTTGCCATCGGTATAACGGGTGCTTTGCCAAGCGAGCGGATAGATGTTGTCGTGCCCGGCAATGCTTTTCGGGTCGATCTCATCGGCGATACCGAGCTGAATAAACTGCCCAATCGCCACCGCATCGTTAAAAATCAGGTCCGGCAAGGCATTGCCTGCCGCAGCCCGCGCCAGACGCTGTTCAAAGTCGGTGGTGGCGTTGAAATACTCGATTTTGATACCGGTTTTTTTCTCAAAGGTTTCTGCTTCTTTCTTGTAGATGTTCTTTGAGTCGTTGCTGGCACGGATCCAGACATTCAGGGTCTCTTCGGCATAAGCCTGAGTAGCCCCCAAACCGAGTACAGATAACAATAATAAGGATTTAATTTTTATCGCAGACATTTTTATTCACATCCTTTTTAAGAGATTTAATGGTGATGAAAACGGAGTGAACCCAATAAACTCATATTTTAAATAAATACCTAACCATTAAATCGAATGCCATTTTTAAACACAATGCCATAAAAATAGAAATATCGTTTCAAAATCAAAAAACCTGCTACAGATCACATCAAAAAGTGACAACGAAAGTGACAAAATAATTTATTTATTTAAAATCAATAAATTAAAAAAACACTAATATTGGTTAAAAAATAAAATAATGTTGATGGTTATCGCTTTTCGTGATGAATAACACAACTTTTAGGGTTATTTTAAATCTCAGAGTTAAATTTGAAGTACGTCACAAAAAAAATCATGCGCTCTCTTACACTGCGCCACTACCAGCTTGAAACATTATTTCAATTTGATTTTTCCTGAAAAGAAAGAGCATTGAAAATGCATCACGGTATATTTCCTAACTTCGCAGTTAGCGGATATTTATTGCCCAAATAAAATAAATAATCACATCCTCTGATGAATGGAGAAAATTATGCGATCGATAACAATGGCTTTATTGTCCCGTGGCTCTTGGCTAGCATTGGCCGTTGCCGCTGTGCTGCACGTTAACGCCACCCACGCCGCAGAGGCCCATCCGCTGATCCTTAAGCTGGACGATTTACAGTACAGCCAGCAGCAACTGGCCGCGCAAAATCCGGCGTTTATCGGTGCCTACAACGCACTCATCGCCAAGGCAGACAAGGCGCTTGGCAAACCGCTGTATTCGGTCATGGATAAGAGCCTGACGGCGGCCAGCGGTGACAAGCATGATTACTTCAGCTTCCCCCCCTACTGGTGGCCCGATCCCGCTAAAAAAGATGGCCTGCCTTACGTGCGTAAAGATGGCGAAACCAACCCCGCCGCCAACAGCGATGCCACCGATAAGAAACGCCTCAACAGCATGAGTGACGACGTCTGGACGCTGGCGCTGGCCTGGCAGTTCAGCCAAAAGCCGGCCTATGCCGAAAAGGCACGCGATCAGCTCGTCAACTGGTTTATTAACCCGCAGACCCGCATGAACCCGAACCTGCAATATGCGCAGGCGATCCCTGGGATTAACGATGGGCGCGGTATCGGGCTGATCGACAGCCGGGCACTGGTGGAAGTGATCGACGCGGTTGAGCTGCTGCGCCCGGCCAAGGTGCTCAGCGAAGATGATTACCAGAAAATCAAACAGTGGTACGGCGATTTCTACCGCTGGATGACCACCAGCCAGAACGGTTTCGAAGAGGACAACTGGCATAACAACCATGGCACCTATTTCGACCTACAGGCCGCCTCCTTTGCCCTGTTCAGCGGCAACCTTCCTGAAGCGAAGAAACGCCTGCAAATCACCCAACTGCGGCGTATTGCTGCGCATTTTGATCGTGAAGGCCGCCAGATGGCGGAACTTGAGCGCACTCGCCCATGGCATTACAGCAACTTCCACCTTGAGGCTTACAACAAGCTGGGGCGTTTGGGCGAGGTGGCGGGCGTCGACGTGTGGAACTTCGCCCTCGATGACCACAGCCTGCGTAAAGGCTACAGCTACATCGCCGGGTTTGTTAACAGCGAGGCGCAGTGGCCCTGGAAAGACATCGACAAAATGGATGCACAAAAGGCCTTGGTCAATATGGTGAGCGCCGCCCGCGCCTGGCCGGATGACAAACAGTTCAGCGAAAAGGCCCAATGGCTGATGGCAAGTTATCCAGATGATATCACGACGCTTATCACCCCATTAAAACACTGATGCTCGGGAATAGGGATTAACAGCGATGAAGCAGTTCACCACGCAACAACTTATTCTCCTGAAAACACGGGCGGCGCAGCAGCCACAGGTGATTGAGCACGTGAAAGCGCAAAACGCCGTGGTGCTCAACACCCCGGTTCAAGTGCCAGAAACCGCCATAGCCACCTGGAATCTTTACTATTTCTGCCCGGATCACGGCGTGCGGCTGGTATGGGATCGCGATTGCCCCACCCACCATCGCTGCCCGGTGGATGGGCGGCTGTTTAGCGGTGAACCCTATGACGGCGCCTGGTGGCGCGAGATGAACGGCCTGAATGCCAAGGCCTGCCATCAGTTGGGGCTGCTGTGGCAACTGACCGGCGTGGCGGAATATCGGGATAAAGTCACGGCAATCCTGACCGCCTACGCGACGTTCTACCCCGATTACCAGGTGCACGGTAATATTCCTTACAACGGGCCGGGCAAAATGAATGCGCAAACCCTGTGCGAAGCCAACTGTCTGCTGGATTTTGCGTTAGGGTTTGATTACATCGCAGAAACGCTGTCGCCTGAACAGCACGACTACATCGCATCCCGCCTGCTGCGTTGCGGAGCGGAGTTTCTGGTGGCCCACCGCACACCGCAGTTGCACAACCATGAAGTGAAGATCGGCAGCGCTATCGGCGTGCTGGGGTTTATCCTGCAGGATGAGGCCTTGCTGGAGTTTGCCGTTAATCAGCCTTACGGCCTGCGTTACCAGCTTGAGCACGGGCTGTTTGACGAGGGGTTATGGTTTGAAGGCTCGATCCACTACCACTTCTATGCGCTCCAGGGCTTTCTGGCGTTTGAAAAGCTGGCCAAGGGCAGCCGCTGGAGCCTGCTGGATGCCCCCTTCTACCGCAAAATGCTCAGCTTCCCGCTGCAGTTGCTGATGCCGGACGGCAGTTTCCCACGCATTAACGACTGCATCTACGGTCAGGAAAAGCTCGATCACAGCGATGTCTATGAGTTTGCCTGGTACTGTTACCAGGATGAGGTTTACGCGGCGGCGCTACAGGCGATTTACCGTGATACGCCGCGTGCCAATATCGACGCGCTGCTGTACGGCAGCGAACTCCCCTTACAGCCGTTGGAGGCGATCCCGCAGCAGCATCTGCATGCGCCGAGCTGCGGGATCACCATCTGGCGCAACCCGGCCAAACGCCGGGCGCTGCTGGTGAAGCACACGCCCTACGGCGGTGAACATGACCATTACGATCGGCTAAGCCTGCTTCTGTTCAATCAGGGCAAAGAGATCCTGCCCGATCTCGGCACCACCGGCTACGGCGCACGGATGCACTACGCCTACTATAAGAACAGCGCCACCCATAACACGCTGGCGGTGAATCAAACCAACCAGCCCCCGGCCGTGCCGCAGGTGCTGCATTATCACCAAGCCGAGGCGTTCTGCTGGCTGGATACTGAAGTTGACTGGCGCCAGGCACCACCGGCGCTGGACAGCCATACCCGGGTGGAGTGGGACAGCCAGGCCTACCGCGATATCCGTTTTCGCCGCCGCCTGCTGTGGCTCGAGGGCGCGCTGATCGACATCAGCAACATAGACAACCCGCATCGCCAGCAGTTGGACTGGACACTGCATCTGCCGGGTAAAGCGCTGGACGCCACGGGGGACTGCGCGCCATTCAGCCAGCATGGGCCGTTAACGGTGATGCACGATGCGCAGGTGACGCCGCTGCTCAACAGCCAGCCGCGCCACTTTGCGGTTTCGCGCGATGGGCAGGCGCTGTGGCTGCACGGTGACGCCATGCTGTGGCAAGGCTCCGCTCCCGCCAACCCGGCGGTGACCGATTTAAGCTATCTGACGCTGCGCAGCCACCAGCCAAGGGCAGAGTTTATTTGCGTATGGGATTTTGACAATAAACAGCCGGTGACCGACATGCAGGTGAAGCGGGATAGCGGCGGCCTGCGCATCCAGATGCGGCGCAGTGAGCTGACCCTGATCGTCGAAGTTAACGACGATGCCAGTCAACTGCCCCAGATGCATGCGCGGTAAGATTGTTTTGGGTATACAGAATGCGGGTATCTTTGCCACAATCAGAACTTGCGTATCAGTGGAGCAATAACATGACAACGGGCATTGTGATCGCCGCCGCCGGGCGGGGTGAACGCTTCACTCAGGCCGGTGGCACGGGGAATAAACTCAACGCCGCACTGCAGGGCAGCACGGTGTTTGAACAGACGCAGCGCCAGGCGCTGGCGTCCGGCCTGCCGGTGCAGGTGGTGACCCGGCCGGAAAACCTGCCGGTACAGCACGCCTGTGCCGCGCATCAGGTGCCGGTCACGTTGCTGGCGAGCGGTGGGCTGGGGGAATCTATCGCCGCGGGCGTTGCGGCCACCTCCGGCTGGCACGGCTGGCTGATTCATCTGGCGGATATGCCCTTCGTTACGCCAGCGGTGTTTCTGCAGGTTGCAAGCGCATTACAGCATCACAGCATTGTTCGTCCGGTCTGCCAACGGCAGCCGGGCCACCCGGTAGGTTTTTCTGCCGTCTGGCGCAACGCCTTGTGTGCCCTATGTGGCGATCGTGGCGCCCGCGATCTCCTCAGCCGCGAACCGGTTTACCTGCTGCCTATCGATCAGCCTGGCATCGTACAGGATATCGATCTGCCGTCACAATTACCGCCTAGCTCGTAAGTTGATGCGGTTATCAACCTGATAATTCCCTTACCAGATTGATAAATTATCGCCGCATAGCCCGATCCTTTGCCCATCAGAACCGCTCTGATTCTGCCAAAAACCAGTATCAACTCACGAAATTTACATTATCCCCGCGAATCAACCGATTATGGCCTGTAAGTTGCTGTTACCCCTCTAGCGATTTTTTCTATCATCAGGGGGCCAATATGGCTTTAGGAGTGTCGCTTAAACGCGTTGATGCAGAGGCCAAAGTCACCGGCCGGGCACGCTACACCGACGATCTCAGCATGCCCGGCATGCGCTATGCCAAATATGTGCGCAGCCCCATCGCCCATGGCTTGGTTACGCGCATCGATACGCAAGCCGCCCTGCAATTGCCGGGGGTAGAAGCCATCTTCACCTACCAGGATGTGCCACAGCAGTGCTTCCCAACGGCCGGCCACGCCTGGTCGCTGGATGCCAGCAAGCACGACGTCGCAGATAAACAATTGCTGACCGGCCATGTGCGCCATCACGGTGATGGCGTGGCGATCGTGGTCGCCTGCGATCCGCTGACGGCAGAAAAAGCCGCTCAGTTAGTCGAAGTTGAATACCAGGAACTGCCGGTGATGATCAACGCCACCACCGCGCTGGCGGCCGATGCCCCGCGGCTGCACGGCGGCAACAGCAACGTGCTGAAACAGCACGCGCTAAAAGGTGGCGATCCGGATACTGCATTGGCTGCGGCAGAGGTATTGGTTGCAGGCCATTACCAAACGCAGGTGGTACAGCATTGCCATCTGGAAGGGGTGATCTCCTACGCCTATATGGACCAACTGCAGCGCATAGTGGTCGTCTCCAGCACCCAAATCCCCCATATTGTACGCCGCGTGGTTGGCCAGGCGCTGAACCTGCCATGGTCGGCGATCCGGGTGATTAAGCCCTATCTCGGCGGCGGCTTTGGCAATAAGCAGGATGTGCTGGAAGAACCGATGTGCGCGTTTCTGACCTGGAAACTCGGCGGCGTGCCGGTCAAGATCGAACTGAGCCGAGAAGAGTGTTTTTTGGCCTCCCGCACCCGGCATGCGTTTGCGGTCAGCGGCAAGCTGGGCGTGAGCAATGACGGCATTCTGCAGGCCTACAGCCTGGATGTGCTGTCTAACACCGGTGCCTACGCCTCTCACGGCCACTCCATCGCCGCCGCGGGAGCCAATAAAATTGCTTATTTATACCCGCGTATCGCCCTTGGTTATCAAGCCACCACCTATTACTCCAACCTGCCCAACGCCGGGGCGATGCGCGGCTATGGCGCACCACAGGTAACTTTTGCCCTGGAATGCATGATGGACGAGGCAGCCGCTCAGCTAGGCATGGATCCTCTTGAGCTGCGGATGAAAAATGTTGCCCGCCAAGGGGATACCAACCCGCTGAATCATAAAAAAATCCATAGCGCCGGTATTCTTGAATGTCTGCAAAAAGGCCGCGAACTGTTTGAATGGGACGCCCGCCGCGCCGCCTGCCTGAATCAAAGCGGGCCGATCCGCCGTGGCGTTGGCGTGGCGTGCCTGAGCTATGCTTCCAACACTTATCCGGTGGGCGTGGAGATCGCCAGCGCCCGCCTGCTGATGAATCAGGATGGCACCATCAACCTGCAGATTGGTGCCACGGAAATTGGCCAAGGCTCCGATACGGTGTTCGCCCAAATGGCGGCAGAAACCATCGGCGTGCCCTCCTCTGCCATTTATGTTATCTCCACGCAGGATACCGACATCACCGCCTACGATCCCGGCGCGTTTGCCTCGCGGCAAAGTTACGTTACCGCCCCGGCCATTCGTCAGGCCGCAACTGAACTACGCACCAAAATCATCCAGCATGCGGCCTACATGTGCGGCCAGCCCGCATGGGCACTGGATATCGTCAATGGTGAGGTGGTGTTTAAAACCCGGCCGGAACAGGTGCTGTTCTCGGTGCAGCAGGTTTCCATGAGCGCTCATTACGATCAGGAGATCGGCGGGCAGCTGATGGCCGAGGTTTCCTGCAAAACCCGCAGCAACCCACCGGCTTTTGGCTGCACCTTTGTCGATCTCACCGTTGATATCCCGCTGTGCAAAGTCACCATCAACAAGATTATCAATCTGCACGATTCTGGGCAGATCCTTAACCCGCAGTTGGCCGAAGGCCAGGTACAGGGCGGGATGGTCATGGGGATTGGCTGGACGCTGTTCGAAGAGATGATCGTTGACGAGAAAAGCGGCATCGTGCGCAACCCCAATCTGCTGGATTACAAATTCCCTACCATTCTCGATCTGCCCGACCTGGATTGCGCCTTTGTTGAAACCTATGAACCGCAATCCGCCTACGGGCACAAGGCCTTGGGTGAACCGCCGCTGATTTCGCCCGCCCCGGCGATCCGTAATGCCATCTGGCTGGCCACCGGCGTGAAGATAGATGAGTTGCCGCTCACGCCGAAAACGCTATACCGACATTTTGCGCAAGCAGGCCTGATCGAGTAACAGGAGAACAGCATGTACGACATCGCACACTATTATCGAGCGGCCAGCATAGGCGATGCCGTGCAGCAATTGGCGGCCGATCCCCAGGCAAAGCTGATTGCTGGCGGTACCGATGTGTTAATCCAACTGCACCATATGAACGACAAATATCGCCACCTGGTGGATATTCATGATTTGGCAGAATTGAACGGCATCAACCTGCTGCCGGATGGCACGCTGCGCGTCGGCAGCGGCACCACCTTCAGCCAGATTATCGACTCCCCATTGGTTCAACGTTACGTCCCCGTGCTGGCCGAAGCCGCCGCTACCATCGCCGGGCCGCAGGTGCGTAACCGTGCCACGCTGGGCGGCAATATCTGCAACGGAGCCACCAGCGCCGACTCGGCGTCACCTTGCGTAGTGATGGAGGCCGAGTTGGAGATCGCTACCGTTACGGGCGCGCGCCGCACGCCGATCCTCGGGTTCCATACCGGCCCCGGCAAGGTGGCGCTGGAGCACAGTGAAGTGGTGGTAGCCTTGCTGTTTCGGCCACAGCATTACCAACACTATGGTGCCAGCTACTTCAAATACGCCATGCGCGACGCGATGGATATCGCCACCATCGGCTGCGCCGCCGCCTGCAAAGTTGAAAACGGTCACTTCAGCGCGGTAAAGATCGCCTTTGGCGTCGCGGCGCCAACGCCGATCCGCGCCCCCCACGCCGAAGCCGCCGCGCTTGGCCGCCCGGTTAATGCACAAACCCTCGCCGCCGTGCGTGAGGCCGTATTGCACGACGTACAGCCGCGCTCATCCTGGCGGGCCAGTAAAGAATTCCGCCTGCACATCATCCGCACATTGGCAGAACGCGTTCTGGCCCAGGCGGCTCAGCGCGCCGAAGGAGCGTTATCATGATGATCAATTGCACAATCAATGGCCGCCGGTATCAGTTCACGGTGGATCCCCGCTGGTCGCTGATGGAGTTACTGCGCCAGCAGGGGCTCAGCAGCGTCAAACAAGGGTGCAGCGTGGGTGAATGCGGTGCCTGTACGGTGCTGATCGATGGTATCGCCACCGACACCTGTATTTATCTGGCGGTTTGGGCCGATGGCAAATCGATTCGAACGGCTGAAGGCGAGGTGAAAAATGGCGAACTCTCCGCCGTGCAGCAGGCATATGTGAATACGGGGGCTGTGCAATGTGGGTTTTGTACGCCGGGGTTGGTGATGGCGAGCACTTCGATGGTGGAACGCTTTCGCGGCAAGCGCCTTACCGAGCAGGAGATCCGTCGCGGTCTAGCCGGGAATTTATGCCGCTGCACCGGCTACAGCGCGATCGTGAAAGCGGTTCAGCAGGCGCAGTTACTGGATGAGGAAACGCCGGGTTGATTTGCTGTCTGAACTCATCGGCAGCGTCTGCCCGGTTTCATACCGCTGACGCTGCCACTACGGCTAATGGTGGATCTTCGCCAACTCTTCGGCAGAAAGGCCGGTCAGTTCCATCACCAGCGTGCGATCAAGACCGTTAGCCAGCATGGAGCGGGCGATTTTCAACGTGGCTTCACGCTCCCCTTCCTGACGACCTTCCACACGGCCCTTCTCAATGCCTTGTTGTTCAAGCTTCTGTGCAATAGTCATTAATACCTCCTCATGCTGTGGTGCACGACTTGCCAATTCACGGATAAAGGCTGCCGGTACGGCCGTGTCACCCACCTGCAGCACATAGTTCATCAGTGATAGTAGCTGCTCATTCGTAGTGTATCCGGTCAGCAACAATGTGACCAGTTGTTCCAGCAGGTCGGCCAGGTCCCGTTGGCGCACATGCTTTTGCAGCAGTTCCAGAATCGCCATACGGCGGTGTTGCATGATGTCATCATCTGAAATGACGGTAACGTCAACCAGCGGGAAATGGCCAGCATAAAGCTGCCTGGCCAACTCGGGTTCACTGAACGCCTCCAGCCAACTCATGGAATAAGGGTAAGGCGTGACCCGCCCATGGTAAAACAGGATCGGGATCACCAGCGGCAGTCGATCGTGACCAGCCGCCAGATGGCGCTGCATCGCCGCAATCGCATAACGCATCAGACGGAATGCCATATGCTTATCGGGAGAACTTTGATGCTCGATCAGAGCATAAACGTAGCCGTCCCCTTCCCCCGCTCTCAGCGAATAGAGAACGTCAGAGTAATAGGCACGAAGATCGTTCTCGATAAAACTGCCGGACTCTAACTTTAACGTGCTGAGATCGCAAAATCGCCGCAGCGCTGGCGGTAAATGCAATTCCAGAAAGTCGCGGGCGGTGTCTAGGTGGGTAAGAAACTGTTTGAATACCGCATCATGCAGAGAGGGGGTGGTGGTTTTTTTCATGTCGGCCATCCTGGACTTAACATGCCCTGAATTTACGACAGGCTGCCATGCGTTCATATTCCGACCAGCAAGATCCTGGTACTGGTTCGCAAAGTCTCTTGATCAACAACGCTGACCAAGAGACCGTATTTAGCGAAAAGAGAGGAAACAGATGAATTCAGCGATCAAATCGCCCAGCCCCCGGCATAGAACGCCACCAGCGCGGCCGCGATAATCACCGTGCCGATATTCAGTTTGCGCCACTCGTTCGAGCATACCCGGCCAATCACCAGCGTGCTGAAGCCCAACATAATGCCGGTGACGATATTACAGGTCAGCACGATAAACACCGCGCACACCAGGCCAGACATTGCATCCACAAAGTCGTTGAAATCCAGTTTGGTGACGTTGCTCAACATCAGCAGGCCGACATACATCAGCGCGGGGGCGGTAGCGTAGCCGGGTACCAGATAGGATAACGGTGACAGAAACAGCATCAGCAGGAACAACACGCCCACCACCGCCGCAGTGACGCCGGTTTTGCCCCCGGCCGCCGTTCCCGCTGCGGACTCAATATAGACCGCAGCCGGTGAAGCGCCGACCAGGGCAGAGAACATACTGCTCATCGAGTCGGCGGTTAACGCCCGGCCACCGTTGATAATCTGCCCGTCCTGATCCAGCAGATTGGCCTGCCCGGCCACCGCGCGGATGGTACCGGTGGCATCAAACACCGCCGTCATCACCAACGCCAGCACGCTCGGCAACACCAGCGGATTCAGCGCGCCTTTGATGTCCAGGCTGAAAATCAGCGATTGCCCATCCGGCCCGCTCAGGCTCGGCAACGCAAAGAGCCCCTGATATTTCACGTTCGGATCAAAGATCAGGCCAACGATGGAGATACCGACGATCACCAATAAAATTCCACCCGGCACGCGCAGCTTCTCCAGCCCGAGGATCACCGCCAACCCCAGCAGCGACATCATCACCGGGAAAGAAACAAACGATCCTAGCGCCACCGGTAAACCATCCAGTGGGTTCTTGATCACCATGCCGACACCGTTGGCAGCAATCAGCAGCAGGAACAGGCCGATGCCAATCCCGGTGCCATGGGCAATGCCCATCGGCAGATTGCGTAAAATCCACGAGCGCACGCCGGTCACCGAAATAGCGGTAAACAGCAGCCCCATCAGGAAGATCGCCCCCAACGCCACCGGAATGCTGATATGCTGGCCCAGCACCAGGCTGAAAGCGGTAAACGCCGTCAAGGAAATGGCACAGCCGATCGCCATTGGCAGGTTGGCCCACAGCCCCATCACCAACGAGCCAACACCGGCCACCAGGCAGGTGGCGACAAACACCGCAGCGGGGGGGGAAACCAGCCTTGCCCAACATGCCGGGCACCACAATCACCGAGTAGACCATCGCCAGAAAGGTGGTCAACCCTGCCAGCACCTCCTGCCGTATACTGCTACCCCGCGCGCTAATATTAAAATAGGCATCTATCGAACGGGTTGCTTTCTCTGACGTCACTTGCGAAAAATGATTAGACATTGCTATACCCTCTTAAGGTCTGCATTCGTTATCAGCTACGTTTCTTTAAGTGCGTTCATAGACCAACCGGCCATCCACATAGGTGCGATAAATCGACCGGTCATCCCCTAGCGTCATCATGACAAATAGCTTATCGATCAAGGTGTTTGAGTTGTCATAGCGCAGCTGTTGCAGCGGCGTGGCCGTTGGTTCCAGCACCACGAAATCCGCCTCTTTCCCAAGGTTGAAATTGCCTATGGTTTCTGCCAGCCCGAGCGCATCGGCACCGCCCAACGTAGCCAGATAAAACGCCTCATAGGCCGACAGCCGATAGTTTTGCAGTTGCATCACCTTGTAGGCTTCGTTCAGCGTTTGCAGCATATTGAAGGTGGTTCCCGCGCCGATATCGGTGCCCATCCCCACCTTGACCCTTTTCCGCCAGGCGTTTTGCAGATTGAACAAACCGCTGCCGAGATACAGGTTGGAGGTTGGGCAAAACGCGATGGAGGAATGGGTATCACGCAGGCAATCCCATTCGGCATCCTCCAGGTGAATACAGTGGGCAAACACGCTGTTTTTGCCGGTCAAACCGTAATGATGGTAAACATCCAGATAGCTTTTACGCTCCGGGTACAAGGCTTTCACCCAGGCGATTTCTTCTTTGTTTTCCGATAAATGGGTATGTAGATAGGTATCCGGATACTCCTGGCGCAGCCGCTGGGCTACCGCCAGCTGTTCTGGCGTCGAGGTCGGCGCAAAGCGCGGCGTGATGGCGTACAGCAGGCGGCCATTGCGGTGCCAGCGCTCAATCAGCGCTTTGCTCTGGGTATAGCTGCTTTCTGCGGTGTCCAGCAGATAATCCGGCGCGTGGCGATCCATCATCACCTTGCCAGCAATCAACCGCATATTGATGTGGTGCGCCGCCTCAAACAGCGCCTCAACCGATTCCGGGTGCACGGTGCCAAACACCAGCGCGGTGGTGGTGCCATTGCGCAGCAGTTGCTTGATGAAAAAGGCCGACATTTCGCGGGCATATTCCAGGTCGTTATAGCGTTTTTCTGCCGGGAAGGTGTGCTTGTTCAGCCAATCCAGCAACTGCTCGCCATAGGCCCCCACCATTTCACATTGCGGGTAATGAATATGGGTATCAATAAACCCTGGTACGATCATTTTGCCACTGTAATCACGCACCCGAATGCTGGCGGGGATGCGCTGATGCCCATCGGCCCAGGTGCCAAACCAGTCCACACGGCCATTACGGATTAACAATAAGCCGTCTTTAATAAAACGCAGATGGCCTTCGATTTCTTCAGGGCACTGCACGGTACGGGTAATATCCAGGAAACTGCCCCGCACGGCCTTGATTGAGGATTCACACTCCATACACACATTCCTTTTAGCAATAAACGGGTAACGTTAATCCGTATTCTTTTCCGCTGAGGTGATTTCCAGTTCAGGGGTATCGACGCAGCGGCCTTCGTTATTATTCAGCGGGATCAGCAAGTTCAGGAAAATAGCCGTCAGGCCACCGGCACAGATCGGGTTTTCCACCAAAACGTAAATTGAGGCAGGTAATACGCGGAACACTTCCGGATCGTAAGAAACGCCAAGGCCAAGCCCCAGAGAGGTGGCAACAATAATGGTTTCCCGGCGGTTTAATCCGTTGGAAATAATGATGCGGATCCCGGCGATGGCGATCATCGAAAACATCAGCGTCATCGCACCGCCTAGAACCGGTGCCGGGATAGTGGTAAAGAAGCGGCCAATCACCGGGAATAACCCCAGAATAACCAGAATCACCGCGATAAATTTACCAACGTGCCGCGACGCCACGCCGGTCATTTGAATCACGCCATTATTCTGGGCAAAGGTGGTCAGCGGCAATGACCCCAGCATGGTGGCAATTACCGATACCAGGCCATCGGCAAGAACGCCGCCGCTCAGGCGCGAGGTATATTCCGCCCCTTTAATGGGCCGGTTGGACACCATCGCGGTGGCGGTAATATCCCCCACCGCTTCCAGCACGCTCAGCAAATAGATGGTGCCCGCCACCAGGAAGGCATGCAGATCAAACGCGAAGCCATATTTAAACGGCACCGGCACGGTGATCACCGGCAGGTTCTGCATCACCGAAAAATCGACCATGCCTAAACACAGCGCCACGACATAACCGACGATAATACCGATGGCAATGCCGCCCATGCGCAACAGCGCGTTTTGGCAGCAGTTAAAGGCGATCACCACCAGCAGCACCAACAGCCCTACGCCGATACTTTCATAGTTGCCAAAGGTGCCGCTGCTTTTAGCCGAAAAACCGCCGCCAAAGTCGATAATGCCCACCTTGATCAGGCTCAGGCCGATCATCAGCACCACAATGCCGCTGACCGTTGGCGTAATCACCCGTCTCAGATAAGGCAAAATAAACGAGGAGCCCACCACCAGAAAAGCGCCGACGAAAGAGACGCCGAGCAAGGTAGAGAGCATCGCCTCCACATGCAGGCCGTCGGCTTTCATGGTGCTGCCCAGGGCGATCATCACCGTGACAAAAGAGAAGTTAACCGATTGGATCGACAATAAGCCGGAACCTATGTGGCCATAGCGATTCACCTGTAGCCAGGTGCCAATACCCGAAGCAATCATCGCCATTGAAACCAGATAGGCGGTAATGTCCGGCGGTAAGGCCAGTGCGGTACCGACAATTAATGCCGGTGCCACCATCGGCACAAAAATAGCCAGCAAATGGGTAATAGCACTAATAACACTTTGGTTAAACGGCGGCTTATCATCGACTTGATAAATAAGATCGCTGCTTGCGGTAGATATATCAGACATCCCTTTACTCCCTTTCAGTAAATTTGATCATCTGATTCAATAGACACGCGTTAACTGCTCCACGCCCTGCACTTTCGCCATATTGATTCCACGGGGCAGCCTGAGCTTTTTATTTCGCTCATTGTCTTTATGGCGGCAATAACAGTATTGAATCGCTTCTGCCCGCCGCCTTTTTAATTACCGATTAAAGACGACGGACATCTGGGCTCACGCTGACAGCTTATTTAACCCCTTCAGGACTTTTTCCGGTGTGAAATGCCATTCCCGCAGCCAGACGCCGCAAGCGTCATGAATTGCCATAGCGATAGCCGGAGCCGCGCCGTTAACGCCGATTTCCGAGATCGACTTGGCGCCGTATGGCCCCACGTGGTCGTCGCTTGGCACCAGGAAAGCCTGAAAATCGCTCGGGATATCGCCAATTTTCGGCGCGCCGTAGCTTTGCAGGTCACGGGTGATCGGCACCCCTTGGCGATCGTAGATAATCTCTTCCGACATGCTGTGGCCGATGGCGCGCAGTGAAGCGCCGTAAATCTGCCCCAGCGCCAGTTCCGGGTTGACCGGCGTGCCGCAGTCCAACAGGGCGTAGAACTTATCCAAACGGATCTCTCCGGTGCGGGTATTCACCGCCACTTCGGCGAAGTTGGCACCGAACGGGAAGGCAAAATCAGAAGAGATATAGCTCGCAGTGGCCACCAATGTGCCGAATCCGGTACCGGTTTCCGCTTTATGGGCGATCTGCGCAAATGACACTGCGCCTTGTTTACCGCGCACCACGCCGGGGGCCACCAGTGCCACATCGGCCTCAGGCTCACCCAGCATCTGCGCACCGTGGAACAGGATTTTTGCCTTAAGGTTTTCTGCCGCGTTTTTCGCCGCATTGCCGGAGAAGCAGGTGCCGGAAGAAGCGTAGGCCCCTTTATCAAACAGGGCGTGATCGGTATCACCTGAGATCACGTGTACATCGGCAAACGGGCAACACAGCACTTCAGCCGCCAGCTTGCCAACCACCGTATCCAGCCCGGTGCCGATATCCGCGCCGCCAGAGTGAACGATAAAGGTGCCGTCCGATTCGAGCTTAATCATGCAGTTAGCCTGTTCGATATCCGGGATGCCGGATTTCTGCATGATAATCGCAACGCCACGGCCAATCTGCCAGTCGCCGTTTTTCGCCTTCGCTGAGTTCCAGCGGATCAGTTCACGCCCTTTACGCAAAATCGGCTCCAGCGCACAGCTGGCGGCGCGGGGCACCGAGGTTGGCATTTTGCCTTCGCCGATCGCCCCGAGGATCTTCAGCTCCTGCCCTTCCACCACCCGGTTGAGCTCAATAATCTCTAGCGGATCGCGCCCCAGTTTTTCGGCCAATTCGGCCAAAATCATGGTCAGGGCGAAGTTGCCTTTCGGCGCACCGTAGCCCTGATAGGCACCGTTCGGGCAGATATTGCTGTAATAGGTGGTGACCTGGAAATTGACGTTTTCACACGGATACAGCGGCAGCGACAGCGCCGGGCCGTTGCTGGGCACCGTCAGCGCGTGGTTGCCATAAGGGCCGGTATTGGCGAGGAAGTTCATGTCGATCGCCGTCAGGCGGCCATCCTTTTTCGCCCCGATCTTCACCTTCACTTTCGCCACGTGGCGCGAGGTATTGCTGATGAACTCCTCTTCGCGGGTGTAGTGAAAATAGACCGCGCGGCCGGTCACGCAGGTGGCCCAGGCGCAGACCTCTTCCAGCAGAATGTCCTGCTTGGAGCCAAAACCACCGCCCACGCGTTCTTTGATCACGTGCACTTTATGTTGCTTCAGCCCGACAATGCGCGCCACCTGGCGGCGCAGGTGCCATGGCACCTGGGTTGAGGCGTGGATCACCAGCCGATCGCCATCCATGTAGGTGTAGCAAACGTGTTTTTCTGCCGGGCATTGCTGCACCTGCTTGGATTCATAAGTGCGCTCCAGCACCACATCCGCTTCGGCAAAACCCTTTTCCACATTGCCAATCTGCCCATGAACTGCGGCAGCAATATTGCGATGCGGTTTGGCACCAATCGGGAAATTGATCGTCAAATGTTCGCCTGCACGCTGTGCAGAGCCTCGATTCTGCTCGGCCAAATCGGCCGGAGCACCGTTGACGTAGACAATCGGCTCGTCATGCACCAGCGGTGCGCCTTCCGCCATCGCGTCGTCAATCGACATTACGGGCTGCAACACCTGATATTCGACCTCAATCAACCCCAGCGCCGCCTGCGCGATCGCTTCGCTCTCGGCCACCACCGCCGCGACCCGATCGCCCACGTGGCGCAGCTTCTGGCCAAACATCCGGCGATCCAGCGGCGAAGGTTCCGGCGCGCTCTGCCCACCAGGGGTGTAGTAAATATCCGGGCAGTTGAGGTGGGTGATCACATGCACCACCCCTGGTAACGCCTCGGCTTTGCTGACGTCCAGACGGGTAATCAGCGCATGAGGGTGCGGGCTGCGCAGCATCTTGATGATGCAGGCATTACGCGCCACGCGATCTTCAACGTAGCAAGGCTTGGCCTGCACCATTTTTGCCGCGTCCACTTTCGGGCACAGCTTGCCAACCACGTTGAGATCGCTGCGAAATTCGGGGGCTGCCGGTGCCTGAAACTCAGGGTCATTACGCCGCGCCACCGCCAGGGCCACCACCTGATAAAACTGCTGGTAACCGGCATCGCGGCTGAACAGCCCCGACAGCGCATCGTCGATCTGTGCGCGCGTTGGTGCTGCAATGCGCTCCAGCAAATCCGTCAGGATCAGCGCCGCCGCCGGATCGTTATAGCCGGACTGCACAACCCCGACGTCCACCATCGCCTGCTGCACCAGGCTCAGTTGATTCCAGCTCCCTAGCGCTTCGGCGGTGGTGACCACCGCGCCGTCAAGCTGAGCGGCGATCAGCAAAGAGGCGTTAACCACCACGCCGTTGTACATGATGGCATCCGAACCGGCAAAGCCGAATCCATCATCGCTGTTGCGTACCGCATGCATTCCCAGCTTAAACAGCAGTTGCTGCACGTTTTCGCCGGGTTGGCACTGCATCACCTGCTCGCTGTCATTAAGCGTAAAGCGAATGTTGATCATTGTTTCCCTCCTGACGCCTGGCAACTGGCGAGCAGATCGGCCACCACGACGCCGCTGATGTAGCGTTTATAGGCCACGCTACCGCAGAGATCGGTTTGGGGAGCTACCGCTTCGGCGACCACTTTTTCCAGCGCCGGGCCGCTCAGGCCCATTTGTTCGGCATCACGCAGGCGGCTTGGCTGCGCGACGACACCGCTCAGAGCGATACGGACCTTTTGCTGCGCATCGCAGGAAACAGCGGCGGTCAGCACCGCCAGCCCGGCCGCCGAGCGGGCAACCTTGCGCGTGGCGCAACGGCGATAGGGGTCTGGCAACACCAACTCCAGTAATAATTCTTGCTGAGCGCCTGCCAGATAATCCTCCAGTTCCAGGGTGTTACCGTCGCCAATCACCACCTTGGCGCTCAACGCCAGCAACACCGGCAGCAACACCGAGTCTTTGGGTGCCGCGGCGATCTCCCCCCCCAGCGTGGCCTGATTGCGAATATGGCGGGAATAGACAAAGCCCAGCGCCTCTCGCAGCGCAGGCGGGGTCAACGCCGAATCAATCAGTTTCTGTAAGGGAATGGTGACACCGATATGCAGCGCACCCTGCTGCCAGTTCAACTGGTCGAGCCCCAACGCTGTCAACGCAATGGCGATCTTTTTCTCGGTTTTAGTGGGTGCGGCGTTCAACTTGCTGCCACCGCCGAAGTACACCGCTTCATCAAGAAACTGGCGTTTCAACTCCAGCGCCTGCTGCACCGATCCCGGCCGATAGAATTGCTCAATCATTTTTCACCCCATCAAGGTCAACCGCCCCGTTATCCGGGGCGGCAACCTGCTTAGTTCAAGGCGTCCATACGTTTCCAGAGCTGGGCAGCAACCTTGCGCGCCTCGGCGTAGATTGGTTCAACATCGAATGGGAATTTGCCGTTCTGATAAACCATATTGCCCTCCACCATCACGCTGTTCACGCTGCTCGCCCCCATGCCGAAGGCCATGTGGCCGCCGATATTCTGCGCCGCCAGCGGCGTAGGTGACGGGTAATCACAGATGGTGAGATCCGCTTTGTAACCTGCCGCCAGGCAACCGAACCGGGCACCAAAGTTGCGCGCCAGTAGTTGATTGCCGTTTGCCAGGAAGCGGGCAAAGCTGTCCGGCCACAGCGCTCCGCCGGCATCGCGGTGCTTGAAGTAGGCAAATTTCAGCTCTTCAAACATATCTGAACCAATGCCGTCGGTGCCGAGCGCCAGGTTGCGGTACTGCGCCAGTTGATGGTTGTAACCAACATGGTTATTCATGTTGGAACGAGCGTTGTGTACCAGGAAGGCATCGTGCTGGTTAATCAGCTCGATGTCGGCAGCGGAAAGGTACAGGCCGTGAGCCACCAGCGTTTTAGCACCGAGCAGATCGTACTGGGCCAGGCGTACCATCAGGTCTTGGCCGTATTTGTCATGGCTATGTGATACATCATAACGGTCTTCGGCGGCGTGAATATGCAGCCCGCGCCCGGTGCTCTGCATCGCTTCGCGCAACATCGCCAACCCGTCATCGGTAACGGTGAAGGGCGCGTGAGCACCGATATGTGCCTCCACCAGATAAGGTTCCTTACCGGCGGCTTTAGCGCTGTCGATCAGATTAGCAAAAGCGATATTCTCCTCAACGCCGGCCCGCAATTCACGGTTGCCGCCGTTGCGATCGGTGGTTTCAAAGCAGGTCATGCCACGCAGCCCGGCTTTGATAAAGCCTGCACGCAGGGTTTTCAGCGATCCGGCGATAAAATTCGGCGAGGCGTGGTGGTCGATCACTGCGGTACAACCGCTCTTGATGGCTTCCAGCGAGCAGATCAGGCCGCTGTAATACAGCGACTCCTCATCCAGCGCGCGATCGAGACGCCACCACAGGTTTTTCAGCGTGGAGATAAAATCCGGGCATGGCGCAATGTTGGCCATAATGCCGCGTGACAAACCGGAGTAAAAGTGGTTATGCGCACAGACGATCCCCGGCATCACTAGCTTGCCGTGCATATTACGGGTTTCCGCCTGCGGATATTTTGCCGCCAGCCCCTGACCCACCTCTTTGATCAAAGCCCCTTCAATGGCGATGTCGATCCCGTGCTGAACGCTGGCCGGCTCAAGCTGCACGGCAGTGGCATTAGTTAAAATCAGCATGATTACGCCTCCACCTGACCCAACAGATAATGATGATGGGCATACACATGGTTGATGATGTGGCACATCGTCTCCAACTCCTGCGGCACCTGCCTGATCTGGCCGTTATCGCCTATCTGCAGTTGATAAACATTGTCCCCCAGGCGCACGCTAACCTGCTGACCGTTCACCAGAAAACCGGCGTTGGTACTGTTGGCAAAATCCTGCGGCAGGTTGAAAACGGTGACTTTGTCTTTGTAGGGCTTGCCCTGCCATGGGCAGAACTGGGCGCAGTTGCCGCATTCGTTGCAGTAGGCATCCAAATGCAGGGTCTGGAAACGATCACGGAAGCCCGGTATCGCGATCGACACGTTGGCGCGGTTCGGGCAGACGTCGACACATTTGCTGCACACGTAGTTGCATTCCAGGCAACGCTGCGCTTCCTGTGCCACAAAGGCTTCGCGATCCGTTTTATCCACCACCGAGACCGCAATCACCCCTTTGCGGCGATAGACCTCCACCGGATCGACATTCGACCAGTATTTGTCTTGGTGATGGGTTTTGACATTTTCCCGTGCCAGCACCGTTTCTGCCGCGCTGCGGGCGCTGCCGATGGCGGCGACGATCGATGACGGGCCGCGCTGTACATCGCCAATCAGGAACACATTCGGCCGGGTGGTTTCACCGGTGACGGTATTAACCTGCGGGTAACCGGCGGCATCCAGCGGCACCCCCAGCTTGCACAGCACCTCCTCATCGGCCTGTTCGCCAATCGCGGTGATCAGTGCATCAAACTGCAGCGTAAGCGTTTGTTCGGTCGGCACCGGGCGACGGCGCCCCTGCTCGTCTGGCTCACCCAGCGCCATCACTCTGGCGGTTAAGGTGCCATTGGCAGCGAAATGTTCCGGGTTGGTGAGGAACATAAACTTCACTTGGTCTTCCACCGCTTCCAGATACTCTTCACGATAGGCAGGCATTTCGTTCAGCGTGCGGCGGTACAGCACCGTGACCTCCTGCACGCCAGGCACTTTCAGCGCAGCACGGGCGCAGTCCATTGCCGTATTGCCTGCACCGACCACCGCCACGTGTTTACCCAGGTTCATCGGCTTACCCTGGTTGAAATTGCGCAGGAACGGCAAGGATTTGTAGACGTTGCGGTTATCACCCGCCAGCTTCACACCGCTGTTTTTATCAGTGCCGATGCCGATGAATACGTAATCGAAGCCCTGCTGTTGCAGCTTATCGACCGTCAGTTCAGGGTCGCAGTCATAAACAAACTTCACGCCATGCGCGGCAACAAACTCAATATCATGCTCAATGGCCTCGGCCGGAATACGAAAATGTGGAATGATGTTTTTCACCACGCCACCGGCATTCGGCTCACGCTCAAACAGCGTGACCTGATAGCCCGCGCGCGCCAGGAAGTAACCAGCGGACAGCCCCGCAGGGCCAGCGCCTAAAATCGCCACCGGGTGTTTGCTGCCGGAGCCCGCTGGCTTGTGCCAGCGGCGCTGGTATTCGTCCCAGCCCTTCTCCAACGCCACCTTTTTCAGCTCACGGATGTTCAGCGCACTGTCGTAATCGATGCGCGTACAGTTGTACTGGCACTGGTGATCGCAAATATGGCCGGTGATCGCCGGTAAAGCGTTACGCTGATAAATCAGCTCCAGCGCATCGGCATAGCGCTGCTCTCCCAGCAAGCGGATATATTCCGGAATATCCTGCTTAATGGCGCAGGCGGTAACACAGGGTGCCACGTAGCAGTCAATCATCGGCAGCGGGCCACCGGCGTCGATGCTGTCCTGCGCTTTCCAGTGTTTCTGGGTATATTCCATGCTGACGGCTTTCTCCGCCAGCGCTTCCAGCTTGGCGACGTCAATGCGCGTCATCTGCCAGCATGCCGATTTTTCCAGCTCGTGCAGGCATTCGGTCTGGCGTAAATAACCGCCGGGCTTCAGCAGATCGGTGGCCATGGTGATTGGCCGGATACCGGTTTCAAAAATATCGCGGATGTTAAACTTGCTGGCGCCGCCGGAATAGGAGATCGGCAGTTCACCGTTAAACTCGCGCGATAACACCGCCGCCACGTTAATAGAAAGCGGGAATAACGCACGGCCAGACATGTACATCTCTTCGCCGGGCAACGCGCCTTTGTGGTTGATGGTCCCCAGCGTGTTGGTGAGCTTAACCCCAAAGCCCAACTGGTGCTGTTTACCCAGCGCCACCAGGCGGCGCAGCATCGCCACTGCCTGATCCAGTTTGAGATCGTGCTCGAAGGATTCTTCTTTCAGGCCGATATAATCGAAACCACAGGTATCCAGAATGGCCCGCACGCGCCGATAACCCAGCAGCGTCGGGTTTAATTTCACAAAGGTGTTAAGATGTTTCTCTTCCAGCATATAACGGCAGATGGCTTCGATTTCATTTGGTGGGCAGCCATGCATGGTGGATAGGGTAATTCCGCTGACCAATTGCGCCGGAATTGTGTTCGGCAATTGGCTTAATGCGTTGCGCTGGGCAGAGAGATCGAACCGGGTAATAAATTCATCATTGTTCACCCATTCACCGAGCACCTTGGCATATTCGGCATATTTCGGCTGCTGGGCCGAATTGATCATATTATGGATGAATTCCTGCATCGGCGGTTGTTTGATCCCGTCGAGGTTATACCCCACGCTCATATTAAAAATAAAGGATTTACTTTCCCCTTTCGCTCTCGGGTCAAACATCGCTTCCAGCAGATGTAAGGCAAACCAGGCTTTTAAATATTCATCATAGGCCTTGAGCAGAGTAAATTCTGTCGACCATTCGGTGTTGAAGCATTCGTCTTCAGCATCGATACAGGGTTTTTCAATCTCTAAGCGATCGAGAATTTGTACGGTTTTCAATTCAATAAACCGCCCGCCGGTCAGCCAGGCAACGATAATGTTCTGCGCCAATTGCGTATGCGGGCCAGCCGCCGGGCCGAGCGGAGTTTCACAGCTTTCATTGAAAACCTTAATCTGCCGATCGTCACGCTTGCGATAAAACTGCTGCTCCGGAATACCAAAAATGGAACGATTCTCATGATATTCCTCGAAAATCCGGGTTAACAGCGCCTTGAACGGAACCGGACGCATGATATCTCCCATAGCTTATCTCCTTGCGAAAAAATGCCTGAATGGTGATCGGCAAAAACCTGCTTGCGGTTTTTCACCTCGGTTAGGCATAACGCAGCAACAATCAGGCCAAAACTCTTTACGCTGTTGCATACGGATAAAATTCGTGAGGCAGTTCTAATTGTTGTTTTTATTTGTGAAGAAGCTCACAGGCGCAATTGAGAATAAAAATCACTGACTACTGATGGGCAACAACCGTTATTCACCCCATAGGGTGAATTATCAAAAAAGCACCTCTCAATATCACTTTGATACAGCAAAATTAACGCCTAAATGAAAGCGTGAGCGCAATCGATAAAGTATGAACAATTACTAAACCTCGATTACATCAAAGAATCCGCGTAATTAACCCCCAGAAGAAATAAAAAACGGCATATTACGCTTCAGCATTCTTTTTTAACTCATGAGATCGCTTATTTATGATTCCGGCCTTGCGGGAACTCTTCACAGAAGAATATCAGCGCTTGGATAATGGCCTCCCGCTGTTGATTAGCCTGATTGGTGCCGGAGGCAAAACCAGCACCCTGTTGTGGTTGGCACAGGCATTCTATCAACAGGGCAAACGGGTGCTGTTTACCACCACCACCAAGATGTACCGCCCTGCTCCTGCCACCTATCATCAGCTGTGCATCGGCCAACGGCCCATCACCCGCCCGACAGCGGCGATTACCGCCAACTTCAGCCATTACCAACCGCAGAATAACAAGGTTGACGGGTTTAGCCCCGAACAGATCGATGAGATGAAGCAGCAGGGGGAATTTGACGTGATCCTGGTGGAAGCCGACGGTGCGCGCGGTTTGCCGCTGAAAGCCCCGGCAAGGCATGAACCTTGCATCCCCTCCAGCAGTGATTGTGTCATCGCGCTAACCGGGGGCCAGGTGATTAATCGCCCTGCCGATCCACAGCAGATTCACCGCTGGGCGATTTTCTCGGCGCTGACCGGGATCGCTGCCGGTGAGGCGCTTGATAGCCGGGTATTCCGTACCTTGATTGCCCACCCACAAGGGATGTTCAAAGGTGCGCCAGCCGGTGCGCGCCGGATTTGGCTGATCAATCAGTTTTCTCATTGTGATAATCAGCCCGATCCCGCCTGGCTTGAGCTATTGCAGCAAGATGCGGCGCTCAGCGCCATCTGGTTTGGCGCCGTGCAGCACAACCCGCCGATCCACCACTGGTTACCACGCAGATATCCTAAATAAGAGGTCAGCATGAATATCTTCGCCGAAGCGGCGCGACTGGAAGAGGAAAACCGGCCCTTTGCGATCGCCCAGATTATTGAAAGCCGTGGCTCCACGCCGCGCCACTCTGGGCAAATGTTGGTGATGGCCGATGGCGGCTGTATCGGCACCATCGGTGGCGGCATGATTGAACGCCTGGTGATCGAGCAGGCCATCGCCGCCATTGCCGAACGCAAGGCCCGCGTGTTTCATGGCCGCATGGCGCGTAACGGCCAGGATGCGGTGGGCTCAGACTGTGGCGGCGCGATGTCGGTTTATATCGATGTGCACGGCCTGCGCCCACGCCTGGTGTTGATCGGTGCCGGGCACGTCAACCGCGCTATCGCCCACGCCGCCAAGCCTTTGGGGTTCGATATTCACGTTACCGATATTTATCCTGCTAACCTCGATGCCGCCCTGTTCCCACCGGGCACCACCCTGGTGCATGACGAGAGCTTCCCGGCCGCCATCAGCAAGATGAATATCGAGCCCAGCAACTTTGTGATCATCGCCACCAACAATCAGGATTGCGAAGCGTTAAACGCGCTGATCGGCCAGCCGCTGCGCTACTTGGGGTTGCTCGCCAGCCGCCGCAAAGTGCAGACCTTTACCCACCGGCTCAGGCAATGCGGCATCAGCGAAACCGACATTGCCAGGCTCCACGCGCCCATTGGCTATAACATTGGTGCAGAAACGCCGGAAGAGATCGCCATCAGCGTGCTGGCAGAACTGTTACAGATTAAAAACCAATCACCAGGCGGCCTGATGAAAGAGGATATCCGGCTGACGCGTGACAAACTGGTGGTGATCCGCGGGGCGGGTGATATCGCCACCGGCGTGGCGCTGCGGCTTTATCATGCCGGTTTTCAGGTAGTCATGTTGGATATTGCCCAACCCACCGCTATCCGCCGCACGGTGGCCTTTGCGCAGGCGATGTTTGATGGCCAAGCCTGTGTTGAAGGGGTAAGCGGCCGCCTGGCAAAAGACGTTGATGAAGCTTTCGAGTTGATCAACCGCGGCGAAATCCCGCTGCTGATCGACGGCGCGGCCCAGTCTCTGGAGCAGCTCAAGCCACGTTTTCTGGTGGATGCCATTCTGGCCAAGCAAAACCTGGGCACTCAGCGCACGATGGCGCCGTTCACCGTCGCCCTCGGCCCCGGTTTCAACGCCGGGCAGGATTGCGACGCGGTAATTGAAACCCATCGCGGCCATGAGTTGGGGCGGGTGATTTACCAGGGTTATACCCACCCGAATACCGGCATCCCCGGCAATATCGGCGGCCATACCGCGCGCCGGGTGATCCGCGCGCCAGCGGACGGCGTGATGCGTTGCTGCGTGGCGCTGGGGGATTTGGTGCAGGAAGGGGATATTATCGCCCACTGCGGTGAAATACCGGTGATTGCACCGCTTTCCGGCATGGTGCGCGGGCTGTTACAGGCCGGGCTGGAGGTAAAAACCGGCTGCAAGATCGGCGATATCGATCCGCGCGGTGCCGAGGCGGATTACACCACGGTGTCGGATAAAGCGCGGGCCATCGGCGGCGCGGTGCTTGAGGCGATCATGAAACTGGGGCGGGGGTAATGATGGTACCGTTTGCGAGTTGATATCCGAATCAGTTAAGTACAATTTTGCACCATGCAGAAGATAGCTTGTTCACAAGTTAGACGAGTATTTATTTCGGTCGCTAAACATTTTACGTTCATTCAACAGCACGATGAACGCGACCGAGCAGGGGGCTCAAGAGCCAGCCCCCTGCACCCCGGCCCTTGCCATATCAGGCGGCCGCTGCGCGGCTACCCTCACTGCGCCACGGCGCATCACGGCCGGCTACGACAGGCGTATATGGACGCTCCCGATGATGCCAGTGTTTTTCTTGAATAAAGTGAACAGGTATTGCAGCCATATATCCGGTTTTTTTCTGGGCCTTTCTGTGGCCCGAACCATGATGAAATCCGCCAGG